>JBGCFE010000240.1:0-19582 GCA_045106775.1 Halioglobus sp.
AACCAACCGTCGGCAATCTCTGCAGACAGCGCGATGTTCTTTGGCCCTTCAGCGCCCATATAGATGGGTATGCGGTTACGTAGCGGATGTACGATTGGCTTCAGTGGCTTGCCCAAGCCCATACCATCTTCGCCTTTGTAAGGCAGCGGATAATGCGGTCCGTCATTCGTAACCGGCGCTTCTCGGGCAAACACCTGACGAATGATATCGATGTATTCACGCGTGCGCGCCAATGGTTTGGGAAACGGCTGGCCGTACCAGCCCTCAACCACCTGCGGACCAGACACACCCAGTCCCAACATGAAACGCCCTTCAGACAACAGATCGAGCGTGAGCGCGTGCATGGCGCAAGACGTTGGCGAGCGACCAGACAATTGCACCACGGCCGTACCGAGTTTGATCTTTGACGTGTGCGCACCAATCCATGCCAGCGGCGTAAAAGCATCATTGCCCCAGGCCTCTGCAGACCAGACAGAGTCAAAGCCTTGGCGCTCTGCTTCCTGCGCAATTGCCACAAATTCAGGGTTGGGGCCTGCGCTCCAGTAGCCCTGGGCGAGCCCGAGTTTCAATTTGCTCATAGTTGGATACCTTTCGATCGAGTCAATTTAAATAAATACAGGATGTACTGATTTTTTTTATTATGCCATTCTTGTACGCAAATGCGAGGCTACAAGACCATAAATCGACCGCAACTTGGTTTTAGAAGTCGTTATACGTAAACAGAGGAATGACTGCATGACAGACGCCGCATCCAAAGAATATTCCATCGCGCAAGCCTGCCGCCTACGCGCACAAACGTGTAGCGATCGGCCGGCATTCTCCTTTGAAGGCCAACGCCAAACCTACGCAGAGTTTGATACTGCGGTAAACAAAACCGCCAATGGCCTATTGGCAGCCGGGATCGGTCGAGGCGATCGCATCGCCTATCTGGGCAAGAACACGCCGGTGTATTTCGAATTACTGGTCGCTGCAGCCAAGATTGGCGCGGTGATTACACCCATCAACTGGCGGCTGGCAGGGCCAGAGCTCACCTATGTTATTAACGACTGCGGCGCGCGCCTTCTGTTTGCCGGTGGATCATTTTGCGATCAGGTGGCCTCGCTGTATGCGGAGGCCGATTTTACGCCCACCACCTACCAGGTGGATGACACCACGGTATCTACCACTTCAACGGCGCAACCGTATACCCAGTGGCAGGCAGCGTTTGACGATACAGACCCTCAATTGGACGCAGATTCAAAGGACGACTTACTTCAGCTCTACACCTCGGGCACAACCGGCAAACCCAAAGGCGCCGTACTCAGCAGCCACGGCATTCTCTGCCTGCGTGGCCAGGAGGCTGGCGACGAACTGGCCAGCTGGCAAGACTACAATGAAGGCGAATCGGCACTGCTGGCCATGCCCTGCTTTCATGTAGGCGGCACGGGCTTTGGCATGGGCATTATGCATTTCGGCGCACACGCTGTGGTCGTGCCTGAATACGACCCAAACACGGCGCTTGAGCTTATCGAGCAATACAAGATTGGCAAAATGTTCATGGTGCCTGCCGCGCTGCGAATTCTGCTGGGCCACCCGCGCATTGAAACCGCTGACTTATCGTCGCTGACCTATGTCTTCTACGGCGCCTCCCCTATTCCATTGGAACTGATGCGTGAGAGCATGGAGCGTCTGGGCTGCGGCTTTGTGCAGATGTACGGCATGACAGAAACCTCAGGCACCATTGTTGCGCTGGACCCTGAAGATCACGACCCCAATGGCAATCCTAAAATGCGCTCTGTCGGCAAACCCATGAAGGGCGTCGAGATAAAAGTGATCGATGAAGCCGGTGAAACGCTGGCGACCGGGGAGATTGGCGAGATCGCCACACGCTCGGTGAAAAACATGGCCGGCTACTGGCAGCGTCCAGAGGCCACCGCAGAAACCATTGATGCACAGGGTTGGCTGCGCACCGGCGACGCAGGTTATCTGGATGAAGACGGATACCTGTACATTCATGACCGCGTGAAAGACATGATTATCAGTGGCGGCGAGAACGTCTATCCGGCAGAAGTCGAAGACGCGTTGTACTCACACCCCGCTGTTGCCGACGTTGCGGTTATCGGCATACCGGACGAAAAATGGGGAGAAGCTGTGAAGGCGTTTGTTGTGGCGAAAGAGAACGAGCAACCTTCGCCCGATGCATTGATCGCATTTTGCCGCGAGCATATCGCGGCGTTTAAATGCCCTAAGGCGATTGAGTTTATTGAGGCACTGCCGCGCAATGCCTCAGGCAAGATTCTGCGTCGTGAACTACGGGAAGCGTAGCCGCTACTTAGGCAAGCGCAGTGGCAGCAGTAATACTGCCGCGACCACAACAACGCAGCCAAACAGCTGAAGGCTAACCGTATAGTTACCGGTGCTATCGAACAGGCGGCCCACAATGGTGTACGCCGGCAGAATACACAGCGTAATCAACGGCCCCATTGCACCCATGGCTCGCCCAAAGCTATCGATGCCAAATACTCTGGCCATCAGCGCATTCCACACCGGTAGCAACCCGCCCGTAGAGAGTCCAAAGGCAACAGCGGCTAGCAACAAAACCCAATACGGCGGCTCCAGCAGTAGCAGCGAAAACGCCAACAACAGCAATGCATGCGCAGACCACAATCCGTATTTGAGATTGATGCGATCGGCGGCGGTACCAAAGAGAAATTTGCCCACCAAGCCGCCGACAGACAGCACAGCGATCATAGTAGACACGGCGCCCTCACTATTGCCCAAACGCTCCGCGTAAGGCCCCAGATTCGCCAGCATTGAGGAAAACGCTGCAAACACGCAGCCCATACTCAAACCCACCAGCCAGAATGCGCGAGTACGCACGATGTCACCCATGCCCATCCCGGTCACCTCCGGCGCGGCCGAGGTATCAGGCAGTTCGGTATCGCCTTCGGGCAACAAACCCAAGTCATCCGGCCGGTTGCGAATGGCAAACCATAGGAAAGGCGTAACGACGACTAACGTCAACAACGCGGTATTTTCCAGGGCGCCACGCCAGCCACTCGACTCTACCCAGAGTGTGAGTAAAGAAGGAATAATCACACCACCCAACGATGTACCCATAGCAGCAATACCCAGGGCCTTTCCCCGATTGCGGGTAAACCAGCGTGAGACCACCGCGCTGCCCGTCATCGAGCTCATCAAGTTCATCGATAACACCATGGTGATACCAAAGACGATATTAAAACTGGTGACCGACTGCGTTTGCGCCACGGCGTACAAACCGGCAGAGGTAATCAACCCGCCGGCAATCATCAGGATACGCACGGAAAAACGATCGATAAGCGTGCCGACGATGGGCCCCATGATCAGCCCACCCAGTGTTCCTAACGTAAGGCTGTACATTACCTCCTCGAGGCTGGCACCAAAATCAAGACGTACAGGGTTTACCAAAATGGTGAAACCATAGGTAAACAGCCCATTCGCCAGCAGCATCCCAACGAACGCGCCCGAAACCACTCTCCAACCGATAAACATAGCGTGCCACCCCAAAAATAAGGCCTGCATTATGCGCAGGTAATGCACTTGCTTCCAACCACTGGTTTCCCTCCAATGAAAAAATCATGCTATAACTATCTCATCGCAGTAAGCCAAAGAGTGCCGTTCGATGAACAAGAAAGTAACCCTGACCCCCGAGCAAATTGCCGCGCGCAACCCAAGCTACAGCTACCAGGATCTTTTGGATCGCGAGAAGGTAGACGTCCCAGACTCTCTACGCGAGAGTACCGACACCTATCTGGGCAGTGAAGACCTGCCTATTGATCGCTGGACGTCGCGCAAATTCCACGACCTTGAAGCGGAAAAAATGTGGAGCAAAACCTGGCAGATGGCCTGTCGCGAAAGCCAGCTGAAAAACGTAGGCGACTATTTTGTCTACGACATCGTTAACTACTCGATTCTAATCACGCGTACACCGTCTGGTGAGCTGAAGGCCTATCACAACTCTTGCCTACACCGCGGCCGAGCGCTAAAGCGCGGGGCGGGTAATGCTACCGAGTTGCGCTGCCCCTACCACGGCTTTCAATGGGCGCTGGACGGCAGCTTTGATAGCGCACCCTGCCAATGGGATTTTCCGCATGTCGATGAAGAAGACTTTGGTCTCCCCGAAGTGCGCGTTGACACCTGGGCGGGCTGGGTACTGATTAACATGGACGACGATGCGCCACCTCTGCAGGAATATATGGGCATTATTCCAGAGCACTTCGAGCGCTGGAATCACAAGCAACGTTACATCTCGATGCACGTGCAGAAAGTGATTAACGCAAACTGGAAGGCCTGCGCAGAAGCGTTCATCGAGTCTTACCATGCCATCGCTACTCATCCTCAAATCATGTCGTATCAGGGCATCGATAATTCGCAGTACGATGTGTGGGGCGACCACGTGAGCCGCACTATCACCCCGTCTGGCGTGATCAACCCCAGCCACGAAGATCAGTACACGCAGCAAGACACCGTGGACAGCATGCTCGGCACTTCAGTCCTCGTGGCCGAAGCCAGTGAAGACGCCGCACAAGTGGACGAGAACGCACGGGAAAAAATTGCAGAGATCAACGTTGAGCCCTTCGGCGAACAACAGGGCGAGGATATCAGCGCGCTGGCTACGCAATCGGAGTTAATGGATTCCAACCTCTACCTGCTGTTCCCCAATTTTGCGCCCTGGGCGGGGTTTGGCCCGGTACTCACCTATCGGCATCGCCCCAACGGCGACGACCACGAAAGCTGCATTATGGATATTTTCTTCATGCACCCGTATCCAGACGGTGAAGAAGCGCCGGCGGATGCACCCACTACCTATCTCACTGCAGAACAACCCTTTGCGGACGCCTCGGATGTGATGGGCGAAGGACTTGCGCGTATCTTTGACCAAGACGGTTCGAACTTACCGCAGGTACAAAAAGGCATGAAGGCCTCCAAGAAAGGCGCGGTGACTTTGGCGAACTATCAGGAAGTCCGCATTCGTCACTTTCACCAGACGCTAGACAAGTACTTGAACGCCTAGCGAACCCCCTTCTGCGGGGTCCCCTGTGGCCCCGCAAAATAATCTACTTCTGCCGCTTGTGTAACATTACATTCGGGTGTAATGTTGAAAAATCATAAAATAATAACGGCGCTGTATTGTGACAAGCAAACGCGGGCCCTATTCATCAGAAAAACAGCGAGAACGTCGCAGGCGTATTCTTAAAGTCGCCGGCGTGCAGCTGCAAAAGCACGGCCTAGACGCACTCACTATGCAAAGTATTGCAGAGGTTAGTGAGGTCTCTACTAAAACGCTCTATAACCTATTTGGCAGCCGCGATTTGCTGTTGCTTGAAGCCGCCTCCGACAGGCTGGTTGATCTGGAAACCAGTAGCGAACTCAACAGCATCGAAGCTGGCATCCCTCGCCTATTGGCATTCACTATCGGCACCATGGCGCAGTTCGAAGAAATGCCCAAATACGCGCGCGCCGTTATCGCCATTGTTATGCGCGCCAGCATGGACGAAGAAACCGCCTACCAAAATCTCACACCGGTGCAGCGCTTCGCGCATGCCTCACTGGTAATTGCAGATAAACAGGGCGAGCTCAGAGACGGTATAGACCTACTTGAACTGTCGTATGTAATCGCCGCTAACTTGTGGGGCGTTGTCATGCTCTGGGAAAAAGGCCTGCTACAGCTGGAGCAATTGAAGATACAAATCGCGTTGAGCCACAGCCTTGCGCTGACACCGCTGTGCGTTGGTGAGCGCAAGGTAGAGATGGAAGCAAGGTTGGAGAAGTTACTCAACGCCCAATCTGCAACGCCAGTAAAAAAGACGAAGAAAAAGAAAGCCGCCGTGAAGCTGGTATCCAATAACAAGCGATGAGTCTTCAGCTGCTGATTTTCGAAAAAAAAATAGTAAGTACCGGAAGTTTTGTGTAATGAGAAGCTTCCACACAATGCAAAGAGAACGTTTCACCTTAAAGCTCCACACAATAAAGGAAACTAACCATGAAGAAACCCGCAACTCTATTTAACGCACGCAAAGCGCCTCTAGGCCGCTCCGCGCTGCTGCGCAGCGCAGTCGCGCTTGCTGTAGCCGCTACGGGTGCGCCGGCTGCGCTCGCACAGTCTGGTTCTGGCCTCTCGCTAGAAGAAGTACTGGTTACCGCACGGAAGCGCTCTGAGTCTATTCAGGAAGTACCCGTTTCCGTAACGTCTATCACACGCGAGTTGAAAGAATCGACCATTCGCCGTTTAGACGACATTCAGTCATTCACACCCAACGTTTACATACGCAACACCTCGGGCACACCCGGTGGCGCTTCTATCAGTATTCGGGGTGTTTCTTATCAGGAAACCGATAAGAGCTTTGACCCCGCGATCGGTGTTGTCATGGACGGCCTGTATCTGGGTACGTCAAGCGGCAGCCTGCTAAACAACTTCGATATCGAGCGCATCGAAGTTTTGCGTGGCCCACAGGGCACGTTGTTTGGTAAGAACACGGTGGGTGGCGTAGTCAACGTGATTCGTGGTGCAGTGACGATGGAATGGGGCCTGGATGCGGCGGTTACCATTGGCGAAGACGGCCGGCAGGATATCGAAGCCGTTGTGAACATTCCCATCATTGAAGATAAGCTGGGCGTGAAGCTCTTCGCCAACGATCTCAACAGCGATGGCTACATGCGCAACACGACGCTGGGCCAGGACGTGGGTGGTGATGACTACCAGACCTATGGGTTCACAACCCTGTGGAAGCCCACCGAAAACTTTGACGTGAAGTTCATGTACGAACATCACGAAAATGGCACTGAAGGCGCATGGGCTAACTTTAACCAGCCTGAAGACCTCACTTGTATTCTTGGCTCATGTCAGGCCACTGATCTTGGCAGCAACAAAGATCAGGTTTCCAGTGATCGCCGAAACTCCAACGACTCTGAATACGATACATCGATACTGACAATGAACTGGGATTTAGACAGCTTCCTGCTAACGTCGATCACCGGTTATCGTGAGCAAGACGAAAGCAACCTGTCTGCATTCGATGCGTCACCTATCCCACTTCTCTATCTTGATTATGTCAATGACTGGGATCAGTTCAGCCAAGAGCTACGTATCACATCGCAGTTTTCTGAAACGGTGGAATTTGTAGCAGGCCTGTACTACTGGGACGTGGACTATGAGCAGGCCTGGGATACCGGCGAGCTGTTCTTTGTGCTGGATCAAATTGGCCAAATCGTTGAGGGCGTTCCCGGCGGTGCAGGCTTCCCAGCTAGCATTCTGGGCAGGAACTCTCAGGAACAGCAAACCGAATCGATAGCTGCCTTCTTCTCCGGCGACTGGAACATCAACGAACAGTGGACGATCACCGCTGGCCTGCGTTGGACAGAAGAGAAGAAGGATTTCCGCGGCGGCGCAGCGGCGTTCTATCCAGCTGGCACGCCCATACCTGATTTAGAATTTTCTGAATTCAGCGATGAGTGGGACGAAATTTCGCCCAAGATCGGATTCCGCTATCAGCACAATGACGACATGATGGTGTTTGGTTCGTACTCCGAAGGCTTCAAGAGCGGTGGTTTCTTTGGTCGCCAGTCTAACTTCGAAGGTCCGGACCCAACCTATGAGCCAGAGTTTGTTGAAAACTGGGAAATCGGCATTAAGAGCGAGTGGATGGATGGGCGCCTCATCTTCAACCCCACTATCTTCTTCAGCAACTATGACGACAAACAGGAAGAAATTCTTGTGCCTATCAACTTAGGCAACGTTGCCACTGTGGTACGTAACGCGTCTACGTTAGAGATCTTCGGTGCTGAATTTGAAGTGCAGTTCCAGCTCGCTGAAAACTGGTACATTCGCGGCTCTTACGGCTACCTCGATGCGGAGTTCAAAGATTTCGTTGCTGACGTAAATGGCGACGGTGTGATCACCGACAACTCAGATCTCAGCCCAAGAAACACACCTGAGAACACCTTCGGCTTGAGTTCAACCTACGACATAGAGCTGGGTTCTGGTGATCTACAAATCTACGCTGCCTACCGCTGGCGCGACGAGATTGAAGTGATTGCCAGCAACGACCCACTGGGTAGCCTGGACAGTATCGACAACCTTGACCTCACCGTTAGCTACAGCTGGGATGATGATCGCTACCGCCTCTCTGCCTACGGCAGAAACCTGGGTGACGAGCGTGAAGTAGTCGTTGCCCGCATCGGTGGCCTAACTGCCTGGGGCAACTGGAACGAAGGCCGAGTATTCGGTGTAGAGTTTGCCGTCTCTTTGAAGTAAATGCGGTCCACACTCACTTCGCTGCGGGTGTTCATTGCGAGAGAGTGTTTGGCTCGGCCCGGGGGTTTCCCCCGGCTCCGAGCCTTTTTTTTGCTACGCCACACCCTAGTTAAACAACCCTTTATTGGAAGTACTTACCATGTCAGAACAGTCCACCAACTACGACGATGTAAAACAATATCGCCTTGACCCCGAGCGCGAACAAGAACTCATCACTAGCGCCGGCGAATGCACCTTCATCTGGTCGAACAAAGCGGGCCATCCTCTCGGAGTGACCACCGCATTTGCTGCGATCGATGGAAAAATCTGGATGACGGCCACGCGCGAACGCGTGAGAATAAAAGCCATCGCGCGCGACCCACGCTCTGCAATTGTCATTACCAGCACAGGCACGCACATGGGCGGCGGCAAAACGGTTACCTACAAAGGCCACACTGTCATTCATGACGATATTGAAACCAAGCACTGGTTTTATAATATCCTCGCGATGGGAATGAAGAAAAAAACTGAAACCGATGCTGACAACAAATTTACCGCGGGTCTTGATCCCGAAATGTTCGTGCGCTTCCTAGACACACCCGAGCGGATCGTACTGGAATTTACCTCCGAGATGTCCATTCCCTTCGACGGGGACAAAATGGCAGAAGGGACAGCACAAGCCTACGCAGAGTTTGCGGCGCAAGATCAGGCCAGCTCGTGAACAATACGCAGGTAACGCTGGTGCGCCGGCCCAATGGTAAACCTGTCGCTGACGATTTTGCGGTTGTAGAAACGCAACTTGCCCCACTCGAAGAAGGTCAGGCACGCGTAAAAAATCTGTATGTATCGATGGACGCAGGCTTTCGAAACTGGATGGATGAAGGTTCGGGTGATGCTGTGCTGCCGGCAATGCCTATTGGTAAAGCCGTGATGGGGCTTATTCTCGGCCGTATCGTTGAATCGAAAAACGCGGATATACCCGTTGATCGAATCATCATGGCGCGTCTGGCGTGGGAAGAATACTCCACTGTGGATGACGACGACTGGTTGGTGACCATCGAAGATGAACACGCCCACCCACTCTCCTTCCACCTGGGCATACTGGGTGACACTGGCATGTCGGCCTATTTTGGTATGACGGATATTGGCAAACCCGGCCCCGGCGACACAGTGTTGATTTCAGCTGCCGGAGGCGCTGTTGGCTCAGTAGCAGGGCAAATTGCGAAAATGCGTGGAGCTCGCGTTATCGGGCTCGCAGGCTCACAGCAAAAGTGTGAGCGCCTGGAGGCCGAGCTTGGCTATGACCTCGGGCTCAACTACAAAGACACCGCACTGGCAGATCAACTGGCAGCCGCCTGCCCAGACGGCATCAACGTGTATTTTGACAATGTGGGCGGCCCATTGCTGGAAACTGTACTGGACAATATTGCTCCGGGTGCCAGAATCCCGTTTTGCGGTGCTGTTGCAGACTATGCGCGTGAAGGTAGCTCAGCTGAAGCCGCTCACGGCCCATCCAACCTATTCAACCTGGTAAAACAGTCCGCCACCTTGCAAGGCTTTATGACGCACATGCAACTGGATCGGTATCCAGAGGCGCGCGAGCACCTGTCGCAATGGATCGCCAGCGGTGAGGTTAAGAACCATGAGGCCATGTATGAAGGGGTTGCTATGTGCGGTGTCGCATTTAGTGATATGTTTGCGGGCAAGAACTTTGGTAAAACCGTTGTGCATGTGGCGGACTAGAACCGGACGCCAGCACACACTGCAACCGGCAACATATCATCAGGAACCTGCAATGCGTAGACTCACTGCTCTATTGGTAATCAGTACGCTCGCGGGTTTTAGTCCGCTTGCAACCCAAGCCGCACACCACACTTCACAGCACTCTTCACAGGGCATAGCAACTGATTCAGAAGCCCAACAATATGCCCCCAGATTGACTGGGCCCCAGCAGCGCAATTTGTACTGGGGTGATCTACACGTCCACAGTAATTTCTCACCGGATGCCTTTGCTTTTGGCAACACCAACTTAACGGCAGACGACGCCATAAAGTTCGCCGCCGGCAAGAGAATTACCGCGAGCAATGGCCTGGATGTTCAGCTTCAGCAACCCCTCGACTTTCTGCTAGTAGCAGATCACGCAGAGTTCATCGGCGTTTTTCCCAAGCTACTCGCAAGAGACGAAGGGTTTCTAAGTACCGCACTCGGTACTCGCTGGAACACACTGCTCCAGGAGTCAGACAACCTGGGCGCCATCATGGGTGACTGGGTCGGTTTGCTGCAAAATCCTGATTACGAGCAAGAGCTGACCGAGCCTTACAGGCTCAGTATTTGGAAAGAAGCCGCCGGAGCCGCAGAGCGTAACAACCGGCCTGGAGAGTTCACTGCCTTTGTCGGCTACGAATGGACGTCCATGATCGACGGTAACAATCTGCACCGCGTAGTGTTGTTTCGTGATGGTGCTGATAAGGCCACCCAGGCCGTCCCGTTTTCTGCCCTGGATAGCCGAGACCCAGAAGACCTGTGGCAGGCACTGGGCAGTTATGAGCAAGCTACCGGCGGCCGTGTCATGTCTATCCCGCACAATGGCAATGTCTCCAACGGCTATATGTTTGCCCTCAACAAAATCGATGGTGACCCGCTAGACCAAGCCTATGCGCAGGCCCGCGCCCGATGGGAGCCCATTTACGAAGTCACTCAGGTAAAAGGCGATGGCGAAGCCCACCCTTTCCTATCGCCCGATGATGAATTTGCCGATTTCGAAACCTGGGATCAGGATAACATCGCGCGCACTGTGCCCAAGACGAACGCGATGCTACGCCACGAATACGCTCGCCCTGCTTTACAGCTGGGGCTGGAGCTCGAGAAGTCCATTGGCACTAACCCCTTTAAGTTTGGCCTCATTGGCAGCACAGACGACCACACCGGCCTTGCCACAGCCGATGACAATAACTTCTGGGGCAAGTTTAAAGATTCCGAGCCCGGCCCCGAACGCATGAGCAACGCCATGGGCGGAACACTATGGGCTAACTGGCGCATCGCCGCTTCCGGCTACGCGGCTGTATGGGCGCAAGAGAATACGCGTGAAGCATTGTTTGATGCGATGGAACGCAAAGAAGTCTACGCAACAACGGGGCCGCGCATTAAGCTACGCGTTTTTGCGGGCTGGGATTTTGACGATGATGATGTGACATCGCCAGATATGGCCAAGATCGGCTACGCCGGCGGCGTACCCATGGGCGGCGAACTTAGCAGCGCCAAACGGCGCGCCGCTCCCCGCTTTATGATTCACGCCCTCAAGGATCCAGACGGTGCTAATCTGGATCGCGTACAAGTCATTAAGGGTTGGGTTAACAAAGACGGCAGTAGTGAAGAAAAAATCTACAACGTTGCCCTCTCCGATGGACGAACCGTTGATACCAAATCAGGTAAGGCGCCCGATCTGCGCTCAACGGTTGATCTAGAAGCGGCAACCTACAACAACAGCATCGGCGCGGTGAGTTTTAGCACCCTATGGCAAGACCCTGACTTTGATAGACGCGAAAGCGCCTTTTACTATGTGCGGGTTATCGAAATTCCAACCCCGCGTTGGACTGCCTACGACGCAGCCTTCTACAAGCTAAAGGATATACCTGAAGAAATCCCCATGGTGACCAGAGAGCGTGTGTACAGCTCACCGATTTGGTACAACCCTTAGCTTGTAAAACCTGTTGCTGCAGGAGGGCATAACCCCCTGCTTTAACCGCGCAATGAAAACAGGTTTTTCTCTTCGCCTGTGGTTACGGTACCCGTGGCACCGAGCATATCTTCAGACAACATGCGGGCCAACGTTGCCTCATCATCAGGTGTCTCCGCAATAAAGCGCTTACCATCTTCCAGGCGCCCTATGATCAACGCCCTCTCAACACCCGTGCGGCCGTGGATGACTGTGTAAGTCTCTATCGTCGCGGGGCCTTCGGGTGTTTCTGTAAAGTCGGGGTGCTCTGCATTCGAAATGTCGGGCTGATATTGGCTTGGGGCTTCGCGTTTCCACTCACCTGCAACAGGCTCAGTAGAGTAGATTCCGATAGAGTGCTTGGTAATAAACCAGCCATTGCCATTGAGTAGACCAAACTTGCCAGGGTTTGCACGTAGTTTATCCATCATGCACGCGATGGAGTGCATCACGTAGTTATTACCTGGACCACCGAAATACGGCAGCCCCCCGGTAAGCGTCAGGCCACGTGGATCATCATGCGCAATACCCAACTCATCACAAGCAATTTGAACGGCGGAAGGAAAACAGCTGTAAATGTCAAAGTAATCCATGTCAGCGATGGTTTTACCCGACATCGCAAACGCTTTCTCACCGATGGTTCTTACCGCAGGTGACGAGGTGTAGTTTGTGCGTTCGCTCACGTGCCATAAATCATTCGCATCGCCACAGCCGTGCAGATACACCATACGATCTTCCGGCACCCCTAGTGCTTTCGCTTTGGCCACTGACGTCATAATTACCGCCGCACCCATGTTGACCTGAATCACTGAGTTAAGGAATTTCGTATAGGGAAAACCCACATAGCGATTGTCTTCGCTAACCGTCGCAATGTCTTGCGCACTACGTTTGGTAGGAAACCAGGACAGGGGGTTTTTCGCTGCGACGGCATTAAACCCTTCATAAAGCTCGCCGAGCTTTCGTTGATGCGCTTCTAGGCTAAGACCATATTTACCGCGCAAGGCATTTTCAAACAGCGGGTAGGACACCGAAGGCGTTTGCAGACCGTAAATTAGTTCATGCTCAGTGGCAGGGGCGCGGTGTTCACCGAGCATCGTGGCCTCCTCTTCTGAAGAGTGATCAATCCAGGCATCAAGATCTAAACCCATCTTTAATCGCGACAGCATGGTCGACAACGCCTCAGCACCCACCAAAAGCACAGACGAAAGCTCACCTTCGGCGATTTTTTCAGCATAGCGATTTACCAGCATTTGCGGTGTGTTGCCGCCAGAATGCGTATAAAACTGCTCCGCAGGGTTAATGCCCAATTGGTCACATAGCACTTTCGGCAGGTTCTTCACCATACCGGCCGCACCGCTGCCACTTTCTGGTGTATCCACCGTAAGTTGCACAGCAGTGACTGCTTCCAATGCGTCCAGGAGTGTCTGGCCGGGGCCGGCATCATCCGCCGCCTTTCTGGCTGCATCCACCATGAGTTGTACGGCGGTTGCACCCTCTTCAGGTGGCCGCTTATCGGTTAACTGGCCGCATCCAATCAACACCGGCATTCGTGCTTCGTTCATGCTTATCCTCAAAAATTCGCAAATCAAATCGCCGCTTATTCTACAGCATGACGCGCATTTTCGGGGGCTAAATGGACACCGCGCTGGTTGTTTACCATACTAAGACGCTACCCCTCTGACTATGAAAGGCGCCCTCACTATGTCATTGACGATGTCATCCACTATTTCACCCACAACGTCATCCACCACGCTGAGGCCGATTGCCATCGCCGCCCTTCTCATCTGTACTCTATTTTCTTCAGCCTGTGCGGTTGTTCACGTGGACAACCTAGCAGATGACGCACTCAGCGGCCGCGACAACAACACACCTGGTTCTATTGCTGCGCAGAACTACCTTATCGATTTGCTTTCAGGCTTTGGCGCTCCGGGGCTAAACACGACTGGCAGCGGCGACCAGGCCTATAAACAGACGTTTACCGCTGGCACCAACATTCTTGCTCTCATACCCGGCTCAGATCTGGCAAATGAATATGTCATTGTCGGCGCGCACTATGACCACTTGGCAGGCTGCACAGCGCATTCGCCCGGCGCCACTATCTGCAATGGCGCTACCGACAATGCCACCGGTGTTGCTGCGGTCCTTGAAATCGCCTGGCGTATCAAAGCGGGTGAAGTACCGGCTCCCAGGCGCTCGATCGTGCTGGCGTTTTGGGATAGAGAAGAAGATGGGCTATTAGGCTCTGCCTTTTACACCAACAACCCGCTGGTCCCATTGGCGAATACCGTTGCTTACATTAACTTTGATATTCAAGGTTCAAACCTATTGCCTAGCCTAAGAGGGTCAAGCTTCGCGATTGGCGCAGAAACCGGCGGTGCGGCAATGGTAGCCGCGCTGCAATCGGCTATCGCGTCCCAACCCCTACAGACGCAGCTGGTGAGTTCTATTTTTGGGCAAAATCGTAGCGACTACATCAACTTCATCAATCAGGGCGTGCCCACTGTATTCTTCAGCGACTCTACGGGCCCCTGCTACCACACCACCGGCGATGACTTTTCGGTAGTAGACTTTGGAAAGCTGTACCAGCAAATCAACATTGCCTCTGCACTCACAACGGAGTTAGCCAGCGGCGCATTAACGCCCACATTCAACGGCGCTGCACCTTTGGCGAGTTTTGAAGATGCACTTGCCATTGATGCTGTCTTGCAACTGGCGCTAACAGACCTGGATAGGTTTACGCCGGGCCAGCAGGCTACCGTGCAGGCAGCCGCCGCGGCGATTGCTGCGATCGTCGCCGACGGCAGCGCTAATTTTGACGGCGCTGATATTAATACGCTGTTGGTGAATTCGGTGACATTGGTAAGCTTGTTAGCTAGTGGTGAGTGTGACGGGTTTCTTTTGTAACGCGCTAGCAAATGCCTGAGGTGAACCACGGGACCGTTTTCAAGGAATCGACGGGACGCTCCGATGCCGGTCCGGAGCGGATAAGCTCTCCTGGCTCAGCGGGCTAAGATATTCGCTTGGAGAGCTTATCCGCTCCGGCCCTGATGTCGGACTGTGACGACGAACTTGTATGCTCGATACTCGAGGTGTTGCACCCTTCTAGCGGGCAATGAGAGAGAATGGCTTTGTGTCGAGTATCTCAGCCTTCCGAGAAAGCAAAGCCATTCTCTCTCACTGCCTGCGGGCCGATGCCTAACCCCGATTTCGAGTTCGATCAAACAGGCCAGTTAACGCGGATCGTTGTCTGCCTGATGTCGAACATCACGCAGCCGCTCACGGTATTTATCCCGCGCCATTTCCTGCATGTCCGCAACGGTATCGCTCTCATCAAGAATCTCTCTGCCAAGTAGCGTTTCAATGGCATCTTCGAGCGTTACTATGCCTGCGTTCTGACCAAACTCATCTTCCACAAGCACCATGTGGACCCGGTTCTTGATCAATCGATCAAGCAGGTTTTGCACTGGCAGCTTCTCCGAAACACGGTGAATCTCACGGGCAACCGACTTGATCGGCTCGTCGCCCTTACCTGCCCGCTCAGCCTCATACATATCCACTCGAATCACCTTGCCGGTAACAGAATCACTGTTTCCTGCATAAATGGGAACACGGGTGAACTGCCGTGTTCCAGGATGGTTAAGCGCATCTGCGATGCTGGTAGACTCATCGAGCATATGCACCACTGTACGTGGCGTGAGAATTTGCTCCGTGCGGATATCGCGCAAGCCCAGCAAGTTAGAAAGATACTCGTTCTCTCGCGAGATAAGCGCGCCACCCTTATGGCCCAAAGAGGCCAACGCCAAAATTTCTTCGCGAGTAATTTCGTTCTCTTTGCTGTTGCTAAACAGTTTGGTCAGCCGCGTAGACACCCAAACTAGCGGGTATACAAGGCGTACTAACCAGACAATGATGTATGCAGACGGCACCGCCAGACGCCGCCAAAACGTCGCACCCAGCGTTTTCGGAATAATCTCAGAGAAAAACAGAATGACCAGAGTGAGTAATACCGCTATGAGGGTTTCCCACTTCGCGCCAAATACTAACAACGCCTGAGAACCAACGCCCGCCGCACCCATTGTGTGTGCAAAGGTATTTAAAATAAGAATGCTGGAGAGCGATTCATCAATGCGATCTTTAACTCGCTTAATCTGCCGTCCAGCTGAGGGCCGCTCGATAAGCATCGTCTCCAGATAGCTGGGCCGAATAGACAGCAGCACCGCCTCCAGAATGGAGCACAGGAAAGAAACGCCGATGGCAATCGACAGGTAGATGAACAACAGTGTCATAGGGTGAATATCTCTCTAAATCGGCTCATTTCGGTTGATTCGATCAAAGTCTAATGTGTTTTCGAGCGGCGACGCCGCTATGGAGAAAACGTCACTGCGCCGTTTCAATAGCATATAGCTCGTGCAAGCGAAGTAAAGCGCGATCACCAAGGCGCCTACCCATTGAATTTTCAGAAAATCCAACTGAAACAGAAGTGTCAGGCCCACTAGCGTCACAAAGTTTGCAATGAAATAGCGCCAGTAGCCGTAGCGCAGTACGGTCGTATTCAGGTTATCGGTGTACAACCGGATGAGTGAATCCAGTGAGTTAACGACCATCAATATACCTACGCAAATCATCGACAATGTCACCACACTTGAAAGTGCCTGCGCCTGTTCGTGCAAAGAATACAAAACCGTAAACCAGGTACCAATGGCGATGGAAGGCACTACCATCATGGCAATCAGCAGTTGCCATGTTGTTAGGCCACCTACAAAGCGCGCCGTAAACTGGCCTATCATAATACTCCAGGCAAACCACCAGTACAGGTAGAACTCATGATAGTCGTTGATGGGTAGCGCGAAGGTATCTAAGTGAAAAAAGTAATCAAACAGCAGCGCCAGCATACTGAAAAAGTCCGCTGGCGAGCCCGCATCGGATAGGTAGGCAATACACCACATGCTGGCTATCAACAAAAAAAACAACGCAGTCGATGCCAGACTCAGTATCCGCACATACTTTATTTGGCTACTGGAATGCACCGCGAAGGCGATAGCGGCAAATACGATAACGTAGAACGCCGGTAAGACGGATTCACCATCTCCCCACTCCGGTAAATACCAGGGAAGATTCACTAGCAAGAGGTATGCAGTAAAGGCACAGGTACCGATAATCACAAGGTTGTTAAGCAGCTTTACCTGGCGTATCTCGAAAAAGCGAACGCGGGGCTCGATGATGCAGAAGTAAAAACACGTTAGAAAATAGAAAGTCCAATTCAAGAATGCCCAGAAACCGAATTCAATCGCCAGCGGGTTAGTAAAACCATACTCGGGGTTCACCACGTGATCTGCGTAGCCAGCAAACTCCGTGAGTGGAAACATTATCAAACCTACATCGAGGCCAGAGGTAAACAAAATGGCAATAAACGTTAAGGTGGGCACGGGTGTGACGCCAATACACACCAGCGTTGGCCAACGAAACAGAATGAACAAAACCGCTGCAAAGCTCAGTAATAAACCCGCACTCAACCAAAGCGTCATCGGCCCGCCTTCACTGTGCTGTACCAGAATCGGTGGCGCCTATTGGTCGCTTCGGTTGTCTTGGCCTTTGCTGCGTTGCCCAGGCGGCATCGGTAACAGCAGCAGCATCCGATGGCGGAAGCATCTCTTTGCCTAAAATCATATCGGCCGCTCGTTCTGCAACCATGATGGTGGGGGCATTGAGGTTACCGTTGGTGATACTGGGAAAAATAGAAGAATCGACTACTCTCAAATTGCGAACACCGCGCACCCTGGTTTGCGGATCAACGACAGCGAGCTCATCGGTGCCCATCTTACATGCGCAGGACGGATGGTAAGCGCTTTCCAGCGCATCGCTTAAAAACGCATCTATCTCCGCATCGGTAAGCACGTGAGCGCCCGGCTGAATTTCTTCACCGCGGTAATCGTCAAGCGCCGGCTGATGCAAAATTTCTCGCGTAAGACGCACGCAATCGCGAAATCGCGCTCGATCTTCAGGATGCTCTAAATAATTGAAACGAATGGTGGGCGCAACACTCGGGTCAGCCGATGCCAATCGCACCGTACCTCTACTCAATGGTTTGTTGTGGCCAATATGCACTTGGAAACCGTCACCGGCAAAAGCTTCGCGACCATCGTAGCGCATCGCTGCGGGCAAAAAATGATACTGCAGGTCTGGCCATTCAACGCCTGCGGATGAGCGAATAAAACCGCAAGACTCAAAATGATTGGTGGCGCCTAAGCCGGTTTTGAACAATACCCAGCGCACACCAATCTTAAACTTACTCCATAGATCGAGTTCGCGATTAAGCGAAACAGGCACCTTACAGCGAAACTGAAAATAAAACTCAAGATGATCTTGCAGATTTTCACCTACACCGGGTAAATCATGCACCACGGGTACGCCAACTGCTTCAAGCACGTTTCTTGGGCCAACCCCAGACAGCTGTAGCAAATGGGGAGAGCCAATGGCACCCGCACACAGAATAACCTCACGCCCTGCCAACACTTCACACTCTTTAGCACCCTGAGAGTAAACCACGCCCCGCGCTTCCTTGCCTTCAAAGATAACGCGGTGCACCAGTGCGTGCGTTTTTACCGTGAGATTGCGGCGCTTCATTGCCGGCCGAAGATAGGCGTTGGCGCTAGACCACCGCACGCCATTCTTCACCGTCATGTGCATCGGGCCAAACCCTTCCTGCTGAGCGCCGTTAGAATCCAGCGTAGCGTCATAGCCAGCTTCAACGCCTGCCTCAACAAACGCATCGTAAAGTGGGTTAGCCCGCTCATTCCCATTATTAACATGCAGCGGACCAGCATCACCGCGATAGGCGTCACCGCCGCCTATCCAGGTTTCACTTTTCTTAAAATACGGCAACACATGCGCGTAATCCCAGCCCGTTGCGCCAAGCTGCGCCCACTCATCAAAGTCTTTGCCATGGCCGCGTACATACACCATGCCGTTGATAGACGAAGAGCCACCAAGCACCTTACCGCGCGGGCAGTGCATGCGCCGATTGGATAGCTCTGGCTCGGGTTCTGTCTCAAACTGCCAGGCATATTTAGGCGTGTTCATTGGAATAGACAGGGCCGTGGGCATTTGAATAAACAGGCTGCGATCACTACCACCGGGCTCTAACAACAACACACTGTATTGGCCGCATTCGCTAAGCCGATTAGCGAGAACACAGCCCGCCGACCCTGCACCTACGATAACGTAATCGTATTGCGGTGAACTCACGCTCTGCGTATCCGCAGCAGCCAGACAAAGGTCGGCCGCATAGCGCTCAAAAGGGACTCTCAAGATCGCCCATGCCTACATACACAGACTTTGTCTGCGTGTAGTGATCTAGTGTGGCCCGTCCATTTTCACGCCCTACGCCCGAGAGCTTGTAACCTCCTACTGGCATCTCCACAGGAGAGTCTCCGTAGCTGTTTATCCAACAGATACCCGCCTGCAGCTGATGAATGACTCGATGAGCACGCTGAATGTCACGGGTAAAAATGCCTGCGGCCAACCCGGTGGGCGTATCGTTGGCGCGGGCAATCACATCGTTCTCTTCACTAAATCGCAGAATCGACATAACAGGGCCAAAAATTTCTTCTTTC
>JBGCFE010000241.1:0-26302 GCA_045106775.1 Halioglobus sp.
CCAAATTGGATGGATCCGCCGCTTTCGTATGTCGTCGGCGGGCAGCTGGAATCTCTCGAGCTGTATAGGGGCATCGCCCCTGTGAGTGTCGCGCAAGAATCTATTGGTGGAGCTGTGGATGCAAAAACGCGAAAAGGGGAGTTCACCAGCAACAAAAATTTCACTCTGTCCGGCCGAGTGATGGCAAGCGCGCAATCAGTTAACGATGGCTACCACCTAGAAACGGCTCTGTACGCAAGCAACAACCAACACCGCATAAAAGCTGCAGCAATGACGGAAACCGCAGACGATGCTGATTTCGATGGCGGCACCATCACGCCAAGCGAATACGAGCGCCAACGTTACGATCTGGGCTACGGCTTCAGATCTGGCAATCACACAGTGCAGATTGACTACGGGTTTCAAGATACCGGAGAAGCCGGCACTCCTGCGTTGCCTATGGATATCGAATCGATCGAAGGCGACTTACTCAACCTCTCTTACGACTACGATAACAATGCCGGCATGCAGATCGCTGTATCACTCTACGGCAGCGATCTCAAGCACAGCATGAGCAATTATCACTTGCGCTCCGCCCCTTCGG
The DNA here is from genome assembly GCA_045106775.1 of Halioglobus sp. Lineage (GTDB taxonomy): Bacteria > Pseudomonadota > Gammaproteobacteria > Pseudomonadales > Halieaceae > Marimicrobium. Next base: position 584 of record JBGCFE010000241.1, read on the forward strand.
GCCCGCGCTGGAGACGAAACGATGTGTCCAGCGAAAACGCAGGTTTTAAAGTGTCTACAACAATGCGCGAAGATGACGGTGCCTGGGTATTTGGCTGGGATGGTTTTACCGAGGAACACGACTCAACCATTACCAACCCTAACAATGCCATGTTCTTTGTCACCAACTACAACGGTGCCGAGCGCGAAATCATTGGCGCATTTTTGGAAAGGCAGCAAACGTTCAACGATCGGTGGCGCGCTGAATTTGGTATTCGCTACAATCGCATATCAATGAATGCCGACGACGTTAACGGCACACCAGCAATGATGATGCCGCCTGCACAGGCGCTACGAGATAATTTCAACAGCGCAGACAGAAGCCAAACAGACAATAATCTGGATTTGGTTGCCAAAGTTTGGTTTAAAGCAAACGAAACCACCAGCTGGTACGCTGGCATCGCGCAGAAAAATCGATCACCAAGCTACATAGAACGGTATCTGTGCCTGCCTCTGGAAGCCACAGGCGGCTTGGCCGACGGCTTCACCTACACCGGTAACATTGCGCTCAACCCAGAAACTGCTCGCGAAATAGAGCTAGGCCTAGATTTCAGCAATAACAGACTCACCATTTCCCCCCGACTGTTTTACAGAAAAGTCGACGACTACATTCAGGGCACACCCAGCACAGTTGCGCCTGCAGTGATGTTTGTAAACATGATGAATAACGCGATGGGCACTAGCAACCCCGCCCCTCTGCAATTCACTAATGTCGACGCGGTGCTCTATGGGTTTGATGTTGATTGGGCCGTGCAGATTACTGAAAATCTATCCATCTCTGGCTTAATCAACTACGTGCGCGGTGAGCGAGACGATAGCTCAAACGATGACCTGTACCGAATAGCGCCATTGAATGCCGCTTTCAGAATCGGCTACGCGCGCGATGACTGGAGTGCAGAGCTGGAAAGCGCAGTTTACGCCGAGCAAGACGATGTCAGCGCAACGAATGCAGAGCAAGAAACAAGCGGATATGGCGTGGTAAATGTAAGGGCTATTTGGCAAACAACACCATCGTTACAATTAGCCGCCGGTGTAGACAATCTGTTTGATCGCAATTACGAAGATCACTTGTCAGGCTACAACCGAGCAGCTAATCCAGACATAGCTTTACGTTCGCGACTGCCAGGTTATGGCGCCAACGCCTATGTTAGGGCGCTCTATCAATTTTAAAGAGTGCTGCTAAGATCTAAGAAAGTCGGGCATTGGCTCTGTGGGCACGATAGAAACTGGGTCAACGTGGATAATGATTTGCGCCTCTATAAAATGTGACTGCAGCAACACCTCTACTTCGTCGGAGATGTGATGTGCCTGCAGCAGGCTGAGCTCATCATCGAGCTCTAGGTGTAACTGAATAAACGTAGAGGTTCCCGCCTGACGCGTACGCAAATCATGCAGGCCTCTCACGGCACTATGCTGCATGACAATTTTCTTGATTGCATCGCGATCACTATCGGGTAATTCTCTATCCATGAGGTGATCTAACGACTGCCTAACAATTTCCCAGGCGCTGTAAAGAATATAGATTGCTATGCCTACAGCAAAAAGTGGATCAAAGCCCGCCCAACCCTGCGCGGCCATAACTAAAGCCGCAATCACACTCACATTGATTAAAAGATCAGTACGGTAGTGCAGCGCATCTGCGAGGATAGCCGTTGAGCCAGTTTGGCGAACGACATATCGCTGAAATGTAAGCAGCGCAAACGTGGCAATAATCGAAAACACCATAACGGCCAAGCCAATACCGTATTCGTTAATCGGCTGCGGATCCAATAGTCGCCGCGCAGCGCCAAGCAACAAAAAACCCGCTGAACCCGCCACAAAAGCTGCTTGCCCCAGACCAGCCAACGCCTCTGCTTTACCATGCCCAAACCGGTGTTCTTTATCTGCAGGCGTTAACGCATGCCGAACAGCAATCAAATTGATTGCTGAAGCCAGAACATCCAAAGTCGAATCTATCAACGTTGCCAACAAGCTCATCGAGTCTGAATACGCCCAGGCCACCAGCTTTGCTAACACCAACACTATTGCAACGGTTAACGATGCATACGTAGCCCAACGCATTAACCGCGCGGCCTGTTCAGGGGAGTGTATTAAGGAGGTACGATCTTTTGCTTGCATGTTCGGTATGGCGCTGTGGCTATTGCATCAGCTTAACAAATTTTACTGATGGAATCTGAATCACCCTCGAAATCTAAAATCAGCGTTTTTACCGGCTTTTTTGCGACATTTTCACAAATAGGGCACATTTCGTCGTTTTAGAATTATTTGGGTTGCGCACTACCCACGCACTTGCAATCCTACTAAGTCGAAAGTGTTTTGAGTACAGAATTTCATGTCAGCGAGCTCCGTTCGCCAAGTAATAAGATTCGTCGCAGGCATTGCATGCATTTGCATGGCTACCCTTGCAAATGCTGAGCGTCTTATTGGTTTAGGTGTACACCAGGAGACGGGGCGCGACATCTATCTGGGCGGCCTTTACCTAAATGAGGGGACCCAGCGGCCTGCGGATTTACGGAGCCTTGCTGCCCCGCGAATAATGGAATACCGAATCGTAGCCCGGCGCACCAGCATCCGCAGCCTACTGGGCGGGATGCTGCTGCAGAGTGAAATTGCAACAGGTAACCAGCCCAGCGCCAGCACGAATGAATTTGCAGATGCCGTGCTATCCAAAATTCGAAGCAGCCTCTATGCCGGAGACTCCCTCAAAATTGCATTGACGCCGGAAAAACAGACGGTTGCGTCACTCAACGGACATCAAGTAGCGGTTATCGACGCCCCGGAAGTCGCCAATTATTTGTTGGCTGGCTGGCTAAACGAAAATGGCGCCTCAACGCAGTTTAGAAGCGCCCTCATTGCATCCAAGTTAGATCCGAAACTGCTCGCCAGGCTAGAAGAAACCAGAGCCAGCGATGAACGCAATGCGCTCATTGCCGCCTCACTTGTTCTAGCGGCTAATAACTCACAGGCCGAAGCAGGAAAAAACAATGCGGAAAAGGAAGAAGCCGCACAGCTTCAAAGCAGCACCGAAAATACGCAAACAGCCTCGAGTGACGAAACTGCAGGCAACACCCCGAGGAGTAACAGCAACCCAGAAAGCAATGTATCTATTGATGTGTTTCAACCAGAAAACACCGACAGCGCGTTCGCCCCGAACCCTGCTGAACAAAGCGCACAGAGCAAACTGACCGCGGAACAGTTAGAAAAACTCCCGCTCGCGCAGACGTATCCAGGCACGAAACCGGCTGAGACGCTAGCTGCAGCTCCGGCTGAACCTACAGTTGCACCTACAGTTGCACCTACAGCTGCCCCTACAGCTGCACTACCAACTGAAGACGCAGCAAAAACTGCGGACAACTCCATAACTGGCGGTCAGGAAGCAGCACTTCCAGCCCTCAACCTAGAACCGCAACTGAGCGCAACCGCTGGAAACATCAATACAAATACAAATGCGCAACTTGACGCCACAGGGCCTGCAAACCTTGACGGCTTTGGCCGAGTCGCCGCTCCTAACACGTCTATCGCACTGACCAGCCAAGATTTGGGGGGCCTAGAGCTAGACAGCGAAGTTTTGTCGCTTGGCGTAAAAGAGTATTCTCAGCGCTTGTCGACGTTTCACAATGATCTCGTCGCAAAAGTCTATAGGGAGATTAAATACCCGAAGCGGGCCGTGCGCCGAAGTCTCGAAGGAAGGCTAGAGCTAGACATTACGTTGCGAAAAAGTGGTGAGCTAGTTGCCGTTGCCGTTGCACAAACGTCTGGCCATAAGCTATTGGATGAGGCAGCAGTAGAAGCAGCAGAAGCCGCGATGGCCCCTGGCAGATTAGAATCGTTGGATGTAGTGGCCGTAGCCGAGTTTGGTACCCGCGACGGTCGGGTTGTTGTACCCGTACCGGTCAATTTTCAACTAACCCAATAGTCGCTCTTCAACTGTTGGCGCTATGCAGGCGTCGGCTTTCTCGCAGACTCGGTTGCTTGACTAGTCGTCAGCTGGCCGACGTCCATCGTTGGCAGACTTCACCATGCGCACTGTGCGCTGGCATGTGTCCAGCCACCGATCAGGAGACTCTGTCTTCAGCGCTCTGACAAAACCCCGCTCATTCTTGCAAGCGATGCTAGTCTTATTCGGCGTCCAATCACCCTCTTTGGGGCGCGGCTTGCGCGTGCTGTAATACCAAAGCCCGCGTCGATCCTGCATTACGTATTTTGCCTCTGCAGGCAGGTAGATTTTTTTCCCTTCGATTACAGCAAATACCTCAGGGCCGTCTTCCGGCTGGGTGTCCATTGCTGCAGTGGGCGTCAATGTCATCATGTTGGCTGTCCCCGCTGGTCTTCTGACTCAGTCTTGTAAAGTTCCTGGGCGGGAAGTTGGCGTTGTTCGATTTCTCAGAGCGCCATTCAACCCGCTGTATCACAAGCGATACCGCTGCGACACATCTGTTATAGATTGGGGAAGAAATCAGAACAATAGAGTTCGTGCCATTTTTTATTGAATAATCAACATCAAGCACATTTTTTGACTTTTTTTTATCATGAGCGGCAATTTGTAACCTATTTCAAGCCATAAATACCTTTTTTTAACACCAATCTTTCGATAAAGGGGTAGCTCAGCGTGCTGTGACAAGCTTTAGATGCCTGCAAACAACCCCTTTTACTAACTCAATTGGGCACCAGCTTGATGTGAGGCCGCCCCTCACTACGAGGAACAAGTGGCGTGAGAACATCAATTTCATCATCGGCAGGCAAGAGATCCAATGCATCATCTACCGAGCACATGAGCATATGCAGGGCAAGGGAGGAACGCCCCTCCTCCGTAGATAGTTGAGTGGCAAAAGCAGGAAGACCCGACTCGCTCAACACTCCCAGTAGTACTGCGTTAGCGAGATAGTCCCGAATGATCTGTCGATTTACCTGATCCTGCAGGTACCGCTGATAACCCTCTCCCTCGAAAAGCTGCTGCAAAGCACCGACGTCTGAAATGTCGACACTGGCAAACCCTTCGCCGAAGGCTCCGTCTACCCAATCTATGATTTCGTTAAGCTGCACTTACATCCCCTCCGCACGCGCTATGCTACTTGGCGTGCTTCTGCTAATTTTTTTTGTACGCTGCCCAAATCGGGCACCTGATAGAGTTCGCCATCCAGGCCGAACGCTGCCGTTGCATGCTCTGTAACAGCGTCGGGCCTATCTTCAACCGCATCGGTAGCAACTTTCGCCACCGACAAACCCTCTCCTCGAATAGCCACACCCCAGTATTCACAGGCCTCGCCTTCCAGCCCAAGAAAAATGGCGATCAAACCTGAGCCTCGGCGTGCTTCTCGCCATGTATCTCCGTCGGCTGGCCCCAAATCCAATACTGGCACTTTGCGATCCCGCCAATCAATCTCCTCTGGAGGCGCCTCCTGGTCTGTCGAAAAGGTGTAGATTTCTGCTAAACATATCTGTGGTACCGCCCATGCTTCCGTTTTCGAACAGGGGATCAAAACGCACCAACGTAAATTTTCGTCCGTCATGATGTCTCCTTACGAAAGCTCAATCTTATGCCCAGTTAACTCGCTTATCTGCTGGATAAGCGCTGGGAAGTTAAAGGGCTTGCCCATGTAGGCATTACAGCCTGCATCCTTAGCGAGCGCTCTATGCTTCGCGCCCGTTCTGGATGTCACCATGATGACCGGTATATGGCCGTAGCGACGTGACTTACGAATTTCACGCAGCGTTTCGATACCATCTTTCACTGGCATCTCTACATCCAGCAATACAACATCGGGAAGCCGATGCGTGGAGTTCAGCAGGTCGATAGCCACTAAACCATTTTCTGCCGTAACAGTTTCAACCCCGGTCGTTTCCAACTGACTGGTTGCAACCATTCGCTGTGTTCTCGAGTCATCCACAACTAGCGCAAGCAATGATTGGCGCTCTTCATGCTCAACTTTACCTACAGCAGCGACACCATCAGCGCCAATGCTGTCCACCAGCAGGTTGAGATCAAGGGCAACCAGCGCCTCGCCATCGGCTGTTGTTGCAGCACCCGCTACACCCGGCACTGTAGAGAACTGAGAGCCCAAGGAACGTACAACTAGTTCAAGCGCCTCCTCCACATTGTCGATAGCAATTGCCATATGGTTATTTCCCGCGCCCGCAATAATCACGGGGACAAAAGAATCCCAGAAAGTACGGTCAGGTATAGCCACGCTGTGGCAAAGAGTGCCCAGATAAGCTGGCTCACATTCTAGATCGAACAGACCTAGTGACTCCCCTTTCTCCACTGCGCTGAAGAATTCATCCACTGGCACCTGCTCAACAGCGATTAAACCGTTCAGCGGGATCGCGTAGTTTTGATCCGCCGCCGCCACCAGTAGCGCACCGTTAACCGAGACATTACTGGGTATGCGTACCTCGAAAGACGTGCCCAAACCCACCGCAGACTGAATGGAGATATCACCACCAATCTGCTGCAACTCGGTCAGAACAATATCCATTCCCACGCCCCGGCCCGAAATTTCACTCAGCTGGTTCGCGGTCGAGAAGCCTTTATGGAATATCAGTCGAATCGCTTCATCATCAGACAACTCATCTACATCGATATCAAGACCCTTCTCGTAAGCCGACTGACGAATGGCATCGGCATCTATGCCCTTACCGTCATCGGACAGACGAATAATGTAGTCGCCGCCTGATTTGCGAACGTCAATAGTAATGCGCCCGCCCATCGGCTTACCCGCAGCCAGACGATCGTCAGCAGATTCAATTCCGTGATCCAAGGCGTTTCGAACCATGTGCTCAAGCACCGTCTGCAACCTAGCGTAATGATCTCTATCCAACGCTCCTGTTTCATTCACAACATTGAACGAAACTGTTTTGCCTAAATCTGTACTCACAGTGCGCACAATCCTTCGCAGGCCGGGCATCAAACGAGATACCGGCACAACGCGTGCGCCCTGAATAGACGAGGAAATGCTCGAGATAACCGAAGACTGCTGCTTCAGCAGTGCCTCTACTTGGATATTTTGGCGGCTCACCACATCGATGAGATCCGACAAATCTTCAACACCTTCACGAAGAATACTCGCCGCTTCCTGTAGCTCGGAGTACTGGTCCATCTCCAATGCATCCATTTCTGCAGATGTACCGCCGGCTCGTGCATTCACATTGAACAGCGCCCGATCAGCAATTTTGCTGATATGCGTGCGAACAGAAGTTAAGCGACCCTGCAGCTCAGAAGACGACCGTTTGCTTCGCGAGGTATTCTGAGAGGCTCGCACGCCCAATTGTTGCGCCTGACTCGCCAGGTTCAGTAGAAGATCCAGTTTCTCAGACGTCATCCGGACAGACTGCTGAGCGGCCAGCACCTTCGCGCCCTCGTCCGCCAGCTGCTTGTCACGCTTCTTCTCAAGCGCAGACAACATAGACACTTGGAGATCTTGCTCAGTAGACGGCTCTGCGACTAACTCGTCTACGACCTCTTCCCTATTTTCGTCGTCGTTTTCCTGCGCCGAATTGTTCTTAGACTGCTCTTTCGATTGAGCTTCCGCTTTCTCAATAATGCTGGCGCCTTCTGTGTGCACAACTTCCTCAACAGGAACGTCCTCTGCGGACGAAACCTGCGGCTGTGCTTTAGCAGGGCCGCCAACCTGCGGAATTTCGCTGAGAATATCTTCTCGCTCGCCAGTAATGTGCTCTATGCCTCGAACAACAGCGTCAAGCCAGATGTTCACTACTCTGAAATAGAGCGTCTCTTCATCTTGGACGGGACGTGGCAGGCCTTCCAGGAGAGTTTCAAAGTTATGAACTAACGTACCCATGCGCTGCAGGCCAACGCCTTTGGCGATACCTTTTACTGTATGCAGCGTTCGGCAAACATCCGCATAGTGTGCTTCTACTGAAACATCCTTTTCCCACTCACCAATGATGTTTTCAAGCTTCTCGACTTCTGCAGAGCCTTCTTCGATAAATGCATCGAGAAAATCAGAGAATATTTCCGCATTGCTTTGCGTTGTGAAGTTGTACTTAATCTCCTCGGGTGCGAACCACTTAGGATTGCTCGCATCGGTTGCACCTATCATCACGGTGAGCGCACCACCGATGGCTACCTCTTGATTTTCAGCAACCAATTCTTGGACCTGATCTGTTTCCTCAGGCGCCTCAGAAACATCGACGACCTCCACCTCGGGCGAAAGCGCTTCGACATCAACTTCTACCTCAACTTCAGATTCCTGAGTAGCAATTTGAATTGCGGAAGATTCTTCTTCTGACGGCTTATCCTGATCCAGCTCAGCGTCAGCAGCCGCTTCTTGCTCAACTTCAGGCTCCAGTATGTCTTGCTTAGATTCCAGATCAGCGCCTATTTCAACAGCTTCAAGCGCTATTTCTTCAGCCACCTCAGCTTCGTTCTGCACTAATTCAGAAGCGTCAGCACCTAACACCGATTCTTCCTCATCTGAAAGCTCAGCGAATATGGCATCAATATCAGAATTACTTTCGCCGGGCGCATCCAGCGAATCTACGAGCCCAGATGCAAAATCATCCGACAGATCATCTGCAAAATCTGCTCCGAAAATATCGTCAGAGCCCACATCAACCACAGTGTCTTCTGCCGCAACCAAATCTTCCGGTGTGTTGCCAGCTATAGTCTCAGGCACCTGGAAAGAATCCTCGAAGAAGTGATTCCAATTATCGGCGCTATCAGAGCTTTGCAAACTCGCGTAAATAGAATCGATCTGAGCCTCAGACAAGCTTGCAGTAGAAGCGCCCAGATCAGCGCATACCAAGGCAAGCGGCACAAAGCCATCCTGTGCAAAGCTCGCCGGAGAGCTTTCATCTGTCGCCATTCGTACATCGGCCACGACTGCTGCTGCATCCATACCTAGTTCAGAGGCACGCGCTGCAACACGCTGAGAAAGCTCTTCAATTACCGTAGGCATAGCCGCGGCAGTGGCCACAGCGTCAGAATCATTAACGCCCTCCAAGGCTTCGAACTCCGCAGGGAAGTCAATACTCTCTTCTTCGCCTTCAGCGAAAGCCTCGAACTCTTCAACAAGATCAATTGACTCATCACCTTGAGCATAAACATCATCGTCAAGCCCAAACGCTTCAGCTGGCTCATCTACCAATTCTTCTTCAAACTGAAAAGCTTGTTCGCCAGAAAATTCATCCGACAGGAATGTCGTAGCGTCGTCGGCAGATACCGCTTCGCCCAGATCAATGGCTTCAGGCTCATAATCAGTCTCGGCATCGGCCGCTGACTCAGCCTCGCTCTCACCAGCGGGCGCCAGCATCATAGCTGCATCAGCCAGACTCATTGCGCCACCCAATGGATCGTCCGAAGGCGCATTAGCAGCTGGCTCTTCCACTTCCAGAGAGACCTCATCTACCGCTATCCCGTCCAGAGATAGTTCTTCCAATTCGTCATTGGCAACAAACTCCGAACCCGGTGCTGCAACTTGAGAGGGTGTAGGCGCCTCAGAAAGCTGGATACCAGACAAGTCGTCCGCTGGATCGACACATGCCGTTTGATCGTGCTCATCAACACCAATGACATCATTAACATCCGAAAGCTCTAGGTCGAACGACTGATCAGCAGCCCCCTCCAGCTCCAAGCCTTCGTCTGTGCTGTCTTCCAGGGACAACTCTATTCCCGACAGCTCTTTTGATTCAACGGGCGTTTTGATCGACTCAGCCTCAGACTCAGACGCAACGCTTGTCTCATCGTGCTGCACTTTTGCTGCACCCTTGACCCGCTTAATCGTGAGGTATTTCTCACCGATATCGTCATCACTTTGCAGACCGAGAATGTCAGTGCCCGCGTCAACAGCCTCGGACTTCTGCGTCGCAGTCGTCTTGCGGCCCAACGAGTAATCGACAGCCATTACTTCCGGCCTATCATCTTGAGCATCCGCGTCATCAGCCGCTGCTCCCTCTTTAAAGATGTCACTGCCGCCCTCTGAAGAAATGACAATCTCTTCGTCGACATAGTTAGCCAGGTCATCGCCGCCGGTGTTACCTCTAACCAGAGGACGTCCGGCTACCTCTGCTTCGAATGCAGAAAGGCCTTCGTCTTGATATTCGTCACCGCTAACAGTGAAAAGTGTCTCTTCAGGCTCGGACATATCCATATCCAGCAGCCACTGAAGGCCTTTCTCGCGACCCTCTTCTTCACTTTCGTGTCCCGCGTCCAAGTTTTTGCCTGGATCATTATCTGTATGCACAACTATTCTCCTGTGTTGCCGTCACGCTTTGCATCGGCCATATCAGTTCGTCAGAGTGTTTGCCGTTAAAGGTTCCATATCCAAAGTGTCTGGCACAGCCAGCTCCGGCGTATCATTTACTGTCTGCCCGTCGTCCGTTGCGAGCAGCGCATCCAGCTGAACATCCTTACCCTCTGCAATCGCAAAACACGCTTCTGTTAAACGCCGGATTCGATCGAGGTCAGGACCCTCTTCTGTCGCATAAGATTCCACGAGGCCCGGTAGCGCTTTGACAACATCACTAACCAAGGCTTGAACTTTTTCATCCGCCTCAAGATCGCCATCTAGGGAGCGATCAAGCATGTCTTGCGCTGCCCACCCCAGCTCACCTAGCACGTTGGCACCGACGGCGCGACCATTGCCCTTGAAGGTATGAAAATGGCGACGGATATCGCGAAGCAGTTTTTCAGCGTCAGGCTGCTGGAGCCATTCCTGCGTGAGCTCTCCAAGCTCGGCAACTATCTCTTCTGACTCCTCCAGAAATACGTCTCGAAACTCCGGAGGCATATCTGCATCTTGAACCAATGGCTCTTTGGCAATATTTGTTTCTACGGTAGTCGCTGGCGCTTCAAGCGCAACACTGCCCGATGGTAGATCACCCACCATTTCCGAAAGCTTTTCAGCGCGCTCTTCGGCATACGCGACCATATGAGACGTATCGTCTAACGGATCGATTAAACTGCGTTGCAAGTGCATCTCAATTTGAGCGAATGCATCGGCGAAACAGCGGAATGCATCGTTCTCATGAACGCTGCCTGCATCGCTAGCCGAAGAAAGCCAAACATGGCACTTCTCTATCACAGCACTCTCGCGAGTCATTCCAGCAAACCCAAGAGCACCCGAAATGTCTTGTAGTAAATCAAGCGAGCTGTCGATCGCCTCACGATCAGAAACCGGCTCCAGTTGCGCCTCATACGCACAGGCCATTTCGTAGAGCGAATCGATATCCGCATTTCCGGCATCAGCATCTCTCACTGCCTGCCTAAGCTCCTCATCCCCTTCCTCTGTTTTGTTGAGGAATCGTTGCAAAGCCGTGGTCAAGTTGAGAACAGTGATGAGATCGGTAGGCTTTTTCTCAATTGCACTCTTTAATGCTTTGCGCCTGAGAATTTGGTGCAAGTGATTTTCAACGAGACTCATCTGCTTGAATGTTGCAGTTGCAACGCTTTCACGCAGCTCAAAGTCTTTACCGGCATAGGTACTATTCAAGCCATGCTGGAGCTTATGCTCTATGTCGAGCTTAACACTGACAATACAACTGGATACCTTAGTCATCGTTTCGGCCAACTTGCTGGCTGGCGGGATATCCCCTCCCGACAACAATGGCTTCATTTTTCTCAACACTTTTTGCAACGAATCAGCGTGCGCCATTTGTCCAGCCGCAATCAGCCTGCACTCAGCTGCTTCTAGTGATTCGAGAGTGGTGGTATCAATTTCATCTCCAGCATTTTCTGCAAAGGCGACAAAATCAGTAGATTCAACAAATTCCACTACTATATTTAGATGATCAAGCGCACCGCTTAAAGCAATAATCAACGCATCTGAGTGCACCAGTGCTTGACTCGCATCGCTTAGCGTTTCGTCGGTTATGCCAAATGCTTCGCGTACACGGGTAATGTGAACAGGGCGCGACTCGCAACTCGCAATGTAGTAAAGCATTTGCAGCGTGTAGGCGTCGTAATCAATCGTAGGATCTATCGATGAACCACACTCACGCGCGCGCTTGATGGTAAACGCACCCGTTTTGAATATTTGGGCAATGCAGTCGTCCGGGGTTATCAGGTTTCCAGCAATCCCCTCACACAGGCCGATCATGGCAAACCAAAATCGCTCCGTTTCAGCACCCGAAAAAAGAATCTGCATTTTGCGAGCGATTCGCGCAACGTTTTTCATACTTTGCGCCACATTCTTCTTACGCAAAGCTTGCTTGGCCATCTCCAGGTACACGGCCAGCATCATATTGGCGCGCTCAATGATTTCTTCATCGGGCGCACTCACACCCTCTGCATTAATCGCAGCATTTTCTGGCCAATCCATATAGAAGAATAGCGCTTTCGAACGGGGCCGTTGACCAACCCAGCGACGCAGATCGTTCACATACTGCTCAAGACCACGCCCTGTATCCAGGCGCATTGTTTCAGTGTGTTCTAGATAGGCAGGTATAACTTTCAAACCCTGCATGATACCGCCCATCGCCAACTTACGGCGTTCACCCTGAACTTTGTCTTTATAGAGAAAGTTGAGGCTGCGCTCCATTTCTATTGAAAGCATTTCAGCCTTGCTCATACCTAACGCTTTCAGCGTGGAAGTAATTTGATGAACTGCCCACATGCAGCGCAGCAATGGCTGCTTTTGCGTAAGATCTGAGCCATATTCCACAAGAGCGGACTCAGCCTTGTCGCACTGGGCATTCATCAATCCTATGACCCATTTGAGCGATACGATGTCAGGTTTTTTAATCACTGCTCAATCTCCAATCTTTTTATATGCGCAAACACCCGGCCACTGTAGCCGCTGCACATTGTCGTTCTGCCATCCCGCGTCTTCACCTGCCCCCAGGATCAAAATCCCTTCGTGACTCAGACGTGCAACGAGCTGATCAATAATCCAATGTTGTTTTTTTCGTGGAAAATAGATCAGTACGTTCTGGCAAAATATGGCGTTAAAGTCTGCAAAAGGCGCGCTGTCTACGTGCAAGAGGTTGCTATGGAAAAAGTGGGTTCGCGAGAGAATCTCTTCAGAGACTTTCATTCGGTTACCCAGCTTCTGTTCCATGTAACGATGCCTGTAACTCGGAGGAATAGACCCAAGACAGTCTTCGTGGTACACGCCCTGCTGTGACGCACTTATCGCCTGAAAACTTAAATCTGTACCGATTCCATGCCATTCAAGCCACGGCTCACCTTGAGCAAAAATGCTTTCGACAACCATCGCCATTGAGTACAGCTCATGGCCATGTGAGCACCCAGCGCTCCAGAAGGAAAACTCCTTCGCTTCTCTAGAACCGTTTTTCACTAACGCTTCAACATGTTCTGCAAGGCATTCGAAGGCAGCTGGCTGCCTGAAAAACCGCGTCTCTTTTACCGTCAGCAAATCGATCAACGCCAACCACTCTGCGCGCGCATTAATGCTATCGTCGAATATTTCTAGATAGCGGTCTGCGCTATTAACGTTCAGGTACTCCATTCGCTCACGAATACAAAGCCCTATAACATCATGCGTGCTGTTGATCTTAATACCCGCCTGGACGCTCAGCTGCTCTTTCAATAGGGCAAGCTGTTCACTGTCTAGTGCGGGTGGCCGGCGACAATCCTTCGGCCTGCTGAAGGCAGCTGAACTCATACTGAAGCTTTAACCTCATCTTCAGACTGCTCTAGCGCCTGCATTTCATCTTCACGTAAAGTCTGCGACGCCGCTGGCACCTGTTTGAAGTCATCAATCTGGCTTAGGCCCATATCGGCAGTGCCTTCACCCTCAATCTTGAACTGGCTGAGGCTTTCGGCCACATCACGCATTGAGGTTTTGAGACTACTCACGCCAACCTGCGTTGACTCACTGAACTCACTGATATCCAGATTGCGTTCGCGAATCTGATCCATTGCTGTGTTCATATGGCGAGCCGTATTCGCTGACTGGCCAGCCGCGTCATCCACAGAGTTAATAATCGAAGTAATTGCAGAGGAACCGGCATTGATTTCTTCTAGTGAAGAGTCCAACTTGTCGATGTACTCCAAAATCGTCACAACGGTGCCAACAGTCGTTTCCATACTGGAGAGGTTGTCTGCAGAGAGGTTCTGCAGCATACGAACTTCAGAGATAATCTTGCGACCTTCTTCTTCGGCCTCGCGAAGAAGGTCACCAACCGCTTCCGCAATTCCAAGGAAGGGTCGGCCATGCTCTCCGGCTTTCTCTGCCTCGATACGGGTGTTAATCGCAACAACCGAGATCTTGGTGTTCAAGGCCTGAATATACTCAGCGGCCGCTGTTACTGACTGAATCAATTCACTTTGGCGCTTGGCTGACTTGGAAGTTTCTTGAACCGCCTCACGCACATCAACAGACGCTTTTGACATGTCTTTGGTCAGCTCATAGCCCTGAGCAACCCGTTTACGGTTTTGTTCAGAGGTACTCGCCGCTTCAGCAGTAGAGTGCTTAATCTCTTCACTAGTGCGTACCATTTCAGTTGTTGCAGTCGTTGACTCAACAACCGAACGGGTGAGCTCACGGCCTTTGTCAACCTGGCCTTCTGCAATCACACCAATTTTGGTAATACCGTCAGACGAAATTTTGAACGGCGTCTTAATGTTCCGAATCAGCTCGCGCTGACGCTCAGTCGAGGCGTTAATCTCGCGCGCAATCTCTTGCGTAACGGTATTGTTTTCTGGGACTTGCACGGTCAAATCACCTTCAGCAATTTTGACTAGTGCACCATTAATTTCCGCCACGCCCTGCTCTGTATAAAGCACACGGCGACGTTGGTTACGATAGAGAACAACCAGCAAGCCAACTGCTAATATTCCAGGCGCACCAAACAAAGCCATCAAAGTGCCGCGGTCGTACAACCGCGCTACCGTCATTTTTTCTATCGCTGGAACCAGAGCAGAAACCGCATCAGACAAGCCGTTAGAACCGCTAATGATTTCTTCGCGGGCCTGTGCCGCTTCTCGCAACTCACCAGACGCACCTGCAATTTGGTCAATTGAGCGCGATACGACGGTAAAGAGCGCTGAGGCCTTTTTAACTGCCGCTATCGCATCAGCATCAGTCACTTGGTCGACACCCATCACACGACTACCGCTGTTGAGCGCTTCAACGATGCGCATAAAATCGACTGCATCAGTGCGGAACTCATCTGCTGCCGCTTGGCTTTCTGCCCCGCCTAGCAAAATTTTGTCGATGTTGCGCGCGATTCGTTCTGTGAGCCACAGAGTTTTCTGAGCCGCTACAATCGTCTCCGATGAAACGGACTCATCTCGGAGAATGTCCACCACCGTTGAAAACTCGCCCTGAATTGGACGAATATTTTTTTCAAGCTCGGTAGAAACAGAACGCAGAAAAACAATTCGCTCGCCCGCATCGGACAGAGTCTGGGCCGCATTGATTACTGGCTTGCCACGCTTTTCGATCAGCTCAACTTCACCTTCAAAACCAACACTTCTAACTTCAGCCAGTTCTGCATCAAATTTCGCAACGTTTTCCTTGATTGCGGAAAAAGTCGATACCTGTCCCGTGACAGACTCACGAGCTTCGCCAGCGAGCTCCTGAGAGATTAGGCGCAGATTATCTGCAGCCAGGCGATACTGACCCTCCTGACCGGCCTCCTTCTGAATCATAAAGAAGGTGTAGCCCACGCCACCCAGACAAGCAACGATGCCAAGGGCCATGACAATCACCCAAAAGCTCGAAGCCTTATTTTTTAGTGTGTTACCCATCGTTCTTACCCCTGCTAGTAGAAATTTTTGCTGCGGAAGCGTTGCCCAGATCTTCATCTGCAACCAACTTGTCTAAATCCAGTACTGGCATAAATTCGCCTTCGTACATAAACCCGCCGACTGCGAACTGCTCGAAGTCGGGATCAATTGCATGGTCCATCAGCCGCTCTTCAGGTGAAAACTGCAAATCTCGAGCTACGCCACTGAGCGTCAACCCGAAATGCATACCTGCGCGTTCGATAACCATGCAGTAGTCGCGCATACGGCCCGTATAGGGGCGTTTGCGGAAAAGAACATCACCACTAAAGATTGGGAGCAAGCCGCCTTTGAACGCTGCTACACCCAAGACCCAGGGTTTAGTGCCAGGAATCGATGTCACGTCGGGCGTCTCCACAATCTCTTGCAATTCACCACACTCGACGAGAACAGGCTGGCCAGCAATACTCAGCGAAGTACCTACCCACCGCAGGTGCTCCTCCTCTACCGAAGGCGCCGTTACACTGTCGTAGGCATGTAGCCGCTCGATTAGCTCAAGCGATTGCAGCGCGGAAATGCTCACTGCTAAGCCGCCACACGGCGATGCGTGTGGTTGTAAATCAACTCACGCAACACACTTTCTGGTGGAATTTTTGTCACGTGGGCAGTAGCCCCGCGCGCTTGACCCTTGGCAATATCAAAAATGCCATCGGAAGAAGACAGCATCACGACGGGTGTGTGCCTTGTGTCTTCCGCATTGCGGATCAATGTGCAGGTTTGATACCCATCTAGCTCCGGCATCGTAATATCCAGGAATATGAGATCCGGCTTAAATCGGCGCAACATACCTAGCGCTTTGTAGCCATCTTCTGCACATTCCACTTCGCAGCCCATGCCGCGGAGTGTGTGAGACATCATCATGCGGATTGTCTTCGCATCGTCGATTACCGCGATCTTTACGCCGCTGATATCGAGATCTTCGGTTGAGTCACTCATGGTCTTCCTCTTACTCGTCCAAGTTATGCCAATGCGTTATGCCAGTGAAGTATTTCCATACCACCGCGTGCGAGCAAGCAAAAACTGGAGTTTTCAGGAGAAACAGAGCTTTTTGAGGACTGGTTCACAGCGCCCCTAAAAGCAAAATAATGGCGTATCTAATTGATATTTATAGAATAAAAAGAGTGCTGGACAATTTGGCGCGCCTAAGCGGCAAAAACACAGAAAAGCTTGACTTTGTGGAAATGGAGTACCGTGAATACTCTAAAAAGACGGATATCGAGCCGAAAATGCAGCAGCTAGCTCGGCTGGGGCTCCTATCCGCTCAACTAGCCCGGTTGCAATCGCTGCGCTGGGCATTGCTGCAGACATTGCACTGTCTGGCGATTGCGCCCATATCGACCCACCGCTAGCATCAAACGTAGGCAAGGCCTCGCGACCATCGTCACCCATACCACTGAACACAATGACACCCCGTCTAGCCACCCGCATCGCGCTGAGTAAAATGAGAAGCTCATTGATATCGGGGGTGTGATCGGCCGCCCAGGGCTCGCTATTGCTGGTAATCCGGCCCGTCTCGTGCAGGGCCACTGTGTGGCTTGGCGAGATCATGACGACACTACCTCGCTGCAGTGAATGGGACCCCTGCGACACACATAGCGAGAATAAATCGCTAGAAAGCGTGAAGCGTTCTAACTGGTGATGCAACTGGGGGTCTAAATGCTGTGCGTACAGAAAGGCCACGGGCGGCTGCTCAGTGAACGCATTGAGAAATTGTGCCACAGCCGCCGTGGCTCCAGCCGAGCCCGCCAACAACCATACCGCCTGCACCTCTTGCCAATGCCGGCGATTAGCAATAGACGCGATTACCGGCGGACGCAGCAATGCCATTTCAAGCTGACGCAAAACACTCTCGATCCATACATTAAACTGCTGCCCATCAGAAATATTGGGAATGTTATCTGCAGGCAGCACGTAACTGTCCGTCAGCAGCAGTTGGCTGAGCACGCTTTCGGCGCTTGCATCAACAATCCACGCATCGACGACTTCTCGGTCGAGCATAGACTGCACACGTAACTTATCAGCGGCAACATGAACATCATGACCGGCTCTGGATAGTGCTGCCGTCACACTGTGTACGGTTGTACCAGTAAAATGAATGCCAATAGCTGCCAACGCCTAGTCCCCTGGGAACATGTAGTTCTTGAAGGGTTCCAAATGCCCAGCCTGAAAATCCCGCAGCTCATAAATATTGAACTTATGCATCAGGGTCAAACAACGCTGAAACACTTTATCCGCCTCATAGGCGGAGGGGGGAATGCCATACTCATCGGTAATTTGCGCAAAAATAGTAGACGCAATTTTGCGGCGTGTTTGATCTTCACGGTACATTGCATTGTTAACGGGCGATGAAACAATCGGCGAGCCGTACAAAAGAAAGGCCTCCCAGCGCCGCACATCCTGACCCTCGTCGAGCTGCGAAACCAAAAATTTGACCATGTTATGCAAGTCTATCCTCGGCGGGAGCTCGTCTTTCTGCAACCACTTGCGCACATCAGACTCACGCCACTTCGGATTTATCCCCATCACGCCCAAAACACGCCCTTCGGTTTGTGAAGGAGCGGCGCCGGCAAGATCCCAAAGCATATTCAAGCGCGCAGAAAAACCCAGGTTCAAAGGCAATTGCTCGACCAGAATTTTTTCAAACTCCTGAGCATATTCTTCAACGCTTTTATTGCGCTGCAACAAGTCGCGTACTCCGCGTCCGATAGGAGAATCTGTGGCTGTTCGGTTAGCCATAACATTAGAACCTGATTATTGGTGTTGCTGTCATTCAAATGTCTTCCAACTGCCGAAGACGCTTAAGATAAGTTGGCGTGGAAACCCCCATCACGCTAGCACGCCTGGCAGAGCTCAACCGCCCGCCCTGTCTCTGTAGATGTTTCATCAGGCTATCGTGCAAGGATGTCAGAGGCGAATGATCTGGCGCAGGTGTTTCTCTCACCCAGTCTCGTAAAAGACGCCTTGGTTTCTGCCACAGCGAACTGCTAGCCCGCTCCTCTTCTCTCGACTCTATTTTAGGCAGCCAACGTCGAATATTGCGCGCAGTGGTATGCAAAAAGTTCGCCGCCTTGGGTACATCCTGACGATAACGATCAAGCGTCGCCAATACTAGATCGTCCTCCAGCCAACTACCCAGAGGCTTGACCAGCTCCAGTGCTAACATATCGTGTATCGCCTCACCCAGTGCTACATCCAGGCTCTCCGTCGTCGTCGGTTGATATGCATCTTCTCCAATGTCTACTTCCTCGACAAGCGTCAGAAATGCACGTGTTTCTGGCGACTCCGGCAAACCATCAGGCTCTATGCCTTCATACAAACCAAGATCAACCGGTGTCAGCCAGTCTTTATCCGTTTTATCCAGCGCATCCTGAATGCATAAGCGCATTTCGCTAATGTTTCCTGGCCAAGCATAAACCAGCATGGCGCGCTCGGCATCCGGGGTAAAGCCTTTCATCGATCGATCGCGCAAAGCGCCTTCCTGGCCCAAAATTTTATGAGCCCAACGCAATACAGCCTGCTTTCGATCACGGATCGGCGGAACTTGAATAGGGTACGCGGCGAACGCACTTGCCAGTGCGGGGGCTAATTCTCCTCGCTTGACGAGCGATTCAAGCGGCTCTGGAAATAGTGCAATCGCCTTTCGCACTGGAAGGTATCGCCTGGGGGTCACATCCGCCAGCGTGCGGGTACTCAACTGACGTGCCAACTTTTGCTGTGCTTCGATGTGCATTAAATGCGGAGATTTGAACACCAGCGTTTTGCCTTCGCTGTCTTTAAGTTCTCTGGCGACGCGTTTCATAGCGCTCGTTCGACTGCGAAACTCACGGCAATCGATGGCTTCCAGCAGTTCAGGTTGAGCGCCTGTTTCTTCGTGAATTATTTTGGCGATGTACATCTTCCCAGTTCCGGCAGAACCAATAATACCAATGGGTACATCAAGGCGCGCGAGGAACAGCGCCTGATCTACAGCGCCTTCCATGTTATCTACAACATAGCCATCTATACCGGTTTCGATGGGCGCTAACGGGGGGGCTTGAACCGGCGACTCCGAAAAAGACTCAAGCGGATTACTGTTAGCACGTAAATTTTCAGTGCGAAGCGTGCTAGAGGGCTCGAGCATACTGGCTATGCTCAGCAGTTGACCCAGAAACAACTGGTGATCCTGCGGCTGAGCAAAACGAATGGCATCTTGCGTTCCTTCGTACTGCGCAAGCATCGATGCTCTCGATGCCGCTGCCAGCGTCATTAGCTCTTCGCCGTTTTTCGCACAGGTCGACAACCCAACACACAATCTTGCATCGCTCACTTGTGGTACCGACCGATTAAGATGTGACAGCAGTGCACGACACATGTCAGTGGCACCTACTTGGCTTACATCATCCAAAACAAGCGCGATCGAACTGCCAGAAATAAAACACACTCTATCAACACCACGAATAATTTCAGACAACTGATCGCGAATCTCAGCCAGTAAGCGGCTCGTCTGCAGAACGCCCCATGTGTCGGTATATCGCAATTGATCCAAGGCAATTACTGCGATGGTATCCCCCGCAGATGCGCCGATCCTTGTGGAGGCAGTGAGCCCGGTTTCTAGCGACCATAACTGCAGAAGAACACTTGCCTGCGACACCGCGCCATCGCCGGGTATTACAGCACCGGCAAACAAAGCGCCAATATCAGCGCTATTTGCAGTTCCCTGGGCTGTGCCTTCATCAGTACCCTCGCCGGCGGTCTCACCTGTGCCTGGGTGGAAGAGCAACGGCGGTAGCGCCAGCCTAAGACCAGAACTCAATATCCCCTCCAGGATTGCAGACGAATGAGCATCCGGTAGCAGCACATCTTGCCAAGCTTCACCAATGACTTCTGCAGTACTGCGTTGCAGCAGCCTCATTGCCGACTCCGAAACATCTTTAATGCGACCATTGGAGTCCAACAGCAGCGATGCAATATCCTCTTCTTTTAAAAACTGCTCAAGCACGCGCTAATTCACCGACACAGAATCAGCGGCGGAAACAAACTCTCGCATAGCATAGTCAACGCGCTGCTCGGGAGCGGGCCGCTTACGCCTATCGCGACTCTCAATCTGTCTTAACCTCGGAAGCAAGCCGCAGCCATTGGCAATTTGAATGGCCAGCCCCGGGCGGGCGTTAAGCTCCAACAATTGCGGACCAAGCGATTTATCTAAAACGATATCAGTGCCTATATAGCCAAGGCCTGTCATCTCGTAACAATTTGCAGCCAGCATCAAAATATCTCGCCAGTTGGGTATCACTATGTCGCTAAGCGATTGCCCAGTGTCAGGATGATGCGTAATCTTGCGGCCATCCTGCACTGCATTCAAGCAACGACCCGTATCGAGAGACAACCCTAAACCCACCGCACCCTGATGCAGATTAGCCTTGCCGTCGGATGCCGAAGTCGCTAAACGCAACATTGCCATGACGGGATAGCCACGAAACACGATAATACGAATATCCGGCACGCCTTCGAAAGAATATCCCTCGAAGCAATCATCGAACTCAATCAGATCTTCCACTATTGCAACGTCGGCAGCGCCACCGAGTGAATATAACCCCGCCAATACATTCGTGGCATGTCGATGAATGTCGGTGATGCCAATACTTGACCCGGAACTGCGGGTAAAGCAGCCCTGCTGTTGATCAGTAATCACTAGTATTCCTTTACCACCCGAACCCTTTGCCGGTTTAATCACAAAACCGTCACTGCCACTGAGCTTATCCTCAATCATGCCGATTTGATGCTGTTCACGAATGACATGCTGCAAGCGAGGTGTCGGCACATCAAATTCTTGCGCCAAGAGTTTAGTCTTTAACTTGTCATCTACCAGCGGATAAAGGTGTCTGGGATTGTAGCGATTAATAAACTCTACATTCCTACGATTCATGCCTAACATGCCAAGCGCCCGCAGCCTCGACGGCCGCACCCAACTGCCCATCACATATCATCCATCGCGCGAAAACGACGCAGCTCTGTTAGCTTGTAACCCGTGTACTGTCCCATAGCCAAGATCAGCGCCAACAAAACCAAATTGAGCTCAGGAAAATTAAAACTAAGGTGCTTAACAATCGACCACTGCATCAACAAAAAGGCAATGACGGCAACTAGCAAACTGCCGCCGCCCTGTATTAGGACCTCTCTTGCCCCCTCCTCTTCCCAAAGAATTGACATACGCTCAATAGTCCAAGCAATGATAATCATAGGGAAGAAGGTAATTGTCATGCCCGTGCTGTAGCCTAACTGATAACCAACAACGCTCAGAACAGATATTAGAAAGATCACCAATACAATAAGCGTAGCAATGCGTGCAACCAGCAACAAATTTAGCTTGGACAAATAGCTGCGCAACGCCAAACCCATTGCCACCACCGTCACGAAGCTAATTAAGCCAGGAACTAAAGAAGTCTGTAAGAAGGCGACAGAAATCAGCACAGGCATAAAAGTACCGGCGGTACGAATGCCAATAATAATGCGCATGAAAACAACGACAGCCGCACCCAGCGGCAGCAAGAGCAATAACTTAAACATGCTCTGCTCTTCTATAGGCAACCTGTGCACACCCAGGGTAGAGAAAATGGTTTCGCTTTTATTCACTCTTGCTAACTGCGTTGCAGGTACACTCTGACGAATCATAGAGAAAGAAACCGAGGAACCACGGCCACCCGATACATCAAGTACCGAGAGACCACCACGGCTCCATAGCAACAGGTTAGGCGGTACGCCCACTTCAGCGGTGTTGGGGTTGAACAACACCCAATGCTCGCCAGTATGTACCTCAACCATTGAGGTCAGTGATTGCCGACGCCGTGCATCTTCCAGGTACAAACCCATTACCAGTCGCGTTGCTATGCCTTCTCGTGCAAGCAGACTCATCAAAAGCTGAGCACGATCGCCATCTTCTGGGCGCAGCAAAGCTGCATTTTGATCAACTTCTGCGTTGTTCAACAACTTGATGACTTCACGGGTAAACGTATGTGCAGAACTAGATGTCTCACGGGCTCGTCTGAGCACATCCTGAACGGCCAAATCTTGAGCGTCTTCCCAGAAGGTGGGAACCACCTCGGTGGGTTTATCAACAGCCTTAGGAGACTGCATCTGGGTAACAACAAACTGGGCGCTATAGTAGAGCGATTGAGCCCCATCGGCCTCACGCTTGGCCCACTCAGCTCTGCGGCCCTGGCCAGAGTCAATGATCGAGAAGCCGTAACCTGGCGAGGCCGCCTGCTCTTCCACCATTTCAAAACCAGGCAGAAAGCGGCCCGGCAGGCTCAAAACCGCTGTTACTGGCTCGTTACCGGCTTGAAAATCTACCCTGGCTTCCACTACCCATACGGCTTGCTCAGTGCCGGGTAAAAACGGTATGCCTGTTTCGGAATGCCGCAACGCAGCAATAACAAGACCCGCCAATGCCAGTAAAACCAGCATTGAATGAAAGGTAAGCTTGTCGCCCACTAACGCGCTCCAACGTTCGCAACATCAGTTTCTGTTTGAATATGGGGTGCAATATTTTTCTGACTCACGTCAACCACCATTACGTCTTGCAGAATATTCCGGCCAATCAGCACCTGATAGTCTAGGTGGCTACGATTACTTAACGTGAACTCAGCTGTTTGATTCACACTGCCTATAGTAATGCCCAGCTTGATCACAGGCCGTTTTTCGGGCTCTGGCGAATTAGACTGCACGATAGACACTATTCGGGACAGCTTTCGCTCAAGCTGCAGCGGCTGCTCGTTCTCTTGAGGGTGCTCAATTTCAAAACGCACCCAGCGCTTTCCATTGCGTTCAAACAACTCAATATTTCTAGCGTCCAGTGATGCCGTTTCAGCGCCGGTATCAATGCGAGCATTAAGCGCCAAATTTAAGTTTGGCATCCAGATTTCTTCCAGTTGACCTACTAGCTGCTTGTCCTGGAGCTGGTCGGAAACAAAGTCTTCGCCCAGTGCTACGCAGTCGCTGTTTTGACGTACAAGCTTCGATGAGTCTGACTCCAACTGTGCGTCCTTGAGCGCGCTAAGTTGGCTATTTTGCTGCTCAATTAGCGAAAGCTGTTTACCAACCTGCTCAACCACCGCCTGATTACCGGCAACACAATTATCAATGCCCGCTATCAGACGCTGATTCAACGCTAACTCGCTTTCCGACAGGGGTACAGCCGCACAGCCGCCGATAAGCAATACCGCAAAGACAGCAAGGCCCAGACGCCTACTCAGCACCAGGAACCTCAACGTCACACGTTGTCGTCCAAAGGACATCAAACTCGCGCCGCTCAATGCGCCAACCAACTTCAGTCTTGCGTAATTCATCGGTATAGATAATACCCATATCGATCTTTTTTTCTTGTTCGTCTTCCGTGAATATGTGGGATGCAAGACAGTAGGTTTCTCCAGACGCTCGATCACCTACAACATCGTAAAGTACGTTGCTTACCTGGTGCAGAGTTCGGGAATATTTCTCTAATGCCAGCATCATCTCTTGAATATTCTGCAAAGATGTCACAGGGGCGCCCATGTACAGAAAAACCGCATCCTCACTAAATACATCAGCAAAACCGGCATAGTCTTTATGGTCTGCGCAATACGCATAGCGATACATCAATCTGGAGATAGCAATGTGCTCGTTAACCGGGATGGTCATAAGTTACTCCACTCAAATTAGTCCGCTAAGGCCTAAAAGTGTTGGCCCGCAAAAAATCGCCTTGGGTTATCGATCAATAACGCATCAATCTGCGCTTGTGTTGCGCCTCCCGCTAAAAGCTTAGGGACAATATTGCGATGAAAGTGGGTGGGATCAAACAACTTGTCCGAATCCATCGACTCGAGTATCTCAGGCGGAAAAGGCGTGCCACGCGTACACCAAACGGAGTCATGTGAAACCACAATTTGCTTTTCTTTGTTTTGCAACAACAAAGCGAGAAGCGCTTCTATGCGCTGATCATCATTCACAAAAAAGTCTAAACCGAATCGATCAAACCCCAAGTAAGACCCGTTATCGATAATGTGTCTATGGTAAGCATTTTCCGTAGAGCCACAGCTGTGCCCAATAATAATGCGATGAGCTGGAACACCTTTTGTGAGCAAAAAAGCCTGCTGCTCACCCCCCATCGTACCGCTATCAGTATGCGTGGTGATGGGCGCGCCTGTTTCGCAACTGGCTATCGCGGCTGCTTCAAGCACTTGATATTCGTAATCGGTAATAGCCCCCTTACCGGTTGCCACTTTGATGATCCCAGCACGAATGCCAGTTTCCCCGATACCCGTTTCCAGCTCGTGAACAAATAGCCGCGCCATACGCTCCACAGCACCGCCCACCGTGCGGGTAAAATGCCAGTACGGCACACCTCCTTCATCTTCCTTGTAAAGGCCAGTGGCACAAATAATATTAAAACCGGTCTTAGCAGAAACCTCCGCAGCCAACTGAACATCGCGACCCAAATCGTTTGGACATGGGTCCAACATCGACTGCACGCCGATTGCCTGTAGCGACTCAATTTTTTCGACACATATCGAAACCATTTCATCGCGCGTGGGGCCCGGTGACAGCGTATCAGCCTCCCAGCCGGGATACCCAATCACCAAGTGCTCGTGCATCAAAGTAACGCCAAGCGCATCCACGTCAATCGCGCCAGTCACAGTTTGAACTGTGTTTTCTGCCATAACAAACACCTGCTCAGTAGCGTTTAGAAAAACGCGTGTTAGTCGCTATTGAAGGTCGAAGAGCTGCTCTTTTTCGAATGGTTTTAACGCATCCATCTGTCCATCCTTAACGCGATTCGCCCAATCTGGATTCGCTATCATTGCGCGACCTACAGCAACCAAATCAAATTCATCTTTTTCCAGGCGAGCTTCTAGCGCATCAAGATTCGCAGGCTCTGCCTCCCTAAAAGTAGCTTCGCCTGGCAACGGAATAAAATCAGCATTCATACCTACGCTACCGACGGTCATGGTTGGCTTA
>JBGCFE010000242.1:0-22744 GCA_045106775.1 Halioglobus sp.
CGCTTTGCCGTTGACCTTACCGATGTAATGCCCGGCAACGTACTATCGCTTGCTCTGCGGACGGCGAGCGCAACGGGCGTTGTAGAATCAAACGTAATGTTCAATACGGTTGTCACCAACGTACCGGGCGCACCGTTTCAATTGTATCTGTGTGGTGCAGAACTGGTTGATTCAATCAGCCTGGGGCCATTACTTCCCAATGTAGGGCTGTTTCACATTGTGTATAGCTCAGTGCAGGATAAAAAGGGAACGATCGTTCTTTCGTTTACTGCAGATAGAGACATGCTGCCTGACCCAGAGTTCTACGCACAGTGCCTGCAAGAATCATTCGATGAACTTCGCGCTGCGGCCCTGGCGCCAGCGAAAAAGACAAAGGCAAAAACCAAACGCCGGAAGCGTGCTTAAGCGTTGCAGATTTTGGCCTAGCCCCAGTGTTCAGCGTTTTTACAGCCAGGCCATCATGAGCTGGTGAACGTTTACATGCGCTTTGAGGCGCGTAGCCAGCATAAACATCCCGCCTAACTTACGTTGAAAAAAGACGGCATCAATGGGCGGGGCTTCCATATCATCGCGATAGTCCATCATGTTCTCGCTCATCTTCGCCATTTCTTCCGCTATCGAAGACGCTGCAAAATCATACGCCTCATCTTCGCGCAGTGGCTCAAGCACAAGGTCAAAGATACGCAACACCATGGCACGATACTCGCTGCCCTCCTCCCCCACTCCGTAGCCTAACTTTTGCGCAGCCTGAATCATTCTTTTCTCGTTGCCCGCTATTGCCGCTTTGGCTAGGCTTTTGAAGCCGTTTGCGAACGCAGCTTTGTATTTTCGCGTTGCACCAAAATCCAATAAAACGATGCGGCCATCACCTCGGCGGTAACGATAATTGGCGAAGTTGGGGTCGGTTTGCATTAAACGCAGCTCAAAGAGTTCGCGCAAAACCAAACCAATCATCGCAGTCATTACGGCGTCACGCTTTTTCTGTGGCAGCGTAGCAACCACATCAATCGGCTCACCACTGACATACGTCATTGCCAGCACATTACGGTGACTTAACTCAGGTACTAGCTCGGGGAGGATGAAGCGGTCATCGTCTTTCAGTAATGCCCCGAAGGCCTCTAGATGTTTCGCCTCCTGCAGGTAGTCAGCCTCGTCCTTGAGTTGGGCCTTGGCATCTTCCAGCAACGGCTGAATATCTAAATCATCTGGCAACAGGCCCGAAAGGCGCAACAAACTAGTGATGTTATCCACATCACTATCAATGCTGTCAGCAACGCCGGGGTACTGCACCTTTAATACAATTTCGCGACCATCTGGAGAAACGGTTTTATGCACCTGCCCGATTGAAGCCGCTGCTATGGGCTGCATATCAAAATCATAGAACAGCGATTCCCAGTCATCACCATAGGCCGCCTCCATTACGCCGCGCAGCTGCTCAACGGGCATGTAGCGCGCGTCCTCGCGCAGTCTGGCAAGAATATCCGCTAATTCTCGCGGCAGAAAATCGCCTGTATCCATGGATAACATTTGACCCACTTTCATCGCCGCGCCACGCATAGTGGCCAATTGATCGGCAACGCGGCGGGCGTTGGAAGGTGTCAGCAACATATCCCGAGCATTCAACTGCTTGCCTGCGCGCAGCTGCCGGGATCCCTCCGCTAGCATTCCACCAGCAACACCACCTGCCATGCGGGCCATTCGTGCAAACCGGCCTACACGGGATGTTGGGATGGCCTTATGGCGGCCGTCTTTGTTGTTATTTTTTGCCAAGACTTGAACTTGGGCCAGGGCTCGCCTGGCGCCAACGATCAATATGCGTTTGCAGAAGACTGTGCGCGTTGAACTGAGCATCCAATACGGCGATGAAATTAAAAACACCCGAGAGCTTGCGCGCTATTAGTGCAAACTCCCGAGAAG
The DNA here is from genome assembly GCA_045106775.1 of Halioglobus sp. Lineage (GTDB taxonomy): Bacteria > Pseudomonadota > Gammaproteobacteria > Pseudomonadales > Halieaceae > Marimicrobium. The sequence continues at coordinate 1,918 of JBGCFE010000242.1, forward strand.
GCGTTTCGAAATGACGTGTTGCAGCAGAGCGAGCAGCAAGTTTGCCAGCCCTGCGAATAAGGTGCGACTTACCCCAACAATATTGACCCTCTTCATTGAGGTACTCTTTGGGTAATTGCTCAGGTGCGCGCAGTGGCTCAAGCAGCAACAGACAAAATTCGGCAAACAATTGCTTACCCTCGCTACTCGTCTGACGTGATAGGCAACCAAGGCCCACCAGGCCCCGCACCATGTCTTGCACACTTTGGCGCTGTCCGGCATCAATAGTGCTGCGTAAGTGAAACAAAAATTTATCATCACATTCCAGCACAGCGCCAAAATCCAGGAGCGCAATTTCATCTTTAGCGACACGCTTGCGTCGATCTTCCAGCCGAATCAAATAATTGCCAAAGTTGGGGTCAGTTTGCATCACTCCCCACTCGTACAACTCATAGAAAAACAGCTCTAAGATGCCCTGGGCTAAAGCATTGCGACGCTCAAGCGACAAATTTTGCACGTCGGGATCGGTTACCGAGTGCCCCTCAATAAATTCCATTGCCAGCACGCTGCTGGTGCAGTAACGCGGGTAGAGCTCCGGCACATGAAAGTCGACATACTCACTGCGCAGGCCCTGTACGCGGTTTGCCATTTGCGTCGTCATTGACGCTTCACGCAGATAATCGATTTCTTGGTGAAGATGCGCGCGCATCGACTCAAGCCACTCATCAACCTCAGTGCCTATCTTGATCCAACGCGCAACCACCAACATGCGTACCACGGCGTCGAAGTCGGCATCAATCACCTGGGCCAATCCGGGATACTGTAACTTCAAGCAAATCCACTCGCCGCTTGTGCGCTCTTTCGCGAGATGCACCTGCGCCAGAGAAGCAGCCGCCGCCGCCTCAGGGTCTATCTCCAGATCATGATAGCTATCGGCCATGCTGGCACGAACGAAGGATTCCAGAGCGTCCCAATGCAAAGGCTCGGTCTGGTCAGACAAATCTCGAAGGGCGTTAACCAACACGCGGGGCAAAAACTGCTCACCGAACAGCGCCAGCATCTGGCCAATTTTAATATAGGTGCCTTTCAGTTTACCCAGCTCTGCCACAAAGCGGCGCGCTTCTCTGCGGGCAAACTCTGAATCGGCAATCATTGGGTCGCGGCCCAGCGCCTTTTGAACAGCGCCATCTACCGCAAGCGCGCCACCTGCGCGGATACCAGCCAGGGACGCTGACAAACTGCGGGGCATTGCTCTGGATTTAAAACCGCTGCGCTTCTTCGCCATGGGACTCTGCAGTAGGCAAATTCGGGCGCAAGTATATACGAATGAATCCGGAACTGTGAGGTTAAATCACGCGTTTTTCGATGCCCATCACAGGGCAATGAATAACGTTTTACTAGTAGCTCATAACGGCGTTATTGGCGGTTGTTTGTGGGGAGTATTTGTCGCGAATGACAGATGGTAAACGCTGGATCCGACGGAAGCGATCGTAAATAGCTTTGCTTACTCGGAAGGCTGAGATACTCGACGCAAAGCTATTTACGATCGCTTCCGTCTAGCTGCTAACCGAGATTCCATATCTGAGGCGCGTTGCAATTTATTCGCCGAAGGATGCAATCAGGCCCGGAGGGGATAAGCTCTCGTAGCGAGTATCTCAGCCTTCCGAGCATCGAGAGCTTATCTCCTCCGGGCCGGAATCGAAGACATCACAAAACCACGCGAACACAAATACTAACTAGTGCAGCTGCTAGTCCAGCAGCAAGGCAGCAAGCCGCTTGCGATGATGCTTGGCATCGCCAAACTGCTGCTGGCTCCACCGCGCGCGGCGAATATACAACTGCGCATCACACTCGTAAGTGAAACCCATGCCGCCATGAAACTGCACCGCTCTATCACCTGCATACAGCAACGTTTCGGTCGCCTGCGCTTTTGCCATTCGGCATGCAGATTCGGCATCTGCGTCCAGCGCTTCATCCCCGATCAATGCCGCAGCGTGATAGATGAAAGACTTCGCTGAATCCACACCCAACAGAATCTGCACCGAAGGATGTTTAAGCGCCTGGTAGGAACCAATCAACTTACCGAATTGCTTGCGGGTGTTCAGGTAATCAACAATGGTATCGAGGCAGGCGCCCGCACTGCCGGTTGCTTCGGCAGCGACCAAAAGCGCGCCTATCAAACGGATATCGCGCAAAGCAGCTGCTACCTGCGGGCCCTCAATAATATTGTTCGCATCCACTTCGACACCGCTAAACTCAACATCGGCAGACCGTTTGGTTTGATCGATCAACGTATGGTGCGATAGCGCATCGGAGCCAAGCTGATCTGCTCGCACTACTGCCAGGGCTACCTCGCCTTTGTGAAGTACCGACACAATGAACAACGTGGCCGCGGCTGCATCGGCTACGTGTTTCTTTTGCCCTTGCAGTTTACCGCCATCATCCAGGGCTACAGTGACAGCATCGCTGCCCCAATCGCCATTTTCCAGCAGTGCTATTGTCCCCGGCGAGCCCGCAATAAGATCAGGCAGCAAACGTTCTGTTTGCTCGGTGTTACCAGCACGCAGTAGCAACTGTGAAGCTAGAGAGCTGCTCATAAGCGGTGTACCCAGCATCGCTCGACCCATACGCTCAAGCACCGGCACTAACGCGCCCACCCCTAAACCGGAACCGCCAAGCGCTTCTGGGGCAGTAATACCCGTCCATCCAAGCGCAGCTATTTCTGACCAAAGCGCCTCGTCGTATCCAGATTCGGTTTCAAGCTGAGAACGCACTTCGGCGATCGGTGATTTATCCCGGCAAAATTCAGTCGCCACATCCAGCAACATCGCTTGCTCATCTGAAAGCGTGAGCGTTGTATTTCCAATAACAGACATAACAGCCCCCTACTTCGGCAAACCGAGCACGTGCTCGGCAACAATGTTGTGCTGCACCTGGCTAGTACCACCGCCGATCGTTGCAGAATAACTATTAAAATAGGCACGCTGCCAGAAGCCACCTTGCCGCGCATCTGGGTCACCTACATACAACGCGCCTTCTGCGCCCTGCGCACCAATCGCAATTTTGCGCATGTCTTGTGTGGTATCCGAAGCGCGCAGCTTTTGAGACAACGGCAATGAACCAGGATAATCAGTTGTAAGATGGCTGATGCGAGATCGGCGATCACCGAGATACATCGCCTTTTCTTCCATGATTGCCTTAACCAATTCATCGCGTACAACGTCATCTTGCAACACAGGTTCACCATCGCGCGTGACATCTGCCAGCTCATTAATCATGTCATCCACAGTAATGCGGATCATAGCCAGCCCACCGGCCGCACCCGCCTCAGCACCGCGCTCATACTGCAGCGTTTGCATAGCAATCTTCCAACCCTGACCTTCCTCGCCCATCAAACAATCGGCGGGAATACGCGCATCGGTAAAAAAGGTTTCTGTGAAACCGTATTCCCCGGTGATTTTGCGAATAGGCACAGTCTCGATACCCGGCGCATCCATCGGCGACAGAAAGTATGAGAGGCCATCGTACTTACGCTTAGCTTCTGGATTGGTACGTGCAAGCAAAATCATGTACTTAGCAAAGTTGCCCATTGTGGTCCAAATCTTTTGGCCGTTAAGCACATACTCATCGCCATCGCGCACAGCACGAGTTTGAGCATTGCCCAGGTCAGAACCATGGTCGGGTTCAGAAAACCCCTGGCACCAAACATCCTCGCCAGAGAGAATGCCTTTGAGGTATTTTTCTTTTTCTTCTTCAGTACCGATGTCATTAATCAGCGGCCCTGCCCAACCCAGCCCAATGACGTTGAAGCAAATGGGTACGGCATGCTTACGCATCTCCCTATCCACAACGCTCTGAAAAACCGGATCGACACCGCCACCGCCATATTCTTTGGGCCACGCCATACCCAGATAACCGGCAGACCACACTTTATTTTGCCACTCGCGCAGAAACTCCAACTGGGCCTCGTCGCCCACCTCCATAAACGTTTGAGGGAGTAGAAAACCCGGATCAGCAGGCTTGTTATCGCTCATCCACGCTGAGACATCCTGACGAAATTCTTCCAATTCTTTTTCTGTAGCGCTCATTACTCTCTACTCCATGTCTGGGAGCTGCATTGGCTCCCCTTGTTCGTTAGCGCGCTTAAAACCCGGACGGGCTTCCAAGCGTTCCAAGTATTCGAGGGTTTGTGGTTTGTAACGGCTATCAAACTTCAAACCACGCCCCAAAACCAAAGCATATCCAACGGCGATATCGGCGACGGTAAAACGGTTATCCACTAAAAACTCGTTTTGCTCCAAGTGCGCATCCAAACGCCGCAACCGCGAAATAAACCATTTCGCATAGTCATCAGCCACTTCCTGTTTTTCAGGCGATGGCTCCAGAATGTAGTAACGCATCGAAATCGTTTGCGGGAAGGTTAGTGTGGCATCGGAATGATGCAGCCAGTTCAAATAGCTACCGTACTCAGGATGGGTAGGCTCCAGACCAAAGTCGTAACGCTGGTACTTATCTACTAGATACTGACAAATGCCCGCCGACTCAGTCATCGTCACATCGCCATCTTCAAAATAGGGAACGGTACCCAGGCTATTCGTGCCAAGATACTCACGCTGAAAGATGCGCGGGGGAAACGGAAGAATTTCCACTTCATACTCCAACTCCATCTCTTCCAGTGCCCATAAAGGGCGTAGTGAGCGCGCACCGGCGCAGTGCCAAAGTTTCATGATCATTACACTCCGTATTGTCTTGCGGCAAGGTCGCGCATCACTTCTTCTGAACCACCGCCGATAGCATTAACACGCACTTCTCGGTAGATACGCTCAACGCGATTGCCGCGCATGTAACCGATACCACCCAAAATCTGCATCGCTTCACGCGCGCAAAACTCCATGGTCTCGCTTGCCTGCACTTTTAAAAGAGCAATGTCACCAGGGTTGGGGTTGCCCGCCTCAATCGATTCGTAGCATACGCGAATATAGGCTTGGGTGGCGTTGAGTTTCTGTTTCATCTGGGCGATTTTGTGGCGGATAACCTGATGGTCTGCAAGGCGCTTACCAAACGTCTTTCGCTCGCGAGCCCAGGCCACCGCATCTTCCATACACACACGACCCAGTGCTTCCATAGCGGCCGCCATAAACATGCGCTCGCCATTGAAGTTGGTCATGATAACCAGAAAGCCCTGATTCTCTTGCCCAATCAAGTTGGTGGCCGGCACTCGTACGTTATCGAAATACAGAGTCGCCGTATCAGACGCCCACCAACCCTGCTTTTTATCTAGCTGCGTTCTGCTGAACCCTTCGGCGTCGGTAGGAATCAGCAACATTGAAACACCCTTGGCGCCATCATCACCTGTGCGCACAGCGGTGGAGACCCAGTTAGCACGCATGCCACCTGTGATGTAGGTTTTGGAGCCATTGACAATGTAATCATCGCCATCACGCACGGCGGTGGTACTTAGTTGAGCAACGTCGGAGCCCGCACCCGGCTCTGTAATACCCAAAGAAATATGTTTTTCACCGCGCAAAACAGGCGGCGCCACCATCTCCTTGAGAGCCTGAGAACCCCAGTTGATCACCGGCGGCAAACCAATACCATGCACCATTAAGCTGGCTGGAATACCGCCCACGCCAATCCTTGCCATTTCTTCATTCACAATCCATGTGTGCCAAGAATCGATGCCCTCCGAAATCCCGCCAAACTCCTCGGGGTAACCCATACCCAGCAAGCCCACCTCCGCAGCTTTTGGCCATAGCTCAATAGGAATGTGGCCAGCCTCATCCCAATCTTCGGCATGCGGAATAATTTCAGCTTCGATAAATTTGCGTAGCTGGGCTCGCCACTCGTGGTGCTCTTCACGAAAATTCGGGTTAGGCAGCCTAGCGCTGTCGAAATCAAGAGACATAGCGGTTACTCATACGAGGTTTTTTACGGCCGATTATAGTAATTCAGACTTGCGCAGAACGCATGCCCCAACGCGCCACTATCTTGGGATATAGCGACATCCGCAGGCGCACTTCAAGCGTACCCATAAACACACAGCCACAACCCTCATACATTGGCACCGCTGGCTCACCCGCGTATATTGCTCACCTATGAAATACACCAACACAGACAACTTCGACCACGATCAACCCGCCCGCATAGGCGTGCTGATTACTAATCTGGGAACCCCACAGGCCCCTGAACGAGGGCCGGTGCGCCGCTATCTGAAAGAGTTCTTATCAGACCCTCGTGTTATAGAGCTGCCTAGAATGCTCTGGTGGTTCATACTCAACGTAGTGATCTTAACCATTCGGCCATCGCGCTCAGCTGCTGCCTATCGCAGTGTCTGGACAGAGGGTGGGTCACCCCTTTTACTACATACCCGAGCGCAAGCCGAGGGGCTACAAGAATCACTGGAAGCACTCTACCCAGGCAAAATCGATGTGCAATTTGCCATGCGCTACGGTAAACCTTCAATCGCCGAAGTACTGCAGAACATGCTCGATAACGGTGTACGTAAACTTTTGGTGCTGCCCCTCTACCCCCAATACAGCGCGACCACCACTGCCTCAACTTTCGACGCGATTGCACAGGATTTCACGCAGCGCCGCTGGTTGCCTGAGTTTCGCTTCGTTACCCATTATCATGACAATCCTGATTACATCGCCGCACTGGCCTACAGCGTGATCGAACACAGAAAACAACACGGTGCTGCTGACAAACTCGTATTCTCATACCACGGCATACCGAAAAAATGTCTTGAAAGCGGCGACCCGTACCACTGTGAATGCCTGAAAACCACGCGCCTTGTTGCGGAAACTTTGGGGCTGACAGAAGACGACTACATCACCACTTTTCAATCACGCGTTGGCGCGCAAGAGTGGCTCCAGCCCTATACCGATGAAACAATGAAGGCGCTGCCTGCAAAAGGGGTGAAATCAGTGCAGGTTATTTGCCCCGGATTTTCTTCAGATTGCCTTGAGACCATTGAAGAAATCGATATCGAAAACCGTGAGTACTTTGAGGGCGCAGGCGGTGAACGTTACGAGTACATTCCCTGCTTAAACAGCAGTACCGCACACATTGAATGCCTTACCGGGATAGTCTCTAAGCAAGCGGCTGACTGGCTTAGTTGAAAACAAGCTACAGCCAACGCCGTACCTTTGCCTGGTAGGCCGCAAAGTCTTCTGGAAAAAGCTGGCCCAACATCGCCTCTTCAGGCCGAATGAATCGATTCTCTATAATGAGCATGAACAGGACTGGGACAAGCAACGCTGTCACCGCTCCCACCGTAATCGCCGTGCCTAGCAAGACCAGAGCCATTCCAAGATACATTGGGTTGCGGGAATACTGATACACACCGTTAGTCACCAGCGTTGTAACATTTTTGAATGGCACGAGATCTGTGCCAGCCCGGGTAAACAACCCACCCGCATTAATCAACAGCACAAGCGCAACTAGAATAATGACGCCGCCAATCAACTGGCTAGCCATGCCTGTAAAGCGGATGCCAGGAAAAAATTCGTTGCAGACAAAAACAGCAACAATGCCGAACACCAACCAGATCGGGGGATAAATGACACGCTTCACCATGAGCTCTCCTTGATACGAGATTAGCGCTAATGCGTAAGATGAATACCGGCAGGCTCAACTACGCCAATAGCATACGCCGCCGCAATTCCAATTAAAAATGCAAGTGACAGTTTTAGACGATCGTGGCTATGAAAATGTACCTCTGGCAATAAATCGCTCAGAGCAATACAAATAAACGCGCCTGCAGAGAAGGCCAATGCCGCGGCAACCACTTCATTTTGTCCGCTGCTCAAATCACCAACCCCGAAGAAAAACAATAAGGCTCCCAGGGGGCACATCAACGCAAAAGATACATTGGCAAGGGTGCGCGCACTGCGGCTCCAACCACCAGCCTCCATCACGGTGACAATAGAAATCGCATCCAGCGGCTTGTGTAGAAAGATTGCCAAAAACACACCAATACCAATGAGACCAACACCCTCATGGCTTGTGAGCATTACCGCGCCTAGAGCAATACCGTCTATCAACGTATGCAGCGCGAGCCCTAGAGCCAGGCCAAACCAGCTGAGCTGATGGGCCGCATTCATCTGCGAATGGTCATGAGCATGACCGCGCGTATGGCTGTGTGCATGATCATCGCACTGGTGATCGGGGTGGCTGTGCTCCTCGACGCTAAAGTCATGTTGATGAAAGTGAAACAATCGCAGCAGCAGTAACATGCCAATCAAGCCAATCATCAGCCACCATACGGCGGCATCCGCAGCATGAGCGGTACCTTCCAACGCAATGCTGTGAGGCAAAAGATGGTAGAACGCAACGCCCAACATCAGGCCCGACACCAGGCTCATGACCAACTGCATTCGGGTATGCGTCATTCGCACCCAGCCAGGCAGCATGCCTCCCAGCAACGAGATACCGGAGATAGCGATGCAGTACGCAATCAGTAAGAGTGTGGGTGTGGCCATGGGATTGGGGGTAGCCAAGTCAGAGTGCGGCGCATTATTCCACATTCACAGGCTCGCCACTATGCCAGTGGCCACCTAATGAAAGGCGTTGACACCCAAACTAATGACCATTAGTTTAAACAGCCCACAGGAGGAAAACCCATGTCCATCTACGAGCCTATTGCATCCGACGATTCTCACCGCCATCTGCAACTCCGCAGCCCCGTCACCTTAGAACCCATTGGCGAGCTGGTTTGCGCCAATACAGAAGAAGTGGCCACTGCCATCAGCACAGCCCGTAAGGCGCAAAAAGCATGGGCGGCCACCGACATGAAAGAGCGAACGGCGATCGTTGAGCGGGCGCTTCAGGTCGTACTTGAACGCCAGGACGAAATTATTGAGACGGTAGTGCGAGAAACGGGCAAAGCACGCACTGACGCGATGAGCATGGAAGTGTTCTCAGTGGCTGATCAGCTCTGCTACTACGCCAAGAACGCCCCGAAATTTTTAAAAGCCCACAAACGCAAAGTTCACGGCATTCTTGGGTTGATGAAGCAGCTGCGCATTGTCTACAAACCTCTAGGCGTTGTTGGGCTCATAACACCCTGGAATGGCCCCTTCGTGCTACTGATGAATCAAGCGACCCAAGCCATTCTGGCTGGGAATACGGTTGTCGCAAAAGGTTCTGAAGTAACACCCTATTCTGCGAAGCTCGCTGAAGACATCTATCGTGAAGCAGGACTGCCAGAGGGCGTACTGCAGGTTCTACTGGGCGATGGAGAAACCGGCGCCGCCATAGTGAGTGGTGGCGTAGACAAAGTGTCTTTCACAGGCTCGGTTGCCACTGGTCGGAAAGTTGCACAAGTGTGCGCTGGGCTACTCATCCCCTGCACTCTCGAATTAGGAGGCAACGATGCGATGATTGTCTGCGCCGACGCCGATCTGGATCGTGCAGCAGATGGCGCCTGGGTAGGCTCATGCATGAACACAGGGCACTACTGCTGCGGCACAGAACGTATCTATGTTGTTGAAGAGGTCTACGACGACTTTCTCAAGCGGGTAATGGAAAAAGGCAAAAACCTTCGCCAGGGAGATTCCCACGGCTGGGACGAAGATATCGGCGCAGTGTTCTGGGACAAGCAAATGAACATCATCGAAGCGCATGTGGAAGATGCCCGTGCTAAAGGCGCCTCCATTCTAATGGGGGGAAGCCGCAACCCCGATTTACCCGGCCTCTACTACCTGCCTACTGTCATTACTGATGTCGACAATACGATGGACATCATGCTGCTAGAAACCTTCGGCCCGATTCTGTGCATTCAAAAAGTGAAAACTGAGGAGGAGGCACTAGCGCTTGCCAATGACTCCGAGTTCGGCTTGAACGGCAATGTGTGGACCAAGGACAAAGAAAAAGGCTACCAACTGGCCAGCGCCATCGATACTGGCGCCTGTAGCGTGAACGATATGGCCGTGAGTTACGGGATTCCCGCTGCGCCTTTTGGTGGCAAAAAGAACTCTGGCGTAGGTCAGGTAAATGGCAAAAAAGGCCTACGGGGCTACTGCCATGAAATGCCCATTGTGATTGACCGTTTCGGCGGCAAGCTGCAAAGCGGCTATCCGTATAGTGCCGATAGCGCTGAGGGTATGAAGAAGCTGATGAACTTTTTGTGGGTGAAGACGCCGCTGGGGCGGTGGCTTAGCTGATTGGTTATTGCTTTGGTTTGAAATTAGGGTGAGCTTCGATTCCGGCCCAGAGGGGAAAAGCTCTCCTAGCTCAGCGGGCTAAGATATTCGCTTGGAGAGCTTTTCCCCTCTGGGCCTAGCCGCAGCCCACAACGATTCGATCGCAGCACCTTGCTAGTTCTCGATCAGTGCTATGCGGGTAGGCGTAAGCAACCAAAATTAGCTTCGCGTCGAGTATCTCAGCCCTCCGAGTAAGCGGAGCTAATTTTGGTTGCTTACGCCGGGACTAAACGATGAATTCGACAATCTCAGATCTTCATGCGATGAAAACTGTTCTCGATCAGTTGCAACGCGAGCTACAAAAAGGCTATTCGAATTAGCGAGCCGACCTAAACCAGCACCAAATTGTCTCGATGAATAAGCTCTTCATCCGCCTGATAACCTAGCAACGCTTCAATGTCCGCAGACGCTGCACCCATAATTTTACGCGTGTCTTCAGCGCTATAATTCACGAGACCACGCGCGAACTCTCGCCCCTGTTCATCACAGCAAGAAACCAAATCACCCCGCGTGAACTGGCCCTCTACAGCGCACACGCCGACTGGCAGCAGGCTCCGCCCTGAACTCTTAAGCACCTGCACAGCTCCAGCATCCAACTTCAGCGTACCCGTACTCTGGAGCATGCCAGCCAACCATTGTTTACGCGCCGCTTCGGGTTGTTTACCTGTACGCAGCCAAGTGCCCACGTTTTCGCCATCCGCAATTTTTGACAATATGTGTTCGACCCGGCCCGAAGCTATGATCGTTTCAGACCCTGAACGTGCTGCTAAACGCGCGGCGCGTAATTTAGTGATCATGCCACCTCTGCCCAATGCACCACCCTCACCGGCCATGGCATCAAGACTGTCATCATTTACATCACAGGACTCAACCAGTTCGGCCTTTGGGTTTGTGCGCGGGTCTTCACGGTACAAGCCCAGCTGATCGGTAAGCAAAACGACTGCATCGGCATCAACAAGGTTCGCTACAAGCGCCGCCAGAGTATCGTTGTCACCAAAGCGAATCTCGTCTGTAACGACGGTATCGTTTTCATTAATGACGGGCACAACACCAAGACCTAATAATGTTTTGAGCGTTGCACGCGCATTTAGGTAGCGGTCGCGGGCGCTCACATCATCATGGCCAAGCAACACCTGCGCCGTTGCCATGCCGTGCCGGTTGAATGCGTTTTCATAACTTTGCACGAGCACCGACTGGCCCACTGCCGCCGCGGCCTGCAACTCGTGAAGACGGTGTGGTCTTTGCGACCACCCCAGCCGCACCACGCCGGCCGCTACAGCGCCGCTAGAAACTAAAACGACTTCACAGCCGCGCGCCCTGAGTGCTACCAATTGATCGACCAACTGAGTGATGATGCTTTCATTGAGACCCGCACCATCATCGGTTAGCAACGCACTGCCCACTTTAACAACCCATCGGCGTGCCTCTTTAATTTCGTTACGATCTGTCATGGCTATACCTAAGGCTGATACTCCACTTCGACATCAAAATCATCGTCGTCAAAATCATCAAAGTCGTCATCGAGGCCAGTTTCTTCATCACTTTGCTTGGCAGCCAGACGGCGTTCAGAACGCAATTGCGCAATACGTTCACGCGCCTCGGCCTGCATCTGATGCTGCAACTGAACCTCGGCCTCAGCTAAATCAGGGGTTTCCTTTTCGGCCGCTTTCACCGCTTCGAGATGCGTCATCAAATCACCGCACAGCGAATCAGTACCCTTTCCCGTAATCGCCGAAATGTCATAAACAGGCCCGCTCCATTCCAGCGCATCCAGAACAGCCTGCCGCCGCTCTGCAAAGGTCTCTTCATCTAATAAATCGCTTTTGTTGAGCACCAGCCAGCGCTCACGATCCGCAAGAGTGGCGCTAAAACGCTCCAATTCACGCACGATAGCTACCGCGGCATCAGCGGGGTCGGTACCGTCGAAAGGTGCCATATCCACAAGGTGCAAAAGAATGCGATTACGCGTGAGATGCTTAAGAAAACGCACGCCTAAGCCCGCGCCTTCAGAAGCACCCTCGATTAGCCCAGGAATATCAGCCACCACAAAGCTTCGGTGTGACTCAATTTTCACAACGCCCAGGTTAGGCACGAGCGTAGTGAACGGGTAGTCCGCAACCTTTGGCTTTGCGGAAGAAACCGCTCGAATAAGCGTTGATTTACCCGCGTTGGGTAAGCCTAACAGCCCAACATCGGCAAGCACTTTTAGCTCGAGCTTCAGGCTTCGAATTTCGCCCTCACTTCCGGAGGTAGTTTGACGTGGCGCACGATTGGTACTGGATTTAAACCGCGTATTACCCAGCCCATGAAAGCCGCCCTGGGCAACCACCAGCCGCTGCTCAGGCACCGACAAATCGCCTAGCACTTCCCCAATATCTTCATCGATAACCGTGGTACCAATAGGCACTCGCAGAATAAGATCTTCACCACTGCGGCCGGTACAATTTTTTCCCTGCCCACCTTGACCAGCCTCCGCGCGATAGTTCTTCTGGAACCGGTAATCCACCATTGTATTCAACGATTCATCCGCCACGAGGATGACACTACCGCCGTCGCCGCCATCACCACCGTCAGGGCCACCGCGGGCAACGTACTTCTCGCGGCGAAAACTCAGGCAGCCATTGCCACCTTTGCCGGCGTGAACGTTGATGCTTGCTTCATCTACGAATTTCATACTTACGCTCGATTATATTGCGGTTTTCGCCGCCGCTTGCCTTGGTCATTGTTAAATATGGCGGGTTGATGGGGTTTACAGTGATCCACGGCCACGACACAGGATACCGTGATCAGTCGCTCCACGGAATTCGCTTGGTGATCACGGTATCCTGTGCCGCGGCCTTGCAGCGCGATGCTATCCGGCGCATTTTTCCAACCAAACCCTTCAGTATGAAAACTGTGAATCTTGTGGGATTCTGGGTTTGAAACGAATGGCGGTTATCACCAAGCGAATCACGTTGGTCCGGCACCCCGGGAGCGACTGATAACCGCCATTCGTTTCAAACACTGCTACAGCAACCCCACCTGTCAGACTAAAAATTGCGATTCGGGAAGCAAAAAAAAGCCCCGTCCAACGACGAGGCTCTCGATCATCCTACTGAGAGGCCGCCCTATCAGGCGCCTACCACCTGAACATACTTACGGCTCTTCGGGCCTCTTACTACAAATTCCACACAGCCATCTGCTACAGCAAACAACGTGTGATCTTTACCCATGCTGACGCCTTCGCCTGCATGGAACCGTGTGCCACGCTGACGCACGAGTATGTTACCTGCTTTCACAGCCTGCCCACCAAAGCGCTTAACGCCAAGACGTTTGCTGACCGAATCACGTCCGTTACGAGTACTACCACCAGCTTTCTTATGTGCCATTGTTCAAGCCTCCTTAAGCCGAAATACCTGTAATCTTCACTTCTGTGAACCACTGGCGATGGCCAGTTTCACGACGATAGTGTTTACGGCGATTAAATTTAACGATTTTTACTTTCTTGTGGCGGCCATGTGCAACAACCTCAGCTGTCACTTTGCTGCCCGAAACCAGCGGTGTACCAATCTTGACGCTATCGCCGCCAATCATCAGCACTTTGTCGAATTCGACGGTATCGCCGGTTGCTACTTCAATTTTTTCAAGCTTGAGGGTTTCGCCCTCTACCACGCGATGCTGCTTACCGCCGGCTTCAATAACTGCGTACATGTTGTGCTCCGTTCAATTGGCCTGCTCGCTGTCTGATAAAACCCTTTAAAATCAAGGGGGCAGAGCTAGGCATAAACAGTGGATAAATGTCTCTGGCGCAGCGCTATCAATGAACATCACCCACAACGCGCTTGAGAGGGCGGCGATTTTACTGAAATACGCGCCCAGCGGCAAGGCTTATTTTGCTAGTAAAACAAATACAAAAACAAGGAGTTGCGTCATTTCGAGCGGCCGAATGGCTGTACAATCGCCGCCGCTTGACAGGGTCTGTAGCCCGTCCTAGCATGCTCCCGCACTTTCAAACCGCCCCCAACCTATGCAACAGATACGTGGCCCTGTCGCCCGCGAATTCGAGCTGGTAAATCAGCTAATTATCGATCAGCTTCACTCTGATGTGGACATGGTCGAAAACGTGGGACATTACATTGTCGATGCCGGTGGAAAACGCTTACGCCCGCTGCTCGCCCTACTCTGTGCGTCTGCTCTGGGCAGCTCCGGCGAAGATCAAATCAAATTTGCAGCCACTATCGAGTTTATTCACACCGCAACTCTGCTACACGATGATGTTGTCGACATCTCAAGCCTGAGACGCGGCCGACCTACCGCAAATGCGGAGTTTGGTAATGCCCCTTCCGTGTTGGTTGGAGACTTTCTTTACACCCGTGCTTTTCAGCTGATGGTAGATTTAGCGGATCAGGACGTACTACGTCATATGGCAGACACAACCAATGTCATCGCTGAAGGTGAGGTTCTACAGCTGGTGAGAGCGGGTGACCCAAACACAACAGAAGAACAATATCTGGATGTCATAACGCGTAAAACAGCAATTTTGTTCGCCGCGGCCTGCTACGGAGCGGCTACCCTGGCCGGCGCCAACCAGCCAACGCGTGAAGCGCTACGCGAGTATGGCCTTTGCCTGGGCATTGCTTTCCAAATGATTGATGACGTTCTGGACTACGAAGGCGACCCCGAAGCAATGGGCAAGAATGTTGGAGACGATTTAACCGAGGGCAAGGCTACGCTGCCGCTGATTCATGCTCTTAAGGTGGGCTCCAGCACGCATACGAACGTAATACGCAGCGCAATCGAGAATAAAAGTAGCGACAACATCGCTGGTGTTTTAGACGCCGTTAAAGCATCTAACTCTCTAGAATACACTCGCGCACAGGCTAGCCTGTACCACGACAGAGCGCTCGCCAGCCTTGCGACGCTTCCAGACAGTGCCGCAAAAGAATCCCTCACAGCGATTACCGCACTCTCGATCAGCCGAGAACACTAAGCGCCATTTCTTAGATCCGCTAGCGAGCGTAAACAGACTCACGACAGCGCATTGCGCAGAATAAGCAGTCTTCCTATACTCACAAGACACTCCTGTGGAACCTCTTCAATGCCACACTCTGCACACGCCTGCACGCCACTAGATCAGTTACCCAGCTTTCATGCTATGGCGGAACATGTGTCTAGACTGAAAAAAGCCAGCCTGAAAGACCTCTTCGCGCAAGACAACGCCAGATATGAAACCTTCTCGGAATCTGGCGCGGGCCTCCATCTGGACTACTCAAAGCAACTGCTCGATTCGGATGCACTGCAATTCCTTTTCACTCTTGCCCGAGAAGCAAGTCTAGAGGACAAAGCGGCTGCGCTGTTACAGGGTGAACCGTTAAATAACACAGAGGGGCGACCTGCTCTACACACACTCCTGCGGGCTGAAACTGATTGCGGGGAGGCCGAAAAATTCCAAGCGATCAGCGAAACCCGCGCGAGGATGCAGACGATCGTAAATCACCTCCATTCTGGAGAGCATCAAGGGTACACAGGAAAACCTATATCTGATGTGGTAAACATAGGTATCGGGGGCTCAGATTTAGGCCCCAGACTAGTCACGCAGGCGCTGGCGCCTTTTCATGGAAACGTACGCTGCCACTATGTTGCCAATGTCGATCCATCCGATATCAACTCTGCACTGGCGGAGCTCGACCCACAAACCACACTGTTCATCGTCTGTTCAAAGTCATTTCGCACCGAGGAAACCTTAGCCAACAGCCTCACTGCTCGCGAGTGGCTGATGGCCGCCGGTGCTACCGAGACCGATTTATCCAAGCACTTTCTCGCCGTAACTACCAACCTTGAAGCGGCGGAAGCTTTCGGCATTCTTCCCAACAACTGCCTACCACTTTGGGATTGGGTTGGTGGCCGCTATTCGGTGTGGTCGGCAGTGGGTTTAAGTAGCGCTATCGCTGTGGGCTGGGATAACTTCTCTCAATTTCTTGCTGGCGCCGCTGCGATGGACGCGCATTTTTCTAGTGCAGAGCTAGAAAACAATCTACCCGTGATCATGGCATTACTGGAAATTTGGTATTGCAACGGCTTCGATGCCACCAACCATGTCGTACTACCGTATGAACACCATTTGCGACATTTTCCAGATTTCCTCCAACAACTCACAATGGAAAGTAACGGCAAACAGGTGACTGCCGCTGGACAACCTTTGAAAGGCAACAGCGGCAGCGTTCTTTGGGGTTCAGCAGGCACAATGGGGCAGCACTCTTTCCACCAACTACTCCATCAGGGCACTTTGCTTTGCCCGGCAGACTTCATACTGCCACTCACCACGCAAACCGAAAATACTGAGCAACACCAAAAATTAGTTGCAAACTGTTTAGCGCAGAGTCGCGCGTTAATGGTTGGAAGAACTCGACAGGAAAGTGAGAAATCACTACTTGATAGAGGCATGGTCGCATCTGACGCTGAAGAGATCGCACCACACCTGGTGATGCCGGGCAACAGGCCCAGTTCAACCATCTCCATGGAAGCACTAAACCCGAAAACGTTAGGCGCATTGCTAGCGCTCTATGAACATCGCACTTTCTGCTCGAGCCAGCTTTGGGGTATCAATCCGTTTGACCAATGGGGCGTGGAATTAGGGAAAGAAATTGGCACCGACATTCTAAACCGTATGCAGGCAAAACAGGCGCAGATGGCAATGGATGCTTCTACAGAAAACCTACTGGCAGCCTACAAAAAAGCTAACCGTGGCTAAAATGCAAACTCAATGGCCCGCTCCCGCTACCCATCAATAAGCGCGAGAAGCTCCTGAGTCTTGGCTTCCATCAGTGCAGCATCAGCGCGGCTTTCAACGTTTAATCGCACAACTGGCTCGGTGTTCGACATTCTCAGGTTAAAGCGCCAATCAGCCATTGACACACTCAGCCCATCCACTTTTTCTACGATCAAAGCATCGGCCGCGTAAACCTCTTCAACACGCGCCAAAACAACCGCCGGCTCTTCGATAGTCCGATTAATTTCGCCGCTGCAGGGGTATGCTGCCATGCGCTCTCGCACCATTTCAGAGAGCGACTTACCGCTCTCGCTAATGAGGCTAGTGACTAACAACCAGGGAATCATGCCGCTATCGCAATAAGCGAAATCACGAAAATAATGATGTGCACTCATCTCACCGCCATACACGGCGTTTTCTAATCGCATACGCTCCTTAATGAACGCATGGCCGGTTTTACTCTGCACCGCGTTACCACCATGCGACTCAACGATATCAACAGTGTTCCACGTCAGCCTTGGATCATGAACAACTTTGGCTGGGCCATGCTGTTTCAGGAACGCTTCTGCCAGCAAGCCAACGATATAATACCCTTCGATAAATTCGGCGTTCTCATCAAAGAAAAAGCAGCGATCAAAATCACCATCCCACCCAAGACCTAGATCAGCACCATGTTCTTTCACCGCTGCAATAGCCGCCGCCCTATTTTCAGGAAGCAATGGATTAGGAACACCATTTGGAAAGTTCCCATCAGGTTCGTGATGTAATTTAATGAACTCGAAGGGTAAGTGCTTCTCTAACAAATCGACCACTCTACCCGCTCCGCCATTGCCGGCATCAACAACAATTTTTAGAGGCTTTAACGCACCAACATCTACATATGAAAGTAAATGCTCAACGTAGGCGGCAGAGGTATCCAGGCTGTGCAAGACCCCTTTTTGTGGTGCTGACTGAAAGTCATCCTGCTCAGCAAGTGCCTTGATATCAAACAAGCCAGTGTCACCAGAGATCGGCTTAGATTCTTCTCGCACAAACTTCATGCCATTGTAGTCTTTAGGATTATGGCTAGCGGTTACCGCTATGCCTCCGTCCATTCCAGCGTGAGAAGTGGCAAAGTAGATTTCTTCAGTGCCGCATAAACCAATATCGTAAACGTCTACACCCTGTTTCAGAAGACCTTCTGTCACGGCTGCCTTAATCGACTCGCTGCTAAGCCTGATATCATGGCCGACCACCACTTGCTTGGGCTTTACAACCTCCGCAAATGCTCGACCAATTCTGTAAGCGATGTCTTCATTAAGCTGATCAGGCACTCGCCCGCGAATATCGTAGGCTTTGAAACAAGTTATCTCAGACACGGCTGCTCTCTTGGACTTTTAGGTAATAATTTTCGTAGACAAAATTGGTCGCTTCAACAAAACCTGGAACACTACCGCAGTCAAAGCGGCGCCCTTTGAATTTGTAGGCGATTACGCAGCCTCTATTGGCCTGAGTCTGTAGCGCGTCCGTAATTTGTATTTCACCGTTAGCACCCGGTTCCGTTTCTCGTAGTATATCGAAGATATCGGGCGTCAAAATGTAGCGGCCTATAATCGCCATATTTGAGGGCGCATCTTTTGGATCCGGCTTTTCAACCATCTCATCAACACGATAGACGCCATCTTTCAGCGGCTCACCTTTGATGATGCCATAACTACCGGTATCTTCCGGCGGCACTTCTTGAATCGCAACGATCGAGCAGCGAAACTGCTTGTAAAGCTCGGCCATTTGGGCGAGAACACCGGGGCCGTTATTCACGCAGAGGTCATCCGACAGCAAGACGCCAAACGCTTCATTACCGATCAATGATTCCCCAGTGAGAATCGCATGGCCAAGACCTTTCATTTCACGCTGACGTACTTGTGTAAAAACGCCTTTACTAAGCACGTTACGAATACTTTCCAAGTAGACTTCTTTGCCGCTGCCTGAAATTTGGTGCTCAAGCTCGTAACTAATATCGAAATGGTCTGTAATAGCGCGCTTGCCACGACCCGTGACCATCGCACAGGTAATCATCCCCGCTGAAATCGCTTCTTCAACGCCATATTGCACCAACGGCTTGTTAACCACTGGCAACATTTCTTTGGGCATGCTTTTTGTCGCTGGCAGAAAGCGTGTTCCATAGCCAGCTACAGGAAAAAGACACTTGTTAATCAAAACGCTAAACCTCTCTAACCGCTACCGTTATCCGTTTTTCTGAAAATCCAAATTACTCGCTGCGCCCATAAACATCTTCAAAGCGCACAATATCGTCTTCACCTAGATATGCACCCGACTGCACCTCTATGAGCTCCAACGGTATCTGCCCCGGGTTTGCAAGGCGATGCTTGTAACCCAATGGAATGTACGTGGATTCATCTTCTTTTAACATAAACACTTTTTCACCGCAGGTAACTTCTGCAGTGCCATTCACCACAATCCAATGTTCGGCGCGATGATGATGCATCTGCAGTGACAACGTTTGCCCAGGGTTTACGACGATCTGCTTTACCTGAAAACGCTCCGAGGTAATGAGCGATTCATACGAACCCCAAGGACGATAAACGCGCCGGTGCAACGTTGCTTCAGTTCTATCCTGATCGCGCAGCTTATTAACTATATCTTTGACACCTTGAACTTGCTCTCTATCGGCAACCAAAATAGCGTCAGCGGTTTCAACCACCACCAGATTCTCAACGCCAGTGGCCGCCACCAGCCGCGAATCACTGCGGAAATAGCTATTACGACAATCGTTCAGCAGTACATCGCCAGTTGAGGCATTGCCATCTTCGTCTTGTTCTGCGACTTCCCACAAAGCAGACCAGGCACCAACATCGCTCCAGCCACAGTCAAGTGACACAACGCCACCGACCTTGGTTTTTTCCATCACAGCATAATCAATACTATCGCTGGGACACGCAGCAAAAGCCTGCGCATCCGGGCGCACAAAATCCATATCAGCGTTGGAGCCTGCCATCGCTTTTTCACAGGCTGCCAGCATATCGGGTGCAAGTTCCCCGAGCTGCTCAAGATAGGTGGCAGCGCGCAGTAAAAACATGCCGCTATTCCACAAATAGCCTCCAGCATCCAGATAGCTTTGCGCGGTTTTTTCGTCGGGCTTCTCTACGAAGCGCTCTAGCTCGAATAAATCTTCTGAAACACTGGCACCACATTTTATATAGCCGTATCCCGTTTCCGCGGCAGTGGGCACCACGCCAAACGTCATCAGACGACCATCCTGCGCTTGAGGAAGTGCTTTGCCAACGGCCTCAACAAATGCTGAAACATTCTCGATCAGGTGATCAGCGGGAAGAACAAGCATAACTGCATCTGAATCGTGAGCGACCGCTCGCAGCGCGGCCAAAGCCACTGCCGGCGCCGTATTCCGTCCTTCAGGCTCGAGTATCAAGCCGCCCGCTTCAAGCTTGAGCTGACGAAGTTGTTCTGCCACCATGAAACGGTGCTCTTCATTACACACCACTATAGGATCGGCGGCTTGCAACCCAGAGGTGCGCTTTAGCGTTTCCTGAAGCATCGTTAGATCTGATGCCAGCGGCAGAAACTGCTTGGGATGTGTTTCTCTGGAAACGGGCCATAAACGACTGCCCACACCACCGGAAAGAAGGACGGGTGTTAACATTTTATTCCCCTGTAACTTGGCATAGAGCGCATATTATTGTGTGCTGCTAAACTGCCCAAAAGCCTGTGCAAAGAGCCCACAATCTTATCTGAAGGGGCTATTTTTGGCTAGCAAACCACTGGACTTGTAACCTCTAACAATTAGAATGTGCACGCTCACGTGACTCCCGTCACATTAATGCGGCAACCCAACCGCGCGCCGCCGGTCTCGGCACGTTTCCAAGGCAGTTTTGACACA
>JBGCFE010000243.1:0-24498 GCA_045106775.1 Halioglobus sp.
AGATGGCTCACAGGCCGTAGATTCTTCGGCACTCCACACAGCGGAAAACGGCTCGCGCGCAACCCCATCGTTGATGTACTCGTGCTTGGTAGGAAACGTAATCACCCAATCGGTACTCGCATCGATCGCGGGCTCCATCACATAGTCATTGCTGAAGCTTGCCTGCATCAGCAGCGCGCTCACCGCATCGACACCTGAGCTGGCTGTACTTGTGATTAGATCGCCGTCCACCAACATCTCATAGGCAGCATCACCGCTGGCAAGAGAGGGCAACGACGAATCTGGCGCGGTATGCAGCGATACAGTCGCTTCTGGCTCTCGGAAGTTATCCAGCGCAATGGCGTCGTAAGCGCCTTCGGTGCCATCTTCTACATCGATCAGCACGCCGTAGCCGTAAACACCACCGGCAGATCGATCGTGCGGCTAAAACCCCACGCCTACTTCTGAAAAACCAAAGTCTACATTTTTGCGTACTTATCAACGATAATTCTCTATCATTTACCCAAAGCACACGTCACAGAGTTAACACCATGCAAGCAATTATTGATGAGATGCGCGTACTGCCCGAGATCGACGCCGAAACTGAAGTTAACCGGCGCGTCGATTTCATAAAGTCCCAGTTGAAGGGCGCACACATGAGCACGCTGGTGCTAGGCATTAGCGGAGGAATAGATTCATGCACCCTGGGCCGGCTTGCACAACTGGCAGTCAACCAACTGAACAGCGAAAGTGGTGACTCTGGTGAATACCAATTCGTTGCAGTGCGCCTGCCCTACAACGTGCAGCAAGACGAGGCTGATGCGCAGGCTTCAATCGATTTTATCCAGCCCAGCCAGGCAATCACCGTTAACGTGCAACCAGGCGCTGATGCGATTCACGAGCAGACCTGCCAGGCGCTCAAAGACAACAACCTACTACCTGAGAGTGAAACCAAACGCGACTTCATTAAGGGCAACGTTAAGGCCCGTACGCGAATGGTCATTCAGTATGAAGTAGCCGGCATGCTAAACGGCCTGGTGCTGGGAACAGATCATTCGGCAGAAAACATTACCGGTTTTTATACCAAGTACGGCGATGGCGCCTGCGATCTTGCGCCCCTATTTGGCCTTAACAAGCGTCAGGTGCGCCAGCTCGCGCACCATTTAGGTGCTCCCGAGCACATCGTACACAAGGCGCCTACGGCAGATTTAGAATCGCTGTCGCCACAGAAGGCAGATGAACAGGCCTTGGGTATGACCTACGACCAAATTGATGATTTTCTTGAAGGTAAGTCGGTAGACCCAGCGGTTGCGAAAAAGCTTGTAGAGATTTATGAAAAAACCCAGCACAAGCGCGTTCCAATACCCACTATCTACGACTAGCGTGTTCTACAGCTAGGGTGTCGAAGGCTTAGGCAGCAGAACAAAGAGCTCGCCCTGCTGCTTCATTAAGCCCGCCATCGTTTCGGCCTCTTGCCCTTTGCCCCAAAACACATCGGCGCGCACATTGCCCTTTATGGCGCCGCCGGTATCCTGAGCCAGCATCAGCTGATTGAACTGCGGGCTTTCTGCGCTGGGTAACGTTGTCTGCAACCAAACGGGCGCGCCCAATGGAATCACGTTTCGGTCAACAGCAATGCTACGCCGGGCCGTTAGCGGCACATTCAACGAACCTACCGGGCCGCTGGCATCGGCATCGCGCAACTCAAAAAATATGTAGCTTGGGTTCTGCGCCAGCGTTTCACTCATACGCTCGGGGTTAGACTCCAACCAATCTTTAATCGTAAAGAGCGTAACGTCTTCTCGCTCAAGCTCACCCTGATCAATCAACACACGCCCTATCGAGCGATAGGGGTGGCCATTTTGCGCGGCGTAACCTACACCCACAGTAGAGCCGTCTTGCAACTGCACCTGGCCTGAGCCCTGAATGTGCAGAAAAAAAGCATCCACAATATCGTCTACCCAAACCAACTCATTACCTTGCAGTAAGGTTTCATCCGCATCCAATTGCGCACGGTTGTAGTAGGGAACAATTTTTGTGCCCTCTAACTTACCTCGTAACCGCATACCTTTGAGTTTCGGGTATTGCTCACTCAGGGAAATGGTCAGCAAATCGGGAGGAACACCATATAAGGGGTAACGGTACTGCTCAGTTTGCTGCCGACTGCCGCGCAACAACGGTTCGTAATACCCTGTAATCAAACCTTCTGTTGCACCCCCTTCTGCATACACTGGCCGCACTTCAAAGTGTGATTCGAAAAACGTCTTGGCCTGCGCGCTGCTCAACTCGCCTGTATTCTTGGCCAGCTCACACACTGCTTGCCACTGGGGCTGCTTGAGTTTAGGACATCCCACTTGAAATGCCGTCAAGGCTGCGCCGTGATCGTCGCTCTCCCATTGCTCCAAGTCAGACCAATCAACTGGGTCGCCTATGCCCGGTGGCTGTGTTGCGCAGCCAACAACGAAAACGGCGAGCAGCGCGATCGCCAGCAAGCGCTTCAAAGTTGCTACGCGCGCGGCGCAAGGCTTCCATAACGCTGCCAAATTAACTCGTCCCGTCATTCCTAAACCTCTTGGTGTTGATAGTCCTAAACCTCTTTGCATTGATAGTCTTTTTACGAGCAACAGCGCGTTAACCCAAACAATTTTTCAGCCAGCATTCTGCGTGCAATTGTCGTAGGATAGCAGCGATCTATCCAACAGTAGAGCGTAACCCGCAACCACCTTGTTTTGGAATTGTTATGAGCCACTCGCCCACTGATTCAATCATTGAACCCGCCCGCTATCTAGAACAACCCTTTGGTGATTTCGCCACGCTAATCAACGCCCACGCCGCCAATCAACCCGACAGAATTGCGCTGGATGATGGCATTGAAAAGCTCACGTGGTTGGAAACGACGGCACTGGTGAATCGCATCGCGGCACAGTTGCAGGCTGAAGGTTTGGTTAAGGGCCAGGCAGTATCCATTCTTGGCACCACCACGGTTCGCTACGCACTGGTCTACCTTGCGTCGATTGTTGCCGGTGGCTGCGCAGCGCCGCTCACAACATCGGCAACGCCGCAGCAGCTTGCGGCAATGATGGCAGACAGTGGCGCCAGCCACTTGTTTATCGACACAACCAAACGCCAAGAGTTACAGGAAAGCGGCATCAGCCTGCCTGACCTAAAACACATACTGATCGATGAGCCTGTTGAGGATGCGCCCTACCTCTTTGATTGGATGGCCAGCAACGGCGCGCTACCCCAAGACCTGCAATCGGGCCCGAAAGACCCCTACAACATCATTTACTCTAGCGGCACCACCGGCACACCCAAAGGCATTGTGCACAGCCGCCAAATGCGCTGGTATCAAATGGCGGTGGGGGAACCCACGGGCTACGGCAAGCCAGGGCAAGTCTCATTGCTTTCAACACCGCTGTACTCCAACACTACGCTGAGCGTTTTTGTCAGCACCATGGCCTACGGCGGCACAGCGGTGCTGATGCGAAAGTTTGACTGCAAAGGTTGGCTGGAACTAGCGCAGCAACACCGCGCAACACACACTATGTTGGTGCCTGTGCAATACCAGCGCCTTATGGATTTTGACGCATTCGACGACTACGATCTGACCAGTTTCACGCATAAGTACTGCACAAGCGCGCCGTTTACTGCTGAACTCAAAGCAGAAGTTCTCGCTCGCATGCCTGGCGGCCTCATAGAAGCCTACTCAATGACCGAAGGCGGCGTGGTGTGCATTCTCATCGCCAACGCTCATCCCGATAAATTGCATACCGTTGGCGTACCCTGGGCAGGCAGCGAAGTGATTACCGTTGATGAGAACCTAAAGAAACTGCCCACCGGTGAAATGGGTGAATTGGTTGGGCGCTCTCTCACCATGATGTCTGGGTATCAGAATCAGGAAAAGAAAACCCAAGAAGCTAGCTGGTACGACGAAAATGGCGACCGCTGGCAACGCATGGGCGATATAGGTCGCGTTGATGCCGAAGGGTTTGTGACGCTCATGGGCCGCTCGAAAGACATGATCATCTCAGGTGGCTTCAACATTTACCCGCGGGACCTTGAGGAGGCACTGATGAGCCAACCCGATGTCATCGATGCAGCAGTTATCGGCGTGCCTTCAAGAGACTGGGGTGAAACCCCACTGGGCTTTGTGGTTGCTGCGCAGGGCGTTGAACTAGATCTTGAGGCACTAAAAGAAAAAACCAACGCAACGCTTGGCAAAACGCAAAGACTATCGGCTTTAAAACAAATTGCAGAGTTACCGCGCAGCCACATTGGGAAGATATTGAAAACGGAATTGCGTGAGAGAGTCGTCTAGACGGGAAGACTTTGGGTAGTAGATTTTAAACCCCCAGTGGAAATAGGTGTTTTCTTACCTACATGACAACGCGCTGGTGTATAGTTTTTTACCTCACAGACCCTCTGGAACTGCCCACATGATTACCGACTTCGACGATTTCTGCATACACCAAACTACGCAGCCCATTGCCCAACCCGGCCCCAGTGATCGTAATTTTTACGATCGCTACTGGTTTAACGGCTTTGATGCTGAGGGTACCTATCTCTTTGAAATCGGTTTTGGTCTCTACCCCAACCGCAAGGTAATGGACGGCCACTTTGGCATTACCACCGGCGGCAAGCAGTACGCCTTTCACGCCTCGCGCCGGGCACCGAAAGAGCGTGGCGAAACCACCATTGGGCCACTCTCCATTGAGGTGGTACAGCCTATGCGCCAAATTCGCGTTCGCCTGGAGCCCAACGAACACAACATCGAGTGCGATTTATTGTTTACCGCTACTAGCGTCCCCCACGAAGAGCCACCGAATGTCATGCACGATGACGGCCACCTCATCATGCACAACTCCCGGTTCACGCAAATGGGCCATTGGACAGGCTATATCAATGTGGATGGCAATCGCACCGAAGTGTCGCAGGCCTATGGCACCCGCGATAAATCCTGGGGTGTTAGGCCCGTTGGCGAACCCGCCGGCGGTGCACCGGGGTTGATGAATAAAGAGCCGGGTGTGTACTGGGTGTGGTGCCCGCTTAACTTTGGTGATGTGTGCACGCAGTTCGGCACGTTTGAAGATCGCGACGGCAATTCTACGCAGGTCAGCGCAGACCTGGTGCCGCTTTACGACAACCCTGAAGACATTCCGCGTTTAGAAGAGCCCGGGCTAATCGCAATGACCGATGCCAAGCACGCTATACAGTGGCAGCAGGGTACGCGCCGCGCCAACAGCATCAAGTTGGATTTTACGGATGCGAAAGGCAACCAGTACGACATTGTTGCCGAGAAAATTGGGCTAACGTTTCACATGCTCGGCATAGGCTATAACCATGCCGAGTGGGGTCATGCCTTTTGGCGAGGCGAGCTGGAAACCGGCCGCGAAGAGTGGGATCTGAGTGAGGTAAACCCCCTCGATTATCAATTCTTACATACACACCAGGTGGTACGCGCAACAATGGGCGATCGCACGGGCATGGGCACTTTAGAAAGCATAGTGATTGGCCGGCACGATCCCTCTGGCTTTAAAGACTTTTTCGATGGTGCCGCCTAATGGCCGATACCGCAGCTGAGCACGAAGAAAAAATTGCGCAAATTAGTAGCGCGCTACATGGGTGGCTATGCAATAAGCTAGAGGGTGCTGACAACGTTCGCATCGACAATTTCAAAGCCCCCGATATTGGCTACTCCAGTGAAACGTTATTGTTCGACCTGGCTTATGAAAAAAAAGGCGAGCACTTCAACGAACCGCTGGTAGTGCGCATGGAGCCCAGCGGTATTCCACTGTTTTCGCGCTACGATCTGCTGCTGCAATATCGCATCATGGATACATTGAAAACCTCAGACGTTCCTGTACCCACCATGCGTTGGTTTGAGGAAGACACCAGCCTGCTTGGCTCACCGTTTTATGTCATGGAGCAAGTTGCCGGCAAGGTGCCGGCCGATAACCCGCCGTATCACATGGAGGGGATGTTACTAGAGATGCCTGCGCCAGACTGTACCGCTCTGTGGGAGAACGCCATCGCGGCAATGGGTAAGATACACGCCCTGAACATTGATCAATACGATTTGGCATTTCTAGATGAGCCCGAGCTGGGCGCGACGCCGCTGCTGCAACATATCCAGCTTTATGAAAATCACATTGAATGGGGGCTAGATCGAGAACGCTATCCACTGCTGAAAACTGGCCTGCAGTGGCTAATGCAGAACTTGCCTGAGAACGAGCCGGTGGGTTTATGCTGGGGCGATGCGCGCGTATGCAACATAATCTTTCAGGGCACTGAGGTTGCCGCGGTACTGGATTGGGAGATGGCAAGGCTCGGGAACCCACTCACCGATTTCGGATATTGGCTAGTGTTGGATCATTGCATGAGCTTAGGGTTAGGTGTTGAAAAAATGGCGCCCGCACCCGATGAAGCGGCATCACTCGCGCTGTGGGAAAAAGTGTCAGGCCATAGCGGTGAGAACCTGCTGTTCTATAAAATTTTTGCGGCGTGGCGTTTCACTATGATTATGGCCCGCGTAATCACGCGCGAAAAAATGCAGGGCAACCTACCGGAAGAGGATAACTATGACGTAGATAATCTGGGTTCACAGGCGCTGCAACAACTTCTGGAGCAAGCGGGTGTGAGCGGCGCGTAAGCTGCGACTGTTTCGCTGCGGCGCTATCTACTCAAACTATCTACTAAGAAGCTGCGGCGCTATATACTCAAAACCTGAGGTGCTATCTACTAAGAAGCTGCGGCGCTAGGTCGCTGGCAATCAAGCGAACGGAATCGACGCGGCCATCGGCTGTTACCTCATCAGTGACACGCACCAAGTCACCCACCGCTAGGTTCAGATAAAAAGCGTCTGATGTTATGGCGCTTCCATTTAGCCCGAAAAATTCAGCGCCCAATGTGCTCACAGCAATACCCTGCAGCGAAATACTGTCCCCGGCTGTTATCGCCTCTACCGGCGCATTCAACACAGTGCTGCGCTCTGCGCTGCGGCTAATCCGCAGCGCTAGCCGAGTATTACTGCGCGAAAGCGCCTCTACTAGCACATAGTCACCCACCGAAATGCCGGCCAGCGTTAGCCTGTCTTGCTGGCGCGTATTATCGACCACCAGCGTTTCGGTATTGGTAAGAACATCGAGAACGGTGTTGTACAGCTCAATGCCCATTGTGCCTTCGTCTGCGGAAACCGAAGCGACAATGCCGCCCACTAAAATACGGCCCTGACGGGAAACAACACTCTGAGCAATGAGCCTCTGACCGTTCCAGGTACCCGACACTTGCACAATTAGGCGGTTGTTTAGCGTTTCGCCCGCCAAATCTAACACTGCGTCGGTGGCGTCTACCTGCAGGCGGCCCACATTGAACTGGCCAAGCCCAGCGAAGTTTGTCACTGCTCCCTGGATAACCACTTCTGTATCGCGATCAAGATTATCACTCACCTCCGCTGGCTCTAGTATTTGTCGGGCAGTGATAACGCTTCCAATAAGCGTACCGCGCACGAGCACGCGTGCGCCTTCACGCACCGTGCTTTCTGGCAGATTGGAAACATCGGCCGTACTAAACTCCACCGTGAAATCACCCAGGGTAAATTCGCTGCCTGTTACGTTAGACACCACACCCACTCGATCGATTGCGCTTTGTGCCGGCACAAACGTACCAGTGCGCGCGATACGCGTAGCCACCAGCCGGCCATTGCCACTCACGTAACCAGAAACATCGAGTAGATCATTCACCGCGAGTGTTTCGAAATCAACGGCATCAAAAACCGTAACGCCACGCTGGGCAAGCACCTCTATGCCCAGAATTTCCAACAGCTGCAAATCGCCGTTTGGCCTGCGGGCAATACTGGCAACAGGCCCACGCAGCGCACTTTCAAAAGCCACCGTATTCGCGATGCCCGAAACCCCATCGGCGTTCACAGTGCCCTGCACAACAACCAGCATGCCAAGACCGAGGGCAGCCTCGCTAACCCGCTCACCGTTAACGGTAATTTCGGCGTCATCGGTTTCAAACTCAACACCATTGACGAATACACTACCAAAGCCTGCAACTGGCCCAGAAGAAGTCACACCTGAACCGCCAATACCGCCGCCGCTTCCGCCGTTTCCACCACCGCCAGAAATACTACTGGCAACAGAGCTTAAGCCTCCCCCGCCGCCGCAGGAGCTCAGTAAAGCGCTGCAAAAAATCACAATGAGAAACGTTAAACGATTCCACTTGGGGCGAGTTAATGTCATGCAAGCGAGTGTCATGCGGGTTTCTCCCCCGGTTTTTTCTCTGCGTAGTAGATACCCACAGCCACATAGGCCGGCGCAGTATCATCAGAGGTCTCGTCCACTTCACGCGCCGATAGCCACGAGTGGTAATCCTCCAACAGTTCTTGTGATTTTAAATTGGAAAGCCGGCGAAATTCAGGCAGGGCATCCGGGTGCACTAACACATTCGACACCTTGCGCTGGAAAAACAGCTGCTCCTCGTCCGCATCCAAGTTGTGACCGATCGTGCCCACCAACTCGCCAACGTCTGTTCCCAGTATGTGTAATTTCTCAATGGGTGTTGCTGATGGAACGTAGGCGCGCTCTAGTAACTCAACCTTGCCATCGCTCACCGCTACCGTATTTGCGCTTTGCAAAACCGACAGCATGGCTGCGGGAGGAATATCACCACTGAACTCTTTTACTAGCGAAGTAAAACTCATGGCATCGCCTTCCATCGATAATATTGCCGGCTCACCACGCTCATCGTGAAACCGTGCATCATTAACCCAACCACTCACCACACGAATGGCGCGGTTGTAGCGCGCCATAGACGCATCAAAATCTTCAGGGCTGGATTCCGCCAGCCGTTTGGTTTCCTTACGCGTTAATCCGGTTACTGCCGAAACGCTGGAAACACTGGCACGCTTTCCTGTTTCCGCTATATGGTCAAAACCTTCTTCCACGTAGGCGCGCCTAGCCAACTCAGCAAAACTGCCATAGGCCATGCCGTGCCGGAGTAAAACGCGGACCAGGGGGCGCAGCAGCCGTAACACTGCCTCGCTCAGAGCTTGTTGAACGCTTTCTTTCATATGTGGGTAAATAATCCCAAATGAAATGATGTGTCAAGCGAGCGAGCAACTTAATGGTGTTTGTTGCAATCACCCTCGCCTTCAATTTTCGCCTTGAGCCACTCATAACACTGCTGCCAGCGCTGTTGAGTACCCCTGTCCGCACAACATTCACCTAACAGTCTTGGCGGCTATGAGCGCAGGGCACAACCCAGATTACCTACCACTACACTGGTTCCCTGGCGGACCACATAACGCTGTAAATCGGCATCGGTAATACGCTCTTGGGCGCCTGGCACATAGCGAATTGCAAAGCGGCCCACGATTTCGCCCGTTTCCAGACGATCCAACGTCATTTCACCAATGTGTATACCCGCCAGCAGCACATCCAGCACATCGCCCGCGTGATACCGACCCGCAGACTCTGCGCCAAAGGATGCACCAAACGCGATGCCACGCTCGCGATACCGCGTGTAGTGCGCGCGCATACCAATGTCTTCCATACCGGTTGAACCACACCGCAAACGCAGCGCTTCGGGGGAATCAGGACGAACAGTTCCATCCACTGTCGGCCGCTCGCGCACTGCATCTTGTGCGGTTACCAATGGCGCCACGCCTACTAGCCCCGCGAGTGTGATTGCCGCCAACACATTTCGATAAATCATAGTTAGTCACCTTCAAGTTATTGAGTAGTTGCAACGCTCTGTTGAGCGCTGTCCATTCAAACTAGCATAATTGGGAATTTTTTCCCAATTTAATTCAGGAAATACTTCACCCCGCCTGCCAAAGGCACAATTTAGTGGGCCAGAGGCGAGCTAAGTGACTGTTAAATATCATTTAATTGCTTTTTACTAGGTTAGTATTCATGCTACGAGGCACGGCAGCGCCGACGGAAGCCACCGCCCAAACGTGCTTTCGATGGTGTTGGGCACTTCTAAAAATGTGCTTTCATCAACAATAATCCAGCGGCAAGGCAGCGATTTCATGGCGCAAACATCATTCAACATCGCGTTGCCCTCAGCCATCAGAACCCGATACACAGCGCTAGTGTGCCTACTGGCAGCGCTGTTCTTGGCTTCTGCGCAAGTAGTGGCCACAAGCGGCAATCAAGTGCCTGACTACACCGCCCCTGTGTATGAAGACAGCCAAGTGGTCGTTCACGAGATAAAAACACCCTTTGCGAGCTATACCCGCGTATTCCTGCGTGCTGTGCACAAGGTGGATGCCAATACCGAATTATTCGACGTGCAGAGAACGCGTAACTCAGATGGGCAAATAGCCTACAAATACGGTGATGGCGTGTACGAGCAGGCAAAAAAATGGCTGGGCGAGCGCTATTCTGACCCTGCGATGGAGGCGCTTTTCATTACGCACTTTGTGGCAAATACCGAATTGAAAGCGGAGCCCACACTCGCCAATGCCGACTGGAAAGCATCCTACGGCCCGGGCCGCCCTGTTTCGATGTATCAACTGTTCAATCGCAGCCGACGCAAAGGCAAAGACCCGGTGGATTGGAAGCCCAGCTATGCGTTGCCCATGTCCGATCACACGATTGTTGGCCGCGGTTACTTGAATACCCTAAGCCAGGCACAAGCTTGGCAGGTAAACATGCCGGCCACGCAGCTCAATGCGGTACGGCGAGAAAAACTGCAGGCGTCTAACGAACCTCAAGACAACCCGCTAGCAGCATTTGGCTATGGGTCTGCCACACCGCTTGGCGCCATTGGCAATGTTCGCTACTTCCTAACACCCTCCCGGTCGGCCAAGCAATTGGATGTTGCTGCACTGCATACTGAACTGGGTGAAGAAGACCATATCGTTGAACTCGATCCGTTGCTGACCCGGAATGAGCGCGGTGATTACGTGCTGAGCTATCTACTAACGCCACAGGAAATACAGCGCTTTAACGGTGCGTTTGGTCAAAAACTACGTGATGCAGACAGCAGCGCATCACTTACTCAAGTGCGACACTATGTGGCCGGCAAGTCTGCAGGAAAACGATACAACCCCTGGAATGGCACCTCAAAAGAAGCCCCGGCATTCGCGCAAACCTATTACTGGCACGAAGGGAAAAATGCCTGGCGCCCCAACTACGAAAAGCCAAACACAAAAAATCAATCAGGTATTGGCAGGTTTGATTACAACGGAACACGCTACAGCATCCAGTCAACTCGCGCTTACATCGAATACCTCAACGAGAAAGAACGCAAGCCAAGCCTAAGGCTTACCGAAACGCCGGTTGAAGAACTCAATGCAGCGCTTGCTAGCGGTTCCGACACATTACGTAAACGGCATAAAAAGTATGCCTTGTGGTCAGACGGCTATTGGGCCTTTCATGAAATTCCCATCGCACTGGATGTGATCAACGGCAATTTCGAGCGGGTCGACATTAACCGCGACTTTAGATATCTATTTGTAAACTTCATGCGAGCCTATGCTGAAGCCTGTCAGGCATATATCGTTAATCCGCAGATTTTGACGTACACACTCACCGAGAAAGAAATGGATGCCCACGGTTTTACCGTGAGTGAAGATGTCACCACGGTGAGCGTTGTGCTGCCCGCAGACTATGTCAAAACCTATGATTTCTACTGGAACAATGGCCCCGATCGGGCGGCGGTTTTGGTTGCCGCGTTCAAATCATTTAGCCGTAGTAACAAAACACCGGGGGTTGCGTCAGAGTTTTTCCGCTCGTCAGCCTACTTAAATGCAGCGCAGACAATGCTTCATGTGGATGCCTGTAATGAACCTGCGCCACAGCGGCTACTCACCAACTTGTTGCGTAGAGCCAAGGGAGAAGAAGCGATACGCAGTGGCATTACGCTACCAACCCTCGAGTAGCCATCCATGTGTTACGGCAGCCAAGAAATGGGACACACCTAGCATTTTTGCGCGCTAAATCCAGCATTTAAGCTCAGAAACTTGCCGCACTGGGCCTGCCGAGTTTACCGTCTATCACCTTACTGCAAGCCAAACCCACTGGCACAATCAAGGAAGATAGAAAAAATGAAGTTTCCGCTGTTCATGCCTGTCGCAAAAACACTCTCTATAGCCTGCGTTACTGCGCTCATGGTGAGCGGGTGCTCTGACGGCGGAAACAATACTGCCAATACAACAGACGTTTCAGTCGCCTCGGAAGTACGCGCTTTAGTGGATCAGTTAGATCTAACCGGTGATGCCTCTCTAGGTCGAACACTGCCGGAGATAAGCGACCCTGTTGCGCAGCTTGGAATGAAGCTATTTTTCTCTCAAGCTTTGAGCGGAACACTGGACACCGCCTGCGTTAGCTGCCACCACCCCATGTTTGGTGGTGGCGACAACTTATCGTTACCTATAGGCGTTGAGGCAGTTTCACCAACGCTGATCGGCCCAGGTCGAGTGCACTCTTCAGTCGGCGCGCATTTCGATGGCGGCCCTACAGTCCCGAGAAACGCGCCAACCACTTTCAACATGGGCATGTGGGATAAAACCATTTTTCACGATGGGCGTATTGAAAGCCTTGGCAAAGAACCGCTGGTGAACGGTGAAGACGGTGAAGGAATCCGCACACCCGACACCGCTTTTGGGGTTATGGATGTAAATGCAATCAACCTAACGCAGGGGCAGGCACGCTTCCCCGTTACCTCCGCTGAAGAAATGCGTGGCAGCTTCGGCGACGGCACCAGCAACGATGACATTCGCGCTGCGCTCACCACAAGAATAGTAGACCAAACACTGCCCAATAGTTGGATCAACGAATTCCAGGCAGCATTCGATAGCACTGCAACGGCGGTAGAACTCATCACCTTTGAGAATATCGCCCACGCATTGGGTGAATACGAAAGGTCACAGGTGTTTGTAAATTCCCCCTGGAAAGCGTTCGTTGCAGGCGACGATAACGCAATGACGCTTTCTGCCCAGCGTGGGGCGAAGCTGTTCTACACCGACCCACAAGCGGGCGGCGCCGGTTGCGTGGCCTGCCACAGCAGCGACTTTTTCTCAGACGAAGAATTTCATGTATTAGCAACGCCGCAGATAGGGCGCGGCAAAGGCGACGGAGAAACCGGCGACGATGACTTTGGCCGCTTCAGAGAAACCGGCGAACCTGCAGACAAATACGCATTTCGCACACCAACGCTGCTAAACGTAGCGGTTACCGGGCCGTGGACACACGCGGGGGCCTACAACGATCTCTACGCCATGATTGAGCATCATGTGAATCCGGCAGAGGCAATCGAAAACTACGACTTTACGCTAGCGGCACTTCAACAGGGCATTCAAAAAGACAACGCAGAAGCCAATACCGCAAAAGCACTGGCGGCATTTCAGGCTCTGGAAACCTCTAAACTGCCAACGCTAGAACTGACTGCAGCTGAAATAGAAGACTTGGTTGAATTCATGCATGCACTTACTGACCCGTGTGTATTGGATCGCGAATGCATGAGCCCCTGGATTCCTGACAACACTGACTCAGGCCCAGATGCGCTGCAGTTGAACGGTGTAGATGAAAACAACGAGCTCCTTTGACTGAATAATAAATTGTGCCTAAGGAAACACCTTAAGGAACACTTAGTCTTGGCAACCTCGAGCAGGCTGGCCTAGAAACCGTTGTCGCGTCCATTTGCGAAACGTCGCCATGTGGAGGAATGAAGAGTCGTTGTGTGACTCACCTTCGTGTACTTGATACTCAACCTGAGATCCCGCCGCGCACATTTGCTCGACAAGCGCATCTGTCATGGATTGCGGGACAATTTTGTCATCCGTGCCCTGACTAACAAGAACAGGAACATTAATCCGATCATCGCCAACACTGCTCAACACCAGCAGCTCCTGCATTTTGGTGAGATCACCCCAGCGCCACAATAGACTCCAGCGCATACCCACACCGTCGCGGGCCTTCACTGCAACATCAAACTCTGGGTAGCATGCTTCGCTCGCTGCTATCAAGGCGTCCATTTCCGCAAGCGCGTCTTCATCATAGTAGGGAGCTAAATCAATATCCCACGCTGCCCTAAGGCCGGCGGCAACTAGCCAATTGAAACTCGCACCCTTAAACGCGCTACCAAAATAGACATACGACATATCACCCACGGGCGCCGCAGAAATAACGCCCCTGAGGTCCATCTCAGGCGCATAGGCATTCACCTCTTCTGCCAATGCCAGAGTAGCGTGCCCGCCTTGAGAGCGGCCCCAGCCAACCACTGCGTTACTGACTTTTACAGTTGGAAGCTGTGCAACAGCGCGAATGCTGTCTACCTGATTGTAAGCCTCACTACTGCTAATCAGGTAGGGATGTACACCAGCGGTACCCAGCCCCTCATAGTCGGTACCGACGGCAATCCAGCCTTCGTCTAGTATCTCTGGCGCTATCGCGTAAAAGTTATGTGACACTCGATAGCCTCGCGATGGCGCGCAGCGATCATTTACGCCTTTGGTGCCGTGCGCCCAAGACACAATATCGAAACCCTGCGCGGGCGCCTCACCCGCTGGAACGCCCACCAGACCTGACACCACCACTGGCTCACCCTGCGCTGAGGTTGAGAGATAGAGGATTCGCCATGCGCGCGAGTTTGGCGCAAAGGGCGTGATTTCCTGAAACTTGAGCAGATCGCCGGGGGAACCTGCGGGTACTTCTGACACATCGTAGAAATCGCCATAGTCTTCCGGCGCGACAGGCACCGGCTGAACATTGTTAGCAACGGCGGATGGCGCAAAGACAATGGCAGCAAGAACGATCGTTAAATAGCGGATGTGAGGCATAGTGTTTCCAGAGCGTGTTAAGTAGAAAGGGAGCGCGTAGGAGTCGAACGCGAAGCGTGAAACATACCAAAGACTGATGCGATCACGCCATAACCATTTAGCGCTATCGCGATAAACCACCAAAACAGTGAGGCGTAGCCTTCTAAACCCGTTGGCTCAAAGAAAGCGCCTACGTGTTTCAGGATGCCTCCCAGAAAAACGATAACAACCAATGCCACTGTGCCCAGCAGGTAAACTTTTCGCCAATCGCGCATACCCAGAAGCAACACAGGAGTATAGACTGCAAACAACCCAATGCCAGTAACGGGATCGGTAGCGGTCAACGGGCTCTTACCTTGCTGCATGAACAGAATGCTGAGCATATTCATGGCTATCGCCAATACAATCCAAGTCCACTGATGGTTAAACGGGTTTTTCATCGTTTGAACGTACTGTAGGTCTGTTGTTTCATTGGCTCGCCACCGATTGTTGCAAAGGCAGCGACAGCTCACCGCCAATCAACGTCTGATTCGCAATATTGGTTTCCGTCGTTGAATACCAGGGCGTCAGAGTATTGGGGTGCGCGTTGTAAAAGGGAAAGTTCGAAGAAGAAATATCCAGCCGCAGCGTAGAGCCAGGTCTAACCGTCCACTGAATCGGCGTCAATTTGAATTGCAGCTCGGTCGTTGTGCCGGGCACATAATCGGGCTTAGACAGATTACGGCTGTCGTATGACAGTGAAGTAATGTCGTCACGAATGTTGAGCACTCGGCCATCGGAAAGTTTTTCTTGCAGCTTCACCGTAAAGGCCGTGTCTGCTGCATCCGATGACACCGCGAGTTGAACCGCAATGCTGCCCAATATTTTAAAACCGCGCGCAAACGGCTCAGTACCAAACGACAACACATCTTGTCGCGCACAGTTCTCATCACCCTGCTCAACCACACCAGCACCAAAGTGGTAGGAGCCGCCTAAAGAGGGAACAGGGCTCGACGGCTCGTAACGATACGAGGCCTGAGCCACACGCTCCGGTGCGCGCTGCACCAGCGCGCCGCCATCGCAGGCCTGCGCTTCGTCTAGTTTGCTTAAATGCAACTCAAGCGAAGACGCGGCGTCTGGCCAAGTATCGTAATGCGTCAACGCTTCATCGGCATTGTCTTGCAGTAAATACCCTGGCGTGGTGATGCCATCACCCTGCCGCCCTTTTAAGTGCTTCGCCAACCACGCAAAATTTAGCTTCAGTGACAGCCGGGCAAGCCGAATGCTCTCGCCGATTGATGAAATGCCGTGGCTGCCGTTTCTGATAAAGAGCAGACTGTCTTTCCTGCGCGGCAATGCTTCAAAGACGCTGTACTGACCGGCGATAAAAAAATCGTGCCAGCCGCCACTCATGAGCACCGGCATAGATGCCTGCTTATGCGCGTTGCGAATGGTTTGGTATATGGGCTGCTGCCAGTAGTCACCCTGCTTATCGGGGTTGGCAACATAATCGGTGTACCACGCACTCTTGCCATCGAGAAACACGGTGTTGGCGTCGACCATCGGCCGCTGCTGGGCAATATCGTCTAACGTATGCTCGGAGCCCCTAAGGGACAATGCCCACGCGCTGGCCACTCCCTGCACCATGTGGCCTCCACGATGGATGATTTTATACCAATCCCCATGAGATACGTCTGCCACCACTGTTTTCACCTCAGGAGGCATTGCATCAATCATCGCCCACTGCACTAATCCAACGTAAGAACCGCCCAGCGTCGCAATGTTGCCGTTCTGCCAGGGTTGTTGGATCAGCCAATCCAGCGTGTCCAGGCCGTCATCGCGCTCGTGGATAACCGGGTGCCACTCACCTTGTGAACCATAGCGGCCTCGAACGTCCTGATGTACACAGGCATAGCCATACCGAGCCGCCAACCGGCACTGAATCGCCATGATGGAGTACGGATCGCGAATCAGCACTGTCGGCCAGGGCCCATCACCCACGGGCTTGTAAACGTGTGTAGCCAACGCAGTGCCATCGCGCATTTTCACGGCCACTGTGTAAGGGTCTGCCCTGTCGGTTTCATACTCAGGTAACTGCAGAAACCAGCGCAGCAAAGTTGCCTGAGTGAAGTACACCACGCAGCCTAGAACGGCCACGCCTGCCATCAGTGACACGAGTATTTTTATTGCTTTGTTCACGCGGACAAATTCCGTGCAAGCTCCGCCCGATACTATAGTGGCTATTGGTGACTAGCGCTAACGCAAAGACGACTTGAATCGGTAGCTAGCGCTGTTCTCACCTAACAACGCGCGATCGACACGGGCACTGCCTTAAACGATGGCGTCTGGCTGCGCGGGTCACGCGCAAGGCCAGTGAGTACATTGGCCTCTGGGTAATAAGCCATAATGTTGCCCTGAGGCAAATCAAAGCGGTGAACAGCCAGCCCTTCCATGACGCCGTTTTCCGATGTAAGCGTGACACGATCTCCGGGCGCCAAACTCAGCTGGGCAAGATCGTCATCACCCATAAGCACAACCCAGCGATCCTGCGTGCCGCGATAGCTATCACTTTCTTCATACACAATAGAGTTAAACTGCCCTTCGCTGCGCACGCTCATCAAGGTGTGCGGGTAAGCCGCGTCATTTCGCTTTGGCTTGCCTAACGAATGTGCGTGAAATGCGCCCTTGCCGCTTTTGGTATTGAAAGTGGGCGTGTGCAGAATTCGACCGTGAATGTGAAACTCTCGCTTAGCAATTTCGATGTCTGCAAGCTCGGCCAGCCCGGGTACGGTTTTGGCAATCGCCTGACGAATTGAGCCGTAGGAGGTAAAACGTTCGAACAATGCCGCGTGCTGTGGCGCCGACCGCTGCCCCAAAGCACACAGTATTGCTACTTCTGAGCGTACACTTTGCAATCGTTCAATACCGCCATCGCTCAGTCGAACAAAATTGAACATTGATTCCTGCGTAGTGGGTTGCGGCTCTTCATCACGTGCTGCCACCGGCAAAATCATCACATCACCGTCGTCCGCGCTGTGCACGTGTCCACGGTTTAGCGTAGTGGTGAGAAACAATTTGAAACCAATCTTGCCCAGTGCACCTCGGGCCCACTTGCTGTTGGGCGTTGCTTCAAACAGATTACCGCCCATGATAAGCGCGTTATCTATTTCACCCCTTTCACTTGCCTCCAGACACGCCAGCGTATCCATGCCCTTTGCGTTTGGCAGGGTGACCGACAGCGTAGCCTCGATACGCTCTAGCACCTCAGATGCAAGCACCGGTTTAACACCGATAGTGCCAATACCCTGCACATTGCTGTGCCCCCGCAGTGGCAGTAGGCCAGAGTAAGGTTTGCCAATCATCCCTCGCAGCAACGCCAAATTGGCAATCGCTTCGACATTCTCAACACCATGCGTGTGATGGGTAACACCCATGCCCCAGGCGAAGATAGCCTTCTTTGACTTTGCGTAAAGCGTGGCTACGGTTTCAAACTGCGATTGCGACAGGCCCGTGACTTCGCCCAGCTCTTGCCACGAAGTGGTCTCCAGCTGCTCAATGTAACGAACAAAGCCGGTGGTGTGCTTTTCTAGATACCGTTCATCGTGAGCGCCCTGCTCAACAACCGCCTTGGCAATACCCGCCATCACGGCAACATCAGTGCCTATGTTAGGTTGCAGATACTCTGAGGCAATCCAGCTACCCCCTTGCAGCATAGATTTGGGGCTTTTAGGAACTGCAAAGCGAACAAGGCCAGGCTCTTTCGCCGGGTTAATCACCACAACGTTACCACCGCGCGCTCGCACGGCCTGCAACTTGTGCAGCAGCCTTGGGTGATTCGAAGCAGGGTTAGCACCAATAATGAAAAACAGATCGCACTGCGATAGATCATCCAGTTCTACAGTTGCGGTGCCTGTACCGATACTATTGCGTAAGCCAACGCTGGTTGCCTGATGACAATAAAACGAGCAATTGTTGACGTTGTTTGTGCCATACAGTCGCGCCAGTAATTGCAGCACAAAACCTGCTTCGTTTGACGAGCGCCCCGAGGCATAAAAAAAACTGCGTTCAGCGGCTGCATTTTTGAAACGCTCACCCGCGTAATCTAATGCTTCTTCCCAGCGCAAAGGCTGAAACCGCGTTTCACCATCGCGTTTTAATAGCGGCGTATCCAATCGGCCCAAATGCTCTATTTCTTTGCCAGAGAGCGCCTGGAAATCATGAATGGAGTGATCAAACAGTGCGTGGGGGATAGCCGGCTGAATATCGGTAGACTGTGCTTGGATGCTCTTATTGCAAACGGAGGGGAACTCATCGAGCTCGTTGGTCATACCGCCGTGTTGGCCGCCCATCCCCAGACCGCAGGCTTTACAGGTGTTCTTGCTAGTGAGCGCCTTAGCGCTCTTACCCAAACCAATTTGGCGTAGCGTGCTGAGAGTGTAAAGTACTTTTTTGGGGCCACCTCCTATAACATCGGTAGAACCCGCCGACTTGCCTCTTCCGTAACGTTCAGACATACCTTGCACAACCATGGTGAGAACTATGCCAAAGCGTACAGGAACTATTGGCCAGTGGCAGTGTAACTATTTCATCTGCTGTTAATGATCGACGCAGGCACATAGCCAAAATCACAGCTATCTCTGATACTAAACAGCTTCGATGTGCTCTAAACTGCGCACCTGCCACGTTCAATGCCGTAATCAAAAATGCTAATTCTTTTTTTGGTATCTGCCACTGCGATTGCCATACTCAGCCTACTGCCGCTGTCTGCCAGCGAGAAATGGTGGGTGCGGTGCATGGACTTTCCGCGGCTGCAGCTCGCAGCGACCACGTTCTCGTTGTTTTGCGCCGCGCTGTTTTGCTTACCTCTCGGACAACTCACGAGCCTCGTGGTTATTGCTATCACTGTCTCTCTACTTGTTTATCAGCTTTGGTGGATAGCGCCTTATTCAAGATTCTTTCCTGTCGAGGTGCAGTGGTCTCGCTCCAAGAATCCAGACAATGCAATCCGAATTCTATCCGCTAACGTGCTAACAACAAACCGAAATGCACAGCCTTTCATAGATTTGGTCGACGCAAACACACCGGATGTTGTACTCACACTTGAAAGTGATTCGTGGTGGGAAAGGCAGCTTGCAGTGCTAGAAAACAAACTACCCCACACTGTCAAAGTACCGCTAGATAATTTGTACGGTATGCATCTGTATTCTAGATACCCTCTGTCAGAGACCGAAGTGAAATACTTGGTGGAGAAGGATGTCCCTTCCGTTCACACGTTAATAGAGATGCCTTCGGGTGTCAGCGTGCGCGCCCACTTTGTTCATCCCGCTCCGCCTAGCCCAACCGAGAATGAAACATCCCAGGAGCGTGACGCCGAGTTGATTCTAATCGCTAAAAGCCTACAAAACGCCAAGGTACCCACTATCGTAGCGGGCGATCTAAATGATGTTGCCTGGTCGGCCACCACTCGGCTGTTTAGGCGAATCAGCGGCTTGTTAGACCCGCGGATTGGCCGTGGCCTTCTCAATACCTTCCACGCAAACTTCTGGTTTTTGCGCTGGCCGCTAGACCACATTTTTCACAGCCAGGCTTTCACATTATCTGATATCCGCCGCCTGCCTAAATTCGGTTCAGATCACTTTGCCATCTTCACAGAACTGCACTACAGCCCAGATATTGATGAAGATGGGTCGTGCCTGCATACGCGGGACAAAGACGAAGATTGGGCTGAGCAAAAGCTAGATGTAACTGAAGCCAACCCCACCGACGTTCCTGAACCCGGCGCGGCTAACGCCGTTCTATGACGAAATGATTGGCGCTACTCAAACACATGCGGACAACCACCATAGGCGTTAATCGAATCATCCCATCGCCGCACATCATTGGCTCTGCGCCAGCGACTGTGAAAAAACTCCATCAGGCACGGCCCCTGGTCAAGCTGAATGAGAAAAGTATCGCCTTCTTTTACCTTGGCATACTCTGGGTACTCCATAGATTCCCCCCACGTAATGCCGCCGCGCGAGTCTGTATATTGCATCCAAAAGGCTTCTACATTGGCTCCTTGCTTCCAAACTACAGTATTAGCATTTGAAACCTGAGCAGTATCAGTCGCACTGCATGCAGCAAGTGCAATGCACCACACAGCGGTAATTACTAAACGATTTATCATAGACTTTTCTCCAAAAAAAATGATTATCACACCTCTAACATAGAAGAACGTTAGAGCTTGGCACCGACACTACTTGCCACCAACAACACTAAAGGTACCGCTGGCTCTCACAATACGTCTATCACCAACGCTAAAGTAACAGTTTGCAAACGCCATACTACTACCGACTTTTTGCACGTCTGTTTCTATTTCTATCCAATCTCCCAGCTTCGCGGAACCCGCATAGTCAATGGTAAGGCTTGCGGTCACCATCGGCGTCGGGTTTTCGCCCTGAAAGGCAGCGTTATACCCTAGCGCTATATCCGCCAAACTACTAAACACGCCGCCGTGCACTAAATCGCGCGCATTACAGTGCTTTTGCTGCGCGAGCAGGCCAATCAACAGCCCGCGATCTGTCGTTTTATTGTAGATAGGGCCTATCAATTCCAAAAAAGGGCTGGTTCTAAAAATAGGCTCGTAGCCCGCTGGGATATCACTCATGACAATTCCATTCACTCAAAAGAACGATTTCTTTTTTTCAAAATTGGGGCCATATACCGGTTCATTCTCATTGGTCAAATACGCACGATTAATACTTTCAACAAATCCCACCTGGCCAAACACATCGAGCATTGCCTGATAGTTGGCGTGTTCAAAATGGGCAACCAACGAATCGCTATCTTCCCAGAGCTCATACACCTGAATACCGGTATCGTCGCAAGGGTCCGCCGCAAAACAGTAGGCGTGGCAGCCCGGCTCATCATCTCTGGTTGCTTGTTGTACAGGCGTAGATAATCTCACCGCTTCGTCACGATCTGCCTGGGTGTTAAACACGATTTTGGCTGAAACTATGATCATTGGAATCCTTAGCCATGGCAGCCCATGGAAAGAGGCCGCCCTATTGCTTTGGCGGAATGGAGTATGTGCCCACGGCATGTGCAATGGGTTCGGTGAGCCCCTCAGAGAACAATGTCACCTCACATACCGCCAATGCTTTGCCCAGTTTTAACAGGGTGCAGTGTGCGAGCACGTCTTTGTCTCCGGCAGGCTTGCGCAGAAAATTGATATTCAAATTGGTAGTAACCGCTAAAGCCACCAACCCGATTTCGCCCAAAATAGCGGCGTACATAGCAGAATCGGCTACCGTCATCATGAAGAGCCCCGATACGGTGCCGCCTGGCCGCAGGCTATTAGGCCCTACTTTCCTGCGAACATGCGCTTCGTTGTTACCCAACTTTTCAATGAGGATTTCGTTTTCAAGAAACGCTTCATCGAAAAACTGCTGCATTTTTTCTTCTTCAGTCATATCACTACTCTAACATTTAACGCAGCAAGAACAGATACGCAGGCTAGTAACGCTGCACCCTATCGAACGTTCGGCTGGGCCGATAAGACTCTAAACCCTCGATAGCTGTCTCTAATGCAAGCTCCTGCGCAACAAGCTGCCCAACGAGGGGAGCTAACGTTACACCACTGTGCATAATCGCAAGATACACATCTTTCTTATGTGGGCTTGCGCCCAGTACCGGATGCCCATCAATCGGCAGCGGGCGCCACCCTATATAGGCTGACTCAATGTCTGCGCTACGCATTGCTGGAACAAATCTTTTTGCCACAGCCAATGTTCGCTCGCCGTGCTCGCGCGCTATCGCTTCTAGGGGGAAACGATTGGGCCGCCCGCGAAGGCGCAGCGCATGCGCTTCGGTATCGGGCGCCCCTTCTTGCTCACCTAATACTACTCGCCCATCATCACGCTGATGCATATGCACCCCGGGGGCGACAATAATGCGATTGATAAGCCGTGGCATGGGTTTTGTTAAGGCTATAAAACCTGGAGTGCTACGCTGCGGAATATCGA
Organism: Halioglobus sp.; assembly: GCA_045106775.1. Lineage (GTDB taxonomy): Bacteria > Pseudomonadota > Gammaproteobacteria > Pseudomonadales > Halieaceae > Marimicrobium. Next base: position 22,732 of record JBGCFE010000243.1, read on the forward strand.
CACCGGCAATATACAAAGGCAGCTCTGGTGCAGCGCCCGTCGCCAACACTAGCCTATCCGCTGTGATAGTGCCTGACGTAGTCTCAACAGATGCCAGCCTGCCATCCGATAGATTCGCGCCCGTCAGTTCCACGGGAAAGCGCACCGTTGCACCCAGTTGCTGCGCCGCACTCAATAGGGCGTGAGTAGCGCGTAATGGATCAACTGCACCGTCATTGGGTGAAAACGCGGCTTGCATACCTGGCTCGAACAACAAATTGGGCTCCAGTTCATGTACCGCAGAAGCGCTTAGCATCTGCGCGGGCTCGCCCCACGCCCTCTGTTCAGCAATCTGCTGCGCCAGACGCTCGGCTCTAGCCTCGTTTGCGAACCACTCCAACGAGCCACCCCAACGAACCGGCAACGCCAACGGACCCTGTAATGCTTTCCAGCTTTCCACCGCAGCCTGGCTCAACTCATGATAATGCCGGGGTTGCTTCGCCCAGGTTGCGTTTATCCATGCAAACGTTCCCCGGCTGGCATGCGTTGCCGGCCCTTCTTTGTCGATGACTGTGACTGAAATACCGAGCTTTGCTAAATGATACGCAATCGATGCGCCCACTATGCCGGCTCCCGCCACAATAACGCGCAGCTTTGCTTTATCATTCGCCGGCTGCGTACCGCAGCCTGTAACCGATACGGCGGCGAGTAGTTTTAATAGTGTGCGGCGATCCATTACATTTCCTATGTTAAAAAGCTGTCCGATCTTGCAAAAAGAATACTCGCTACCCCATTGATTTACTATCTACGCCTGCCCTATTCGAATTCAACGAGCATGGTTGACTGCGCTCGCCTGGGCCTCTAGATTAACTTTCGCCACAGCGTGTTTGCACACCAATTCAAAAGGAAACACATGTCTAGAAAAACCGTTACCGTATTTGGTGCCAGCGGCAGACAGGGCCTGGCACAGGTTCGCCAGCTGCTGGCACAGGGTTTTGAAGTGCGTGCTATCTCTCGCAATCCAGCGCAGTTTAACGAACAGAACATTGAGAACTTAATTGGCACCAGCGCAAACTATAATGATTTAGCAAGCCTCACACAGGCGTGCGAAGGCGCAGACGCTGTCTTCTTTACCCACCCCATGTTTGAAGACGCTATTCACGTGAACGACCACATTAGCCGCGTCGGCAAAGCGGCGAAACAGGCTGGCATCAAGCGCCTGGTGTACAACACAAGCTCCTGGGTGCCCGATGAACCCTGCGGCCAGATTGCCTACGACACTAATCTTCAGCGTGAGAATTTGTTCGCGGCGGCTGACGTTCCCCTCACTTGCATCCGGCCCGTGTTGTTTATGGACAATTTGCTTACCGACTGGGTGAAACCCGGGCTAGCAGATAAAGGGCTTTACCAATATCCACACGCTCCCACCATGGCGGCCAACTGGATATCACTTGATGACGTAGCGAAATTTATGATTGCCGCTATCGAACGTGAAGATCTTGCCGGCGAGCGCATAGTGATCGGCGGGCCGGAGGCGTTAAAACCGGAACAAGTTGCTACCGCGCTCAGCAATGCCATGGGCAAAGACATAACCTTTGATTACATTACACCGCGCCAGTTTGGCGAGCGGATGTACGGCCTGTTTGGCGATGTTTCACCGCTGGATGAAGAAACCTACGCGGCATCAATGGATGACTTCTATAGCTGGATTAACGACAACAACGGCGTTTCCTTTCGCGTAGATATGGAGCCCGTATTAGCACGAATACCGATTGAACTCACAACACT
>JBGCFE010000244.1:0-13498 GCA_045106775.1 Halioglobus sp.
ATTGCCTTAGAGACTGTATCGGCTGACACCTGGAATGCACTGTTAGAGCGGTTGGGGTTGAACGGCATCGTTTATAATATTGCGTCACACTGTGAGCTTCGGGCACGCCAGAACACACACTTTCAGTTTGTGCTTGATGAAGATAATGCCGGGCTGTACAACCCGGGCCATGCCGAGAAGCTAAGGCTGGCGCTGGAGAATTATTTCTCCCAACCACTGACTGTAGACGTGGAGCCTGCTCAGCTAGAGCGCGAATCGCCTGCCCAAATTGCCGCCAGGCAAAAGCTGGAGCGGCAGCATCAGGCGGTAGTGGCGATAGAAAATGATCCCAAGCTGCAGGCGCTGATTGCACGCTTTGATGGTGTTTTGGATCATGCATCCATCGCGCCCACGGATACGTAAAGGTTTCAATGCACGTTGTGAATCGCTGCCGCTCTGAGCAGCAAACGTAAAAACGGGAGGAGAAGTGAAGGAAGGTATTTCACAGATGATGGAGCAAGCGCAGAAGATGCAGGAAGATCTGCAGAAGGCGCAAGCGGAACTGGCCAATGCTGAAATCACCGGCGAGTCTGGGGCCGGAATGGTAAGCGTGGTAATGACAGGCAGGCACGATGTAAAGCGAGTTTCTATTGACGACGCGGTGCTGTCTGAAGACAAAGAGGTCTTGGAAGATTTGCTGGCGGCCGCGGTGAACGACGCGGTGCGTAAAGTTGAAGCGAATAATCAAAGTGTGATGTCTGATATTGCCTCTGGGTTGAATATGCCGCCCGGCTTCAAGATGCCGTTTTAGAATAGACGGAAATTATGAAATTCAGTGCCGCCGTAGAAGATTTGATCGACGCCCTGCGCGTTCTGCCAGGGGTGGGGCCAAAATCCGCCCAGCGTATGAGTCTGCATCTTTTGGAGCGCGATAGAGAAGGCGCGCAAATACTGGCCACGGCATTGGAAGTGGCAATGGAGCGCGTAGGCCGCTGTCAGCGCTGCCGCAATTTTACTGAGCTGGACGTCTGTGAAATTTGCATCGACCTTCGAAGAGACGCGCAGACCATTTGCGTAGTGGAGACGCCAGCAGATGTGTTGGCGATTGAGCAAAGCGGCAGCTTCAAGGGCAAGTATTTTGTTTTGATGGGCCACCTTTCACCGATCGATGGTATTGGCCCGGCCGAAATAGGCCTGGAAGATTTTTATCAGCGTGTGGTTGATGAGGAGATTACCGAGGTCATTCTCGCCACCAACCCAACCGTTGAGGGCGAAGCCACTGCCTACTATCTCACTGACATGCTACAACCGGTGGGTGTGGCAGTGTCACGTATCGCACACGGCGTACCATTGGGCGGCGAGCTTGAGTATGTTGATGGTTCAACGCTTGCCCATGCGTTATCAGGTCGCAGGCCAGTAGAATAAAAAAAAACAGCAGCACCAATTGAGCGCACGAATACTATGATGAACTGGGAATTGATTGTCTCCGACGACGCGCTTGCTCAAAAGCTCGATAGCGTTGCCGGCTGTGAGACTGTGATGGTCGATACCGAGTTCATGCGGCGCGATACCTTCTACCCTCAAATTGCGCTTTTGCAGCTGTGCTTTGTTGGCAGTGGCGAAAATGAAAAAACGGCTTGGTTGATTGACCCGCTAGCGATTTCAGATTTGTCGCCGCTCATCGATTTGTTGACTGACCCTGCCGTGCTCAAGGTGCTGCACTCAGCCAGTGAGGATCTAGAGGTATTTATGCAGTGGCTGGGCGTGGTGCCTACGCCCATGTTTGATACGCAGCGCGCTGCGGCTGTTCTTGATCGTGGGTTTGGCCTTGGTTATCGCGCGTTGGTGCAGTCTATTTGCGATGTTGATCTTCCCAAAGGTGAAACGCGTTCCAATTGGCTGAAGCGGCCGTTGACCGAGGCGCAGTGTGAATACGCTGGGCTGGATGTGACATGGTTGCTGCCCGTGTGGAGAGAGCTGCATGCGGCCAGCGTAGATGCCGGAAAGCTAGCTTGGGTACTAGCAGATGGCGAAGATGCGGCAAGCGCTATGGGCTCGGTACAAGTCGATTACTACAAGCGGGTTAAGACGGCCTGGAAGTTAAACCCGGAGGCATTAGGGCGTTTGCAGGCGGTTTGTCAGTGGCGTGAGGTGGAGGCGCGCGAGCGAGATCGGCCGCGAAGCTGGATTATTGACGACAAGGCTTGCCTGCAATTAGCGATTGAGGCGCCGGAAGACGAAAGCGCCCTGCGCGCAATAGAACTGCCTCCGTCGGTTCACCGGCGCTATGCACAGCGCCTATTGGAACTGATTGAACAGCAGGGCTGGGTGCCAGAGAGCGAGCTGCCTGCGCGGTTGCCCGGCCCGTTGGAAGCAGCCCAGCGCGATCGCCTCAAACGGCTGAAGGCTCAGGCCCGCCAGATTGCGCAAGGCCTGGACGTTGCGCCGGAGTATTTGCTGGCGGCCAAAGATTATGAACTATTGATTCGACAAGCTGAGGGCGCGACGATCGTTCCTCCCAAGCCTTGGGCAGGCTGGCGCGAAGCCGCCGTTGTCGAGCCCCTACAAGCGTTTTTAAGAGGTGAGAAATAACGCATGCTGTTGTGTCAGGTATTGAAGAGCCCGCGCAAAGAACAGATGTATTTGTTCGTTGAAAAAGATAAGGGGGTAGAAGATGTGCCCGAGGCGCTGATGGCGACCTTTGGTGAACCTGAGCCCGTGATGTTGCTAGATTTAAAACCCGATAGAAAGCTGGCCCGTGCCAACGCGCAAGATGTGATCGATGCCATCGAAACGCAGGGCTTTTATTTGCAAATGCCGCCGACTGAAGCCGAATTACGTCGGCAGGACAAAAGTGTCTAGCTGGTGGAACACGCTACCGCTTGAGGCGCTGGATACGCAGCAGTGGGAGGCGCTGTGTGACGGCTGCGCAAAATGTTGTTTGCATAAGCTCGAGGATGAAGAGTCCGGTGAGGTGTATTACACCAAAGTGCGTTGCCGGTATTTGGATGAAGAGCGCTGCAGCTGCAGTGACTACGAGAATCGCTCAACACTGGTGCCGCATTGTATAGACTTGCAACAGGCAGAGGTTGCGCAGTTGCACTGGTTGCCCAGCACTTGCGCCTACAGGCTGCGCGCAGCAGGCGAGCCGCTGCCGCATTGGCATCCCTTGGAGAGTGGTTCCAGGGAGTCTGTGCATGAGGCCCAGGTGTCGATTCGCGGGCGTGCGATTTCTGACGAATTTGTGCACCCGGACGGGTATGATGAGCACATTATCAACTGGGTAGAGTAGGGTTTAGGCGAGCAGTTGTCTTACGCGCCTAGCTCAGAAGGATCAAACGGTTCAGAGGAAACAGGAGAGTCAGTTGCTTAGCGAGAGTTCCTACATGTCTGCAATCTACGCTTACACTGGCGCGGCGGTGTTGGCCATTCTATGCATGGGCTGGTGGCTTCGGCGCACGTGGCGGCCTGCCTGGTTAGCGCTGTTCCTGTTGGTCTGTGCCGCGGTGGGGCTGACGCCCGCGTTTCCGCGTGCCGACGTGGCGACGATGGCGCCCGCTTTTATCGTCGCCGGCTTTGCCTTTTTCACAGAGGGTTATGAGGCCGCAGAGCACGCACTGAAGCCGTTGGGCGCGGCGCTGGCTATTGCTGCGGGTCTGGCGCTGTTGTTGCGTATCACCTTCCTCAAAGGGCCGTCCAAGGCCAGCGCTAGGCAAGCCACCGATAAGGCCGCCAGCGGCACCGAGTGACGCTGCTTGGCGTGCCCAAGGTATTGTTTTTCCTGTGTTCCTCCTGTTTTTGGGCTGCGTTTCAAACGGCCATTAGTATTGATTAGGCCGCTGGCAATCTGTAACCTGTTGCGCTTTCGTATTTCAATACAGCAAAGAGATTACTATGAAATTTGAAGGTACAGATCGCTATGTAGCGACGGATGATTTGCGCATGGCGGTAAACGCCGCAGTGACATTGGAACGCCCCCTGCTGATTAAGGGCGAGCCTGGCACAGGTAAAACCATGTTGGCCGAAGAGGTGGCCCAGGGGCTTAACATGCGCCTGATCCAGTGGCACATCAAGTCCACCACCAAAGCGCAGCAGGGCCTGTATGAATACGATGCGGTATCGCGCCTGCGTGATTCGCAGCTTGGCGATGAAAAGGTTCACGACATCGCCAACTACATCAAAAAGGGCAAGCTGTGGGAAGCCTTCGATGCGGATGAGCAGGTGGTATTGCTCATTGACGAAGTCGACAAAGCGGATATCGAATTCCCGAATGACTTGTTGGTAGAGCTCGATCGCATGGAGTTCTTCGTTTACGAAACCGGTGAGACGATCAAGGCCAAGCAGCGCCCCATTATTATTATCACCAGTAACAACGAGAAAGAGCTGCCCGATGCGTTCCTACGCCGCTGCTTCTTCCACTTCATTAACTTCCCTGATCGCGACACTATGCGCGAGATTGTGGATGTGCATTATCCAAACATCACCCAAGAGCTGGTGCAGGAGGCGATGGAAGTCTTCTTTGATGTGCGTGGCATTCCTGGCTTGAAAAAGAAGCCTTCAACGTCTGAGCTGATTGATTGGCTGAAGTTACTGATGGCCGATGAGATCCCCGACGAAATTCTCAAAGATCGCGATCCAACCAAAGCGATTCCGCCATTGTACGGCGCTCTACTTAAGAACGAGCAGGATGTTCACTTGTTGGAACGCCTGGCCTTCATGCACCGCCGCGAAACGCGTTAAACCATTATGCTGATCAATTTTTTCCAAGGATTGCGTGATTCCGGTGTGCCGGTGACGACGCGTGAGCTGCTCGACCTCATGGAGGGTTTGAAAGAGCACATTGCGTTTGCCAACATGGACGACTTTTACTATTTCAGTCGCACCTGCATGGTGAAAGACGAAAAGTACTTTGATCGTTTCGACCGCGCTTTTGGCTTGCACTTCAAAGAGCTTGAGGCCCTGGATGACATCATCGAAGCACTGATTCCCGATGACTGGCTGCGTTCCGAGTTCATGAAGAACTTAACGGACGAAGAGAAAGAAAAAATTGAATCGCTGGGCGGTCTGGAAAAGCTCATTGAAGAGTTCAAGAAGCGTCTGGAAGAGCAGGAAGAACGTCACGAAGGGGGTGATAAGTGGGTGGGTACCGGTGGTACCTCGCCTTTTGGTCAAGAGGGTTACCACCCTGAAGGCATTCGCGTTGGCCCCAACGGCAAGAACAAAAAAGCCGTTAAGGTATGGGATAAGCGCGATTTCAAAAACCTGGATGATGGTGTTGAGCTAGGCACGCGTAATATTAAAGTTGCCATGCGCCGCCTGCGCAAGTTTGCGCGCACAGGAGCCGCTGATGAGCTGGATTTGGATGACACCATTAGCTCAACTGCACGCAACGCCGGGCTACTGGACATCAAGATGGTGCCAGAGCGTCACAACGCGGTTAAAGTGTTGTTGTTTTTCGATGTGGGCGGTTCTATGGATCCTCACGTGAAAGTGTGTGAAGAATTGTTTTCTGCAGCGCGCACCGAATTCAAGCACATGGAGAACTTTTACTTCCACAACTACATTTATGAAAGTGTGTGGAAGAACAATGTACGTCGCCACAACGAACGCACCTCTGTGCTCGATATACTGCACAAGTACAGCCATGACTATAAAGTAGTATTTGTGGGTGATGCCTCCATGTCGCCCTATGAGATTGTGCAGCCCGGTGGTTCAGTGGAACATTGGAACGAAGAAGCCGGCGAGATGTGGATGCGCCGCATTCGGGATGTGTACGACAAGGTGATCTGGATAAACCCGGTGCCTGAAGATGAGTGGCAATACACGCAGTCAGTGGCCATTGCACATCAGCTGATGGAAGGGCACATGTACCCGCTTACCATAAAAGGGCTGGAAGAAGGCATGGCCTACCTCTCCAAATAGCCCGCGTAGGCGATCAGGCTTGCGCTGACCGCCACGTTTAGGGATTCCACGCCGTTACCCATAGGGATATGGAGCGCGGCGTCAGCAAGCCCTCGCACGGCACTAGACACCCCCTCAGTTTCGTTCCCCAACACATACACTGTAATCTCCTCGAAATTGCTATCGGCGCTTTTTTCAAAAACGCTCGCCGCGCCGTCAGCGGCAAGGCAATACACGTTTGCGCCCTTTGCCTGAAGCTTGCTCAGCGCCTCAGGAAGCGTATCGCACAGCAATAGAGGTGCCCTATAGACAGTGCCGGCACTGGCTTTTATAACCAGAGGCCCCAGCGCAGCATTGCCTTTACGCGCCAGTACAATGCCATCGATGGCGCCGGCGGCAGCAGAGCGAATAATCATGCCAAGGTTTTGCGGGTTGCTTATGCCGTCTAGCGCCAGCAGGCGCATCCGTTGTTTGCTACGCAGGCCATCTGCGAGAAAGCCGTCTACTGTGCCGAATGCCGGGCAGACAACATCCAGTGCTACGCCTTGATCCTGCTTGCCGTTTTTTGAGATTCGGGCAAGTGCGTCTCTGTTGTGTCTTTGTATCTCAATGCCGCGATTTGTCGCTAAGGCAAGTAGCTCAGTGATAGCTTTAGATTCACGGTTAGAGTCAGCCAGATGAAGCGCGTGGCAGGTGAGTGACAAGTCGTTTAACGTTTCACGTACAGCGTTGCGGCCGTACACGGTGAGCATTCGCTCAAAGCGGGCTTTCTTCTTCTGATAGTTTTCGTTAGACACTGGCTTGCCAAGTACGCGGTTTCAAGAATGCATCCTGAGCGAAGGAGCGCTGCGACAATGGAGTTTGCGGCTTTAGCGAAAGTCGCCTAAACCACCGCGTTTTTGCCGCTGGCCATTGCAGTGATGCGATCGGCAGATTCTTTCATCCTGCCAGCTATCTCTTCAATCTGCGAGCCCATAATGGGCTTGTCGAACGAGCCTGCCACGAAGCACATGATGGGCACATCTTTATAGACGAACACGGGCATGGTGATGGTGCTGACTTCGTAGCGAGACTTGGGGTCTATGCGATCTAAATGATAGTACTCATCACATAGATCATGCTGGTATCGATTGGCCGCTTCTTCCAGTTCAGTGAGGCTCCATGAGTTGTGGATACGGCCCAGCTCATTCCAAAGATCGGCCTCAGCCTTCGTTTTTAGCGTTACCTCATAGCCGCGTGCCCGAATCGCAATCAGCGACACACGCAGCTTTTGATCAAGCTTCTCGTTGTATTCACCGCGGGAATCATGCGCGCGGGTTAACCAGGCTTCAAGGTACTTGGCATCTGAAAACGCGGTAAAGCATGCGGCAACAGGCGCCGTATTGGGAAGGCGTAAACCCAACTGGAACGAGTCAATCAGCGGCGTAGCGCGGCCATACAGTGCAAGCAATACCTGGTGCATTTTGGATCGGCCGGTAACCGCGAAGCCAATGTCCAGTTCGTTCTGCAGTTTCTCTAGCTCTGGCCTCGCATATTCCAGTACGGGAAACTGTGCAAAGGCGGCGTTGCCCGCAGCGATGATCGATGGCCCTAGCCGGTAGGCTTTGGTCTTCGGGTGCTGCACTAAAAAGCCATAGTTGGCCATGGTGGTGAGAATCGCGTGACAGGTAGCCTTGTTAAGATTCAATCGCCGCGTCATTTCCGTCAGGCCAAAGGCCTGATGCGGATTTGCCATTAGCAAATCTAAAATAGCGAGCGCGCGCGCAGTGGGTTGTGAAAACAGGGCCACTTGGATACTCCGAGTCGATTTGGCTTAAACTTGTCTCAGCACAGGGGTGCTGGTCGAGTTTATTATATTGTACCTGCCGTGCAAAGCAACGTGTGGGGAACGCCTGCTTCTTGGGCCTGTTTTTTTTGGGTTTCGGTTAAAAGAGAGATCGCAGTGAAACACCTGATATTGTATGGCACGAGCGCTTGTCACCTGTGCGAAGAAGCCGAAGCAATCTTGCAGCGCCTTCAGCAGGGCGGGTTGGCTTTCACGTTTGAAAAAGTCGATATAGCGTTAGACGACGCGCTGTTTGCAGCCTACGGGCTCACCATCCCGGTGATACGCACTGCCGAGGGCGCAGAAGAAAACTGGCCGTTTTCTGCTGACGCAGTTGCCGCTCTGCTAGGGCGATAGCCAGCCTAGGCCTGCTCTTTACCCACACGTACCGCCAGTACATCGCAGCCAGCGCCGTGCAGTACACCATTGGCCGTTGAGCCCATTAATAGCGCAAGGCCGCTTCGGCCATGGCTGCCCAGAACGATCAGGTCTATGCCCAGTTTTTCAGCTGTGGCATGAATCTCTACTTCCGGCTTTCCCAGAAGGAGGTGCTGGCGCTCTTCCGGTATACCCAGGGCTTGCGCAAATCGCGTGAGCTGCTGTTTGGCCTGTTGGTGAATTTCATCCTGTATGCCCGAGAAATCCATCGGGATATCGCCACCGTAGGCGAAACTCAATGGCTCTATCACGTGGATCATATGCACTTCGGCCCCATTGTTGGCGGCAACCGCCATCGCTCGGTTTGCCACGTGGGTTGAGTCTTCGCTCAGATCAATCGCTACCAGAATTGTTTTAAATTGGGACATGGCTGGTCTCCTTGCTGCGTGGGTAAGAAAGCGCGTGGTTTTAGTTCAGCTTAGCGCATTTATAACACACATATTTGGGCAGGCAGTGGTCATTACAAGCGCGAGACGGCAAGATTGTCCTCTCTCCATTTTCTTCTTGATCTGTGACAAGTAATGCGAATAACCCAACGGCAGGGATTCTTATGACAGCGGCGCTTATTATTCTTTTTGTAGTGGCTGTGGCGCTCGTGCCACTCGTGCAGTTTATGCCCAGCCAGCGACAGCGCTCGATAGCGGGGCTGCGCGAGCACGCTGCCATTAATGGCTTGTTTGTAGAGTTTCGGGAGTTACCGGGTAGGCCAGAGTTTCGGAAGCAGGCAGGGGTCACTCCTGGCACTGTTATCTATTACGGTAGGCGGCTACCGGCCAGTACGAAAGATCCTCGGCCATCGGTGCAGTGGCAAACCCATAATGGCAACTGGCAGCCGGTGGGTGAGCGACGCGCAGTACCCGCTTTCTCTGAGCCACTACCGGCTTCAGTGCTTGCAGCCGGCTTTGATGAAGCCAGCTGCGGAGTGTATTGGGTAGAGAGCGATTCCACGGCCGATGTGGAGGTCATTTGCCGAGTTTTAGAGGAGTGGAGTCAGAGCTTGATTCAATGAAGTTGGGCATTTTTCCTTGACCCAACGGGACAACCCACTTATATATGCCCCTTTTTTGCGGCCTCTGGATCAGGGGCTGGTTATTTTTTGCGCAGGTCGCATAGGACGTTATGGGTAAAACATTAGTTATTGTGGAGTCGCCGGCGAAGGCCAAGACGATCAACAAATATCTGGGCTCGGATTTTATCGTGAAGTCCAGTGTTGGCCATATTCGTGACTTGCCAACTTCCGGCAGTGGCACCTCCAAAGTGGACCCAAAAGAGCGCGCTGCACAGGCCGCTAAAACACGCAAAATGGCTCCAAAGGCTAAGGCAGCCCACAAAAAGAAGAAGGCGCGCGAACAGCTGATTCGCCGTATGGGAATAGATCCCAATAAGAAATGGAAGGCCGATTACGAGATTCTTCCCGGTAAAGAAAAAGTCGTTAACGAGCTGAAAACACTCGCAAAAAAGGCTGATGCCATCTACCTGGCCACTGACCTTGACCGCGAAGGGGAGGCTATCGCCTGGCACCTCAAAGAAGCAATTGGCGGAGACGATGAGCGGTATCAGCGCGTAGTTTTCAATGAAATTACCAAAAAGGCGATTGGCGAGGCCTTCGAAAAACCCTCTACGCTCGACATGGACAGGGTCAATGCCCAGCAAGCCCGCCGGTTTTTGGACCGTGTGGTTGGCTATATGGTATCGCCACTGCTGTGGTCAAAAGTAGCCCGAGGGCTCTCTGCCGGCAGGGTGCAGTCGGTTGCAGCGCGCCTCATCGTCGAGAGAGAGCGTGAGATTCGCGCCTTCGATCCTGAAGAGTTCTGGGAGATTCATGCGGACTTAGAGACGCAGAAAAAAGAGGCTGTACGCTTTCAAGTGCGTAAGCACAAAGGTGAGAACTTCCGTCCAGGCAATGGCGAGGCGGCGCAGATAGCCACCGATGCGCTGGGCAAGGTCGATTACATTGCCAGCAAGCGCGAAGACAAGCCCACGCGCTCGAGAGCCCCAGCGCCCTATATCACCTCTACGTTGCAGCAGGGCGCCAGTACACGATTGGGGTTTAGCGTGAAGAAAACCATGATGTTGGCGCAGCGCCTTTACGAGGCTGGCTACATCACCTACATGCGAACAGATTCCACCAACTTAAGTGCCGATGCTGTAGCTGCATGTCGCGAATATATTAAAGGCAATTACCCCGCCAAGTATCTGCCTGATGCCCCCAAATCTTATTCGTCAAAAGAGGGCGCCCAGGAAGCGCACGAGGCGATTCGTCCCTCCGACGTGAATATATTGCAAAGCGGCCTAAAGGGAATGGAGCGCGATGCCGAGCGGCTTTATGAGCTTATTTGGCGCCAGTTTGTTGCGGGCCAGATGCCGGATGCCGAGTACACCTCTACGGTAGTGACAGTTGCCGCCGGTGATTATGAACTGAACGCCAAAGGCCGGATCATACGCTTCGATGGTTATACGCGTGTACAGGCGCCAGCGAGCCGCAAAGCAGACGATGCAGTACTACCTGATATCAAGGAAGGCGCAAAGCTTGCCCTTATCAAGCTCGACCCAGCGCAGCACTTTACCAAACCGCCTTCGCGCTACGGCGAAGCCAGCCTTGTTCGTGAGCTGGAGAAGCGCGGTATTGGCCGCCCATCCACGTATGCCTCGATTATTTCGACGATTCAAGATCGCGGCTATGTGAGGCTCGAGAATAAGCGCTTCTACGCCGAGAAGATGGGCGACATCGTTACCCAGCGTTTGCAAAGTAGCTTTCAGGAGCTGTTGGATTACGGTTTCACGGCGAGTATGGAAGAGCGGCTGGATGAAGTCGCTAAAGGCAATATGAAGTGGCAGGACCTGCTGGATGCGTTCTACGCAGAATTTGCAGAACTGCTTGAAAAGGCGCAGGAACCAGAGCCTGCTGGTATGCAGCCCAACGAACCCACAATGACAGACATAGAGTGTGGTAACTGTGGTAAGCCAATGCAGATTCGCACGGCTAGCACGGGTGTGTTTCTGGGTTGCTCAGGGTATTCGTTGCCACCAAAAGAGCGTTGCAAACAGACGGTAAACTTAACGTCTGGAGACGAAGCAATACATGAAGACGCAGACGACGAAGCCGAATCACGGCTGTTGCGCTCAAAGCATCGCTGTTCGATTTGTAATACGGCGATGGACAGTTACCTCATTGATGAAACGCGCAAGTTGCATGTGTGCGGCAACAACCCAGATTGTGATGGGTTTGAAGTAGAGCATGGTAAGTACAAGATCAAAGGCTACGAAGGCCCCGTGCTTGATTGTGATAAATGTGGTGCTGAAATGCAGCTCAAGAATGGGCGTTTCGGCAAGTACTTTGGTTGTACCGCAGAAGAGTGCAAGAACACACGAAAACTGCTTCGTAACGGCGAAGCGGCACCGCCAAAGATGGATCCAGTGCCCATGCCTGAGTTGGAGTGTCTAAAAGTGGAGGACACTTATATTCTGCGTGATGGAGCGGCGGGATTGTTTCTGGCTGCCAGCCAGTTCCCACGCAATAGAGAAACGCGCGCGCCGTTGGTTATCGAATTGCTGCCGCACAAAGATGAAATCGATCCCAAGTATTCGTTTCTGTTTAGTGCGCCTACACATGATCCTGATGGCAACGCTGCGCAGGTGCGCTTTAGTCGCAAGACCAAAGAGCAGTATGTCATGACAGAAGAAGACGGTAAGGCGACGGGTTGGAAGGCGTTTTACACCGGCGGCAAATGGATGGAAGAGGCTAAAAAGGCTGCTCCTAAAAAGGCTGCTCCTAAAAAGAAAGCCGCTCCGAAAACGAAAGCTGCGCCGAAGAAAAAGGCTGCCGCCAAGAAAAAAGCGAAGCCCAAGGCGCCCCCTAAAGCATCATGACCGCAGCGCGCGGCAACGCGAATCAAAGCCTTTACCTGGCAAAGATAGTGCTCGATGCCTGGGCTGCGGCCAAGGCCACGCAAGAGATTGCCGAAGCCGTGCTGGAGCAGGCTTTCTTGCCGGGCGTGCGTGAGCACATCATCACAGCTTACGGCTGGTTTCTGCTGGAATCGGCAGGGTTTGACGACTGGCGCGATGCCCCCCCTACATCCGTTACTGGCTTGCCCAGCGTCGCCGAAGGTAAGGCCACTTCTGGCGAGTTGCGTGAGTTTCAGTTGCTTGAGGACGAGGGCTGGCTGCAAAACCTCCTTGCCGAAATTGATTTCTCGCGGCCTACGCCGTCGCCACGCAGTCGTGCCTCCCGTAACAACCTTGCCCTGGCGGCGTCGACTGTTCCTTCATTGGAAGACGCTAGGGCGTGGCACATGCAGTTGACGGCGTTGATTGAGCGAATGCGCGATTCTTTCGACGAGTACTAGTGTTGTGGCCCGCCGCAGAGCAGGCGACAGATAGTTGTTGGTAGCAACCTTCGCCGCTGATACACTATCGATCAAGCGGTAGAAAAGGGGCAACAGGTGCCTTCATCTTTGTTAGAAATAGTTGATCTTGGCGATGGCGAAATTGTGCTGCAGCGCGCAGATGACGATTCAGAGCCACTGTTAACTATTCAGTTTTCCGACGAAACCCGGATTTATTTGATGGATAACGGTTTGGAAGTTGCCAAGGCAATGATACAGGCCGGCATTCAGGCGGCCGCCGAAATCGTTGATACGCAAGAGCTACAAGAGCACGGTATGGATGCTGACGCGGATTTGGATTTTGACCCCGAAGCGCCACGCGTACTGCATTAAGTGGCAAGTTCTCAGCGCTGTAGCCAATAATTAGCGCTACAGCTAATACTCAGCGCCGCAGCACTCCCACACTTAAGCCTTCGATTGCAAAATCACTTTCTCTTAAATCGACTTTTATCGGCTCGTAATCTGGGTTCTCAGGCAGTAACTCAATGTGGTGTTTCTGACGTGTTTTGCGGAGGCGCTTAACGGTGACCTCTTCATCAATCCTCGCCACCACGATGTCACCATTATTGGCAACTGCAGTGCTGTGAACGGCCAACAGGTCGCCATCGAAAATACCGATGTCGATCATGCTGTCGCCGTGCACGGTTAAGAAGTAGTCAGCAGCGGGCTTGAAAAAACTAGGTGATAAATCGCAGTAGTCTTCTACGTGCTCCTGCGCAAGGATGGGGTTACCCGCCGCGACTCGGCCGACAATTGGAATGCCCGCTGATTCGGGCAAACGGATACCACGGGATGCCCCTGCAATCATTTCGATGGCGCCTTTACGCGCGAGTGCTTTGAGGTGTTCTTCAGCGGCGTTGGCAGACTTAAAACCAAGTTCGCGAGCGATATCGGCGCGGGTAGGGGGGTAGCCAGTGCTATCAATATGTTCGCGGATTATATCCAGCACTTGCTGCTGCCGCGCGGT
>JBGCFE010000245.1:0-14478 GCA_045106775.1 Halioglobus sp.
CTGCCGTCGTTAATGGCGATAATTTCGTAGTTGCTGTACTTCTGCTGCAGCAGGTGCTCAATGGTTTCTGCAATATGGGCTTCTTCGTTGTAGCAGGGAACCAGAATAGAGACAGGTGGCGATCCAGCAGGCTCACGAGGATTGGTGTAATCAAGACCACCCGACCTCTCCCAGTGAAACCGGTAATAGAGACCGCCGAGCATCCAAAGCCACGACATAAACAGAGGGTAGTAGTACGCGTAGGCTAAAAGCGCATCAAGAATGTGTTGAAAAGTAATCATAGTGATATCAGCTCGCCTGCCCTCCCCCTTTAAAACCGCCAGTTTACCCGGCCGAAGATTGCGTTGAAGTACTCGCCTTCACCATCGTAGCTCCGATCTCGGTGTAACAAACCATACGTCCACTCCAGAAATCTTGAATGTGTCCAGGTGTGGGAATACTCGATGTCCCAGATGAAGCTATTACTAAAGCCGTCCTGGTCATACACCCCAACGCCAATGGCAAGACTGTGGCTAAACTTTTTCTCCAGGCGCCGCCACAGAACACCGTCGTAGAGCAGCGTAGCGCTCAGCGACCTATCTTCCTCGGGGTTGAAGTACGGAACGTTGCTGCCTCCCGAGTTGTCAGACCAGTAAGCCTGCTCCATCAGCGCAACAGTGTGATGTTCATCCTCATAAACGCGATGATAATGACTGAGGTAAAGAGACCGGCGTTCATTGTCGTCACTGAATTGGGAGTAGCTGCCCGCACCGCGAATGTAGTGGCCTTCATTCCACTGGTGTTTTAATGACAATTCCACAGACTCGCCGTCGATGCCCTGATTGATTGCCCGCACCGGCACGAGAAGGCTGTAGGTTTGTAGTTTCGCATTGAGGCTCCAGTAGTCATCGGGAAGCCAAGTGCCTGACAAAGTCACACCCACATCACCATCGTTGTCTAGCGCCTCGCTCACCTCTGCGGATGCAATCAGCGCCCGCGACCTGTACTGCCCACCGACGCCAAGACGCAGAACATCGGCATTGCCCTCATCGCCCGGCAGTTCAGCGGTGGCGATATAGGTATGCGCGAAAGCCCGATAGTTATTCTGTAGCGGTTCACTGTAGAGATACGTGTCTGACACCAGTTCGTTGTTAGCGAACGCACCGCCATCACTTTTGCCAAGCGAAATTCGTGAATCAAGCTGTGATGAATTGTGAAGTGCCCAGTCAGATTGCATCAGCTGCACTTGGCCGTTGCCAGCGTCGTCTGCAACGAGCTGCTCTATTTGTGCCTCGGCCTGCTCGTATTCCCGACGTTGAATTAGCGCATACCCCCTGCCCACGCGAGCGTCTAGAGAGTCCGGCTCTTGCGTCATCACCTCATCATAAATGGCGATGGCCTTGTCGGGCCATCCACGCCAGCGGTAGATCGCGCCCAGCTTTATTTTAAGATCAGTGTCAGCCGGTGTTTGTACCAGCCACTGCTCAAGATTGCGCTGCGCCAGCCCCAGCCGATTACGGTAGGCTTCAAACATCGCCGCGAGCTTCCACTGCCATGGCGTTTCTTCTGCTTGCCAACCCTTTAACTGATCAGAGGTGACACCTGCCTGCATAGCCTGAATAACGGCTTCGGCGCGCTCGTACTGCTCGCTATCCAAATACGCATAGAACAGTGCTGCCTGAGCCCTACCGTCCTGCGGGTTACGCTGCTGCGCCTCAGTGAGTAGCTCAATGGCTAACGCTGGGTTATTGACGTGCATACTGGCATCAGCCACCATCACCAACAGATACGCTGGCGATTGGCCTGGGCTAATCTCCAGCGACAAGTACTCGTCTACACTACGCTGCATTTCTTCACCGAGGTAAAGCGCAGAGACACGGTCAAATCGGGCGTTTTGCAAGGCCTTATCATCAATGGGTAAAGCCGACTCCAGCTCGGCAATGTTGCGATCGATTTTGGCTAGCGCATCGTCGGTTAACCGTTTTTTCTCGGCTCTTGATAGGTCACTTCTGTCAACAGCACGTAGGGAGATTGTGGCTTCATCCGCATGAAGCCGCTGCCAGTGTTTCTTTGAAAGCCAGTCTTCGCGCTGCTCACCCATTCGAATCGCCTCCTGTGGGTCGCCCGCGTAATTGACCGACATGACATACTCCAAAAAGGCTTCTTTGTCATCCGGCCAGCGCTGCAGCAGCGCCTGATAATCTTCAGCAGCCGCTTCATGCTCTCCTGCAGCTGCGCTGGCATAGGCTCTGGCAAACAGGAAATCTCTGTCTGCTCCAAGCGATGCAGCAACCGGTTGCAACATCTGCAGCGCGCGTTGTGCATCACCACCATCGGTGATGCTAAGCGCCAGCCCTGCAAACATCTCCGGCCGATGTCCATAGCGTTCGATACCACGGGCGTAATAGACCTCGGCCAGTGCATAGTTTTCGCACTGTCGCGCAATGAAACCTGCGTTATCAAGCATGTGTAGGTCTGACTGCGAGGGCGACACCTTAGCCAGTGCTTGCACAGCGGCATCGCAGCGGCCTTCGCGCGATTGCAACAAAGCAAGCGTGAGCCACCAGCGGGTACTATCGGGGTGGTACCTCCCAATGCGTTCAAGAGCGGCAAGCTGTGCCGGAGTATCGGCGTAAACACGATTCGACAGCAGCGTGGTAACCCACGACATCAGTACCCTGTCTCGTTGAGTGCCTGCACTCAACGGCATCAGCCGCTCAAGTGAAGCCATGAGCGCATCGTCAAGCTTGTACTTTCGGAAGTGGTATACGGCTGCGTTCTGTATCTGTTGATCGGCAGGATAGGTTTCAGCAAGTTGCTTCAGTATTGCCGTAGGCTCACGCTGTTTGCCGGATTCGCTCAGGCCAATCGCAAGCCCCAACTGCAACTGCCTATTGTTAGGATAGTGTTCTAGCCCAAAGCGGGAGAGCTTGACAGCCAACGCTAGGTTTCTTTCGTCTCTGGCCGTTTTGGCTTCCCACTGCAACTGTTTGGCGAGGCGATCACCGGGAGCAGAGTCCTGTTTGCTTTGCCCCGCTGGGCGCTGCGCACTGTACGGATATTCTGCCGCAATCTCGCGCGCCAGTTCGTCTTGATCGTAACGCAGTAGCATCACGATATATCGGGCAACAATCGGATTCCCGGCCAATCCTGGGAGGTACTGCCGAAGGTCATCGAGAAACGGAGAGATGCCTGAGCGTTTTGTCGCCGCTTCAATGGCATCGAACCAGGGCAGATATGCCCGTTGCTCCGGTGCTTGGAGTGCAAATGCCAAGCCGTGTGTGACAGCCGCGCGTTTAGGCTTTTGCTGGGATGCGTAAAGATAACCCAGCTGCTCGAGCGTATCGGCCTCCGCTTCTTTAACAGACTCCAACAAAGCCACCGCGCCATCAGGGTCTGCGCGCGCCACCCGCGCCATTGCCAATCCCCTTAGATAGCGCTGGTTGTCAGGGTCAATGGCGGCGAGCACTTCCAAAATAACGGTGCCCTCTTCTACCTCACCGGTCGACAGGAGTGATATCGCAGCCGCTTCTCGAGCGTGATCATCCAACCCCTGACCAGCGTGCGCCATATACACGCCAACCGCCTGTTCGTGCGCACCCGACCAACTCAGTAGCGTCAGATATTCAGAAGCGACTTTGACGTTATCTGGTTCGCTCCGATAACGGCCTTCAAAGTGCGCCAGCGCATCGCCGTAATCGCCCGCTCGAGCGCGGAGGACAGCCGCCTCAACTTGTACTGCTCTGAGGTCGGGATCGTTGGGATTTTGAGCCAGCTCTCTGCGTAACTCATCCTCTGCCTCGCTGGCACCACCATTCAACTCTATGGCGAGTCGCGCAGCGATCAGCCGTGGATCATCTGAGGCAACGGCCGATGCCGCCTCCAACAGCCGCTTGGCCTCAGCTAATGCTCCGACGGTAGATAGCTGCCTGCTTCTAACAACAGCATAATGAGCAGGGTCCTCGCTGCGAGGCAGTGCCAGCAACGCTGCCCGCAACGCCTTCTCGTGGTGCCCCTGCCGCAGATACGCTGCAAAGATTTCGTGGATGATATACAAAGCAGCTTCAGATAGATCCAAATGCTGCTCCGACAGTGCCAGCGCGCGTCGTTCTTGATCATCCCAGATCAGGACGATAACGTAATCACCCCACACCTTCTGGTCATCCGGCGCAATATCAAACAGCGCATCGAAACGATTGAAGGCCTCTTCAAACTTCCCTTCGCGAGCAAGCGCAACCGTTTTTTCGCGGGCCCCAGCGAGTTCGCCCTCGGAATAAAACGGCGTGTTGAACAGCTCGTAAAAGAGAACACCCAGGACTGCTAGCGGAATAAGAAATGAAAAGATATTTTTAAGCATAGGGGTACTGAGGAATCATCCTCCATAGACGGCACTTTTCACTGCAGCCCCCCGGCCGTAGCAACGCTGAGGATATTACGTTTTCCTGACAGCTACAAATCGCGCACTATGCAGCGTTTAACACAGCATAACCCCTAAGCGTTTGGTGGCACGCCTGCGCGGCCTCTCTTCCCTTGATCAAAAAATGCTGCTCAAAGAAGCTCTCTTGCCCTTCAGTCTCAAAATCTTTAGGTGTTAGCACCCCAGAGAAGATAGGCACTGATGTCTCGAGCTGCGTATTCATTAGGCCCTGCACGACTGCACTCGCGACGAACTCATGGCGATAAATTCCACCGTCTACCACCAGAGCACCGGCTACGATGGCAGCGTAATTGCCTGTGTTGGCCAACTGCTTTGCCAAAAGCGGAATTTCGAACGCTCCAGGGACTTCAAACACATCAACACGTCGGCCATCTACAGCCTCAAACGCTTCGAGAAAAGATGCTTTGAAATTATCGACGATACTGGAATGCCAGCGGGCAAGAATAAGCGCAACCTGCGGCTTCTGGACGATACCCGCTGTAACGCTAACGTGATCTAGTGGATCTGCTGATGGTTCTACTGCTTGTGTATTCATCTGCTGTTTTTCCTTTAAGAAAAGTTAAACAACAGGGCAAATAAGGACGCTTAACGCTCCACACGAAAATGGATACTCAACACACCTTATTCTCATAACCAGACTTTAACTGTCGGCTTCGGAATCTCACCGAATCTGCTGTCCTCCTGTGTTGACAGGAGCGCCCGCGGGCTACGTTTAGAAAATGCGTGTTAAACGATTACCGCCGGTGGGGACTTTCACCCCGCCCTGAGAATTGCCGACATGTGGTCGGCTGCGTAAGGCTAATCAGATGGCCGTCAATTGTCCACCCGATGTTGCGGGGAATGAGGTGCCACGATGAAAGCCTACAAAACACATTCGATGACTCTATTGCTGAGCGACCGCTACCTAGAAAACACCAATCGCCAACGCCTGCTCGGTAAGCTGCTGCCTTCGTTCGGCAGTAAGCTCGCCAACCGGGTTAATCAGAAGGTATTGATCCTCGGTCTCTTCAAAGCCCGCCAACAAATCAACCTCTCTGGCACGCTTGTCGCCGGCGTGACCAAAGAACGCATCAATCTCACCGGCAAACCGCGTGAAAGCAAAAAGAAGCGTCTGTCGCAGCATTCCACCTGCCGCATTGATCGCTTGGGCGCGTTCAATGGGCATAGCGCGAATCACGTTACCGTCTGTGCACCCACCGCCAATAAGGCCTATACGGTCCTGGCGCCAAAAATGCAGATAGGACAGGGTATGCATTGCGCCCTCCTCATCGCGGTATACGGCAACGATATGCCTCCCGTGGTCTGGCGGAGGCCCCGCCTGGTATTTACGCCGAAACAACTCCCCAGCAAATAAGTGGCCCTGCTCTACTTCTTCAACAGCGATCCAGCCCTGCAAAGACGCAGGTAACTGGCTTGGTTCAATATGCATAGGATGTCCTAATCTAACGTGCTTGTGTGTGCTAAAACGAGTAACCAAAGGCGTCTATGTCTTTACTAAAAACACGGGCTACCGTCTCACGGGATTCATCGTCGTAATACGCTCGGTAGTCTAGGCGATTGGCTTTATTAAGATGCGGGAGCTCGCGAAGATGTACACCTGTTCTATTTGCAATAACAGCCCTCACCTCGTCCCAGTCCTCCTGAATTGATTCAAAACGCATCACCTTATCAACCATGATGTTGCCGGCGAGATCACTCAGACCATCCATCTGGTTTACATTATCTTTGCCAACATCGGGCAGGTCATATTCTTTACTGATACGCGTCCACTGACGGTGCGCTCGCTGCGTTTTATCATTGAACGCGAGTATAAATTCTTTAAACAACGCCTTCGATGGTTCGGTAGTTGGGCCCTCAATACCCTGTGCAACAAACCATTGCCTGGTATTACGCCATTTGGATACATCACGTGGCGCCCTGCACCTGAAAAGAAAGTCAGACACCATTTTGTCCCAGGGGTTGCGAACCTGTGTAAACACATAGGCATCACCGTAGCGCTTCTGCCCAAGCTGCGCGTAATAGAAATATGCCTGCGCATGCTTCAAAATATCTCGCTCGCGGCGAAGACGGTGCCCAGCCTTGAACTGCCAAATCGCAGGTACATCTGCGCTATAGAGCCCCTCGGTTAATGCAGTAAGGAGGCTCGAAGAAGCTGTTCTATTTATCGCAACGAAGGCGACCTGGTGCTCAGGAAAATACATTCAACATGTTCTACTTGTTCTTCGCCTGTGGTTCATGCCGCTACTTACTTAACCAGGCTTTACCTGACCGGGTCTTTCTTAACTTAACCTAGCGAGAGTGAGCCTTGCCAGCTGGCATCCAGTTAATTTTTAGCGCGCTTTTTAGTGAAACACCTGTCATAGAACCTCCGCCGCCAAATGGCGCTTTTTGATCAGGATCTATTTGAGATGCGAGCGTAGCGTTATCCCAAAGCGGCTGCCAGCAACCGGTGTTTTCTAAAACAGGGCGAACCGTAATTTTGTCTGCATCACTGAGCGAGTCATAGTGCCCGCGCAGCTGCTCAAGGCACCATACGCGATACGGCGCGGTTCGAAGGTTTCTATAATTCACTCCCTCTATTACCGCGTCGAATCTTTCTTGTGATTGCGACCATGCATTTGCGTTGGCTACCAGATAGGGTAAATACGTGGCACCTATGGAATGCATAATTGGCTGCCAGTCTGCGGGTAAGGTGTCCAACAGTTCACCACCACCGCTAGAACGCGCATTCCACACGCGTGCCACCCATTCGTACACCGAAGGCGCCGTCTCGCGCATAATTCTCGCACTGGTTGGGTCCATCGAGAAATGGCGAAACATCGGGCCAAAGAAGCCAAAGTCGGCAAGGCTTGGCCGCGTGCCAAGTAAGTAAGGCCTGTCTGCCAGCACTGTTTTAAATTGAGCCAGGGTATCCAGATAGGTTTTCTCTACATGGTCCCAGGTGTCTGGCCCAACACCATCGCCCCGGGTAAACAACTTGCGCTGCCGATTACGAATCAGATACCGCTTCAGAGCGCCAGGTAGAGGCATGTCGTGTGCATTTTCATCAATGAGCACTCTGCCCTGCAGCGCGGCGCCCTCGGCGTAATCCCAGCGATAGTGCATCGCCGGCCGCCAGAGCCATTCATCTGCGTAGTCTTCCAGCAGTAGGCTAAAGAACCGCAACACCGGGTTAGTGGGTATTACCTGATGCCGGGGATAGCGATCGTGCAGCCAGCCAATAATGGGCGTGGAATCGGTCATCCATCGCTTATCCGCCAAGCGCACGGCGGGCACCTGGGCTACGCCAGCGGCAAGCGGCTCTTCACTCATGGGACCAGCGGGCAAACGTTGATAAGGCAGCTCCATGAAACGGATCACGGCCTCCAATTTGCCTGTGAAATAGGAGAGCTCCGGCCCATAAAGCGTTATCGGCAAGCAGGAATCATTGACTGCGCTTTGTTCAGGCCCCGTCATAGGCACGCTCTGTGTTGTTTGCTTAATCCGTTACAAGGATTCGGGTGCATACAGCCCGAGTGCTCCGCTCTTTTCCAACATAGAACCCGCCAGAGACAAGCCAGAGAGCTCGTCGCGAACATGTTGCCGCGCTTTTTCCAAACGCTTCATAGAGCGCGCGGTAAACTCGCCACGCCCTACATCCAGGGTAAACGTTTTTTCTCCACGTTGTGCAGCCACAATACTGGCTCGCGCAAAGGGCTGATAGTTTGCAACCATATGGTCAAGCAGCGGCTGCAAGCTCGGTGCCAGTGTATCGTTGGCTGCGTAAACCGCTCCGGGTTGTGCTCCTGCGTAAACGCGCTCGACATAGGCCTCAAGCACAGCTCGATTCCCGTTTTTTTCTAACCAACTCAGCGGCAACGGATCTTGTAGAAAATGCGCCTTAATTGGGCCAACTAACGCAAAATCTGCGAGACAGGCTGTATCGCCCAGTAGAAAAGGCTGTGCCTCCAATAGCGTTTTCAGAATACCCATCATCTGGTGAAAATCGCCTTCTACCGCCTCTTGCTGGTCTGCGCCGGCGCCCTGCACATCGCAGGCAGCCAAGCCAAAGGAATCGCGCATGAAATTGCCCATGTCGGCCACTGTGGCCTGTTCTTCGTCGCTGAGTGGTTCATCGATACTCTTATTGAGCAACATGTTAGCGCCAAAGCATCGCCCTGCGGCCATCGCATTATCGTGGTCTATCCATCGAGTATGTAACGCATGGCGTGGGAACCAGTGGTTGAAATAATCCTCCAGCACAAAACTCGCGGCGCGCTGCACAGGCGTAACAGGCAGAACTGAACACTCTGAAAAGCGATCGTTCAACAGTGGACCGATAGCAATGGTGTCGTTAATCACCCAACCGTCCGGTGTTTCGAGCAGTGGCACAAACCGCGTCCCTGCGCGAGCCTCCCAATTTGGCCCTGCTTCGGCCGTCTTGAACTGCCAGCCGTGCGGTATTTGCTGGTAGCACAGCTGCGCCTCCAACTTTCGCGTGAACATACTTAGTTCGATCCCAACGATGGTATAGCTGCCGCGATACATAGAATGCGCCTCTTATTTCCAGCTTCTGTTGTTAGTTATCTACAGCGCAATCAGGTTGACAACCGCCATAGCAACAAGAACCAATGAGGCCAGTGCAAATGTCGAAAAACGCAGCATCACCTTGTTACTGGTGCACTGGATGAGTGAATGAACAACACGCACCAACACGTAGATCCAGGCCAGGGACACCAGAGTAGACCCGCCGTTCCCAGCTAACGCAGAGTAGAATACCAACGCATAAAAAATAGTGGGCTGTTCGTGCAAGTGATTGTAGTTGTCGGCAACGCTGCGCACGTTTGCGGGAAGCACGCTAAGTGCACCGGGGTGAGCGGCATCCTGTGGATCAATGTTCGCCGCCTGCATAGCCGGTATCCTTAAAGCATACATCCAGGCCCAAATGATCAGTGTCCAGGTGATGAGCGCCAGCGCGGGGGTAAGAATTGAATGGTCCATCGCGTATCTCCTTCATTGCAGTGAGTGTTTTGTAGCGCGCTCAGTATAGAGCGCTAAGGCGCCTGCAACATACCCCAATGGGGCCTCAAATCAGCCGATTTGAGAGTGTGCGTCTGAGCCCAGCATCGGTATACTTGAGCATAAAACATAGTTGCAACAATAATTACTGTGCAGCTCTCTCGATGTAAACCCGCTATCGCAAGAGCGCCGCTACACAATAATAGAGGGCCCGCTATGCAAAAAAATACACGACACGCACTGAGCGCGAGTATCGCAATCGCAATTAGCACTACCCCCTTCGCCAGCCTCATGGCCGCCCCGGTACTCGAAGAAGTGATTGTTACCGCGCAAAAACGCGAAGAATTACTGCAGGATGTGCCTATCTCCATAGCAGCCTTTACCCAGAACGACATTGAAAAGTTTGGCATTAACGACATAAAGGGCCTTGCCTCCAAGGTGCCCAATGTACTGATCAATGAGTTTACCGGCGCCTCTACCACCATACGGCTGTTCATACGCGGTGTAGGCCAAAACGACGTGCAGGTAACGCAAGACCCTTCAGTCGGCTTGTATCTTGATGGCGTATATGTGGGGTCTTCTGTGGGCACAGCCTTTGAATCCGCCGACATCCAGCGCATAGAGGTGCTACGTGGGCCCCAGGGCACACTCTATGGCCGCAACAGCACAGGCGGCGCAATCAATCTCATTACGCGCAAAGCGGACCCGGACGCGCTGACCTTTCGGCAAACGCTGACAGCTGGCAACTTCGATCACTTTCGCTCTAGAAGCATACTGAATGTTCCGCTGGGCGAGCGCGCCGCAATCAAGGTTTCCTATCTATATTCTGAACGCGACGGGATTGTAGAGAACCTGGGGAATGGCGTGGACTGGGGCAGCGAAGAACGCGACAACCTAACGGCCGATCTACATCTCGACATCAATGACCGGCAAGTGATCGATTACAAATTTGAGAAAACCACTACCCAGGACAGCTCGCGTTTGTCACAGCTACTTGCATTTGATAGCAGCGCGTCAAATGCAGGCATTATCAGCTTTGCAAACCCAGGCTTAGACGCGTCAGGTAACCCCATCGAGGCGAGCGATAGTCGCCTTGATGAGGCCACAGCGTTTGATGAACAGGAAATTGGCGACATTGAGATCACCGGGCACACATTGAACTTTGTCTGGGATATCAACGATTCAATGACGTTCAAGTCTATTACCGGCTACCGCGAGTTCGACGCCTTCAGCCAAAACGCACAAACACCCACCACCTCACTGTTTGGGCAGTTCACGATTACCAATGGCCGCCCCTTTACTGAGTTCGAACAATTTACGCAGGAGTTTCAGTTATTAGGTGACTCCGACCACTTGACTTGGGTCGGTGGCATTTTCTACTACGAAGATGATTCGCAGCAAGACGCAAACACCAGTAACAGTAATGGGTCTGAGGCGGTGCCGGATGGCCTGCTATCAGATTTCACATCCACCAAGAACACTTCGCTGGCGATATTCGGCCAGTCTACCTGGACACCCGCTGCTCTAGATGAACGTTGGCATTTCACGCTGGGCATGCGCTACTCAGACGATAACCGTAAAGCGTTTAGAGACAACAATCGTGTTTCATTTGGTTTTGCCGGCTCGCCTACGCCGGTACCTGCTTTTCGATCCAACTATGACAAAGACTTTAGCAAGTTTAATCCATCGCTTATTGTTGAATACGACTTGAATGCCGACTCCAATGTGTATGCAAAAATTGTCAGCGCCTATAAATCGGGAGGCACTAGCCAGCGCTCAACCAGCTCTGAAGGTTTTCAGGAAGGTTTTGGCGAGGAGGATTTACTGTCTTACGAGGTCGGCTACAAAGGCAGCTTCGCCAATGGGCGAGCACGCATCAACGCCGCCATCTTCCACATGGAATACGACGACTACCAGCAGAGCGTCTCTACGGGCAGAAACGCCGGTGAACGCGATTTCCTGAATATCAAAGATGCCACTATCAGCGGTTTCGAAATGGATGTCACGGTGGCGATTACCGACGCTCTGACGGGCTCGTTTAGCTACGGTTATCTAGACACAGAATTCGGTCCAGATACGATCAGTTATCAACGCATTGATGATGCAGCTCCCACCGGCTTTGCAACGATCACCGACGTGTTAACGGAAGATTTGGCACTAGCGCCAGAGCATAGCGCCACGTTCGCACTGGACTACGGCCGCGAACTGTCCTTTGGCTATTTCAACGCTAACACCAATGTGCAGTATCAGGACACGGCCAGCGGTGGCGTAGTTGAGCCCGCCTCGCTGCTCGATGCGCGCACGCTGGTGGGTGCCAACATCAGTCTGTCGGAGATTCAGCTGGGCAGTAGCGGCGGCAGCCTTAAGGTGGCGCTGTGGGGCAAGAACCTGCTTGACCAGGAATATTTCATAGGCAACATTCGCCAGGCGTCGTTCGATACCCTGGGGCTTATTGGCTTGGCGACCTTCGGTGATCCACGCACCTACGGCATTACAGTGGAGTACTCATACCAATAAAAAAGGCTGCTCATTGAGCAACCTTCGCATTGGCACAGCTCTTATTCAGATCTAAGCCTAGTCTGAAATAGGCCAGCGCTCGTTCGACGTGTAGAACGCAAAACGCTCATCGATCATTTCAGTGGTAAGCCCATACTCTGACAAATCGTATTCATGCTTACCATGCTTGCCTTTGGGGTTTGCGTCGATGTGCGCCTGTAATGCGGCGCGCGATTCTTGCGTCAAATCCAAGTCGAAAGCATCGTACACACTGGCAACAACGGCCATTGGGTCGGCGACAAAGTCAGCTTGCGAACAATCAACAAAACACTCTTGCGGATGCGCCTCGCGCGCTTTCAGGCCATGCTCTAAAGACAGGGCATACCACTCCATCACAGCCCGGCCAATTTCACCGGCATCTAAGTGGCTCATATCTTGCGCATACATACCCATTACCGCTTTATTCATGCTGTTAATAGACGGCACTACTTTCTGCGGATCGCGGTGGCACCAGATAAACCGCGCGCCAGGGAACACCTTCATAATCTCGTCAACTGCCCACATGTGCGCTGGCGCTTTGAGCATCCACTGCTGCCCGGGGTTACGCCAATTAATCATCTGCATTTGACGTTTCTGATACGCGTAGAGTGGCTCTAGATCCTGCTCCAGCAGCCAGCTGCGATACGGCTCCAACATGATCTCGAAACCCAGCTGTACGCCGCCAAACGCAAAGGCATGCAACAACACGCACTCTTCCGGCGTGTCGGCATCCACGTAATGGATTTTGGCAAAATCTGACTCGCGGTTTTTCTCTAGCGCCTTTACCAGATACGGATAGCGAATGTCTTCTTCACCGGGTTTAGTACCGGGCCAAGGGTCAGGGAACTGAACTTCCCACTGCAGTAAGCCGCGATTTTCAGGCGCGGCGACCAATAAATTAAGCAGCGCTGATGTGCCTGAGCGCGGCAAGCCTGTCACAAAAATCGGCGCTTCAATTTTTTGATCGGCGATTTCTGGAATAGTTTTGAATGCGTTCTCGCACTTAAGCCTGGTAGCAAGCTGCATACCTACACGCTCTCTGCAACGCGCACGCCCTGCTGGGTCAGCAATGTGCTTGTCGTAGGTTTCAAGAAGAACCTCAAGGCCCTCGCGATAGGGCAAATCACCAAAATCGTCAAAGCCAGTCTGCTCTATCGCTTCTGCTATCAGCTCATCGGCAACAAAGGTTACAGCATCTTCTGTCATTTCAATTCCGCCAATTTTGCCACTCTGTACTTCAATAGCGGATGCTTGTCCGCGCCAATCCAGCGCCAACACATCGTGCCCATGTTATGCCCTGCGGTTTCGATCCAGTTGGGAACACCGGGATCTGTGTGCGAGACAACAACGCGTACGCTGCCATCAGGATTGTAATGCGCAGTGTGCTTGTTCACGTGAATGGTGTGATGACGGTAATCCAAAGACTCCATCCACCAGTTATCCAGTTGGAAGTTCCAGGTTTGACACTCGGGAATTTCAGGGGCGTCGATAATAAACACCTCATCATCTTCCAACTGCCAAGCGCTGTGGAAATAGAAAATGTTTGGGTCACCGCCTATCGATTGGCAGTACTCCTGATCGGCGGGCGGCAGCTCATTCATGGTGGGCAAAAAACTCTCGGCCCAATCTTCGAACATACGCGCTGAACCGTGAACAAACATCGCTGCACCCATTAGGCCGCGCTCTAACTTTTGCGCGGTTAATGGCTCCGGGCGATCATCCTCTGCACCGATTCGCTCAATTTTCATTTCGGCGCGCTTCTCACCTATGCGATCCTGAAACGTTTGCCGTACCGTTATCGAATTTGTTTCATCACCCATGGGCAACCAGTTACCCGGTTGCTCTGTGCGACTTACAATAATTTCTAGCTCACCATTGGGGCCGAGCTCCATCTGTCTCGCATCAATGTGTCCAGTAACCTCCATGGTGCCACCAGAGGCGTATTTGTTGATGATGGTGCTGATACCCAAATAATTAACCGTGCCGCGTGTGCCAGTTATCTTGTAATCATATTTGGGATTAACACTGGCGCTCTCATAGCGGTTATCCGGATTATCTGCGCCTAACTTTATCGTCTCGTGGGCGCCACAACGCAGCTGTGGGAACATCGGGTCGCGAAACTCTAAGAAGCTCTCCAGCCCTCCCCTGAGCAGGCGTGCTAGATACCGATAGCCTTCCGCTTGTGTGAAAGGATCTTTTGGCGCTTTTTCACTGCGTACGATCTTCCCTGCATCTTTCAAAAGATCACAAAATTCATCCCAGGTGGTGCCGTCGACTACTTTTTGTTCGGCTTCGTTCATTGGCTTAATCGCTCTGTTGAAATGTCGGTTTAATAGCGCTCCAGTGTTATCTATGCGCGGGGCGGGAGCAAGCAAGCCGAGGCCTGAGCGGCCTCGCACTGGCGTTTGATTAGATAGGGTTTGGCACTTTGAACCAAACTCTGACGACAAGGCCACGTGGCCACACGGTGATTAGCCGAACGCGCCCTCGCCCAGTCGCTTGGCGGCGTAATCAGCTGCACGCGCAGT
>JBGCFE010000246.1:0-10637 GCA_045106775.1 Halioglobus sp.
TGATCCTGACCAAAGGTCTGAACGGGTATCGCGGCGTCTTGCAGAGATTGCGCCCGGCGCTGAGCCGTAACAATCACCTCTTCGAGAAATGACTGTTCACCTGTATTGGGTTGAGCAGAGGCGCTCGGCAAGCCGAGTGCCAGTGTGAGGACAGTCACGCTGGATGCGGTTAGTGCTAACTTGGACATAGGAATTATCCTTTTACTTTCAGAGGTACATTTATTGACACTTGCGGCGACGATATACGCCACACCTCTATATGTAAAATTAATTGTTCTTATCGTCGAGTATAGATTTTGCGTATATATGGCGAGTTAATGTGTACTAAAGTCTCGCCTCCATCGCTGGAGTAGCGGTGTCACCAAGACGAATTCAAGCCAGTGCTTTAGCTTGGTCGATTAGCCAGCGCACGCCTGTGTCGTGTTTACGTGCCGCGTGGTATTGAACCATCTCACTCATCAGTGGGAAGTCGAAAGGTAGCTCTGCAATGGCGATGTCAATTCGCTGAGCAAACAATTGAGCTAATCGCTCATGCATCACCGTCAATTTCATCGTGTTCACCACCATTTCAGGAGCGATCAGGAACGAAGAAACCTTCATATCAATACGTCGCTCTTGATCGAGATTACGAAGATGACTTTCAGCAAAGGACGACCGAGCGGTTTGCCCGATTTCTACCGTCACGTGTCGGGCGCTGAAGAAATCATCTTTGCTGATCTTATTGTTTTTTAGCGCGGGGTTGTTTTTCCAGCCAACCACCACGTATTTTTCCTCGAACATAAGCTCAGCAGGGTGCCCGGGCACTAGATGATTCTCAGGAGTAAGCACCAGGTCTATGTCCCCCTGTTCCAGCAGCTGGTGCGTGTGTTCGGAAGGTTGAAAGCATTCCATAGTTACCCCAGGGGCGACCAGCTCGAGTTTTTGCGCCAATGCCGGGAAAACAACGGTGAGTATGTAGTCCGAGGTTACGATGCGGAAGCGTCGCTCGGAGCTTGCAGGGTCAAAATGGGTGGTTTTAGTGACCAGAATTTCCGCATCCTGCAAAAGCTCTTTCAATGGCTCACGCATCTCAAGCGCCGCAGGGGTGGGTATCATGCGCTTGCTGTGCAATACCAACAGCGGCTCATTGAAGTGCTCGCGCAAGCGTGACAGTGCAGCGCTCATAGCCGGCTGGCTGATGTTCAGTCGTTCGGCGGCCCGCGTTACGTTTTGCTCGTCAAGCAGAACATCGAGAGCTACCAGCAGATTAAGGTCCAGCGATTTGAATCTCATTTGATGACCTATAAATATTATGGATGATAATGCATAAATATAAACAATTTTGGTTATTCCTTGTCAAGGGCTTATGCTGGTGCACCGCTCTAGAGCGTTTGGGCAGGCAATGGAACATTGGAGATACGAATGAATAGACGTTTGATTATGCTGGCTTGTGGGCTGTTTATGGTTGCCTGCCAGAACGTTTCTTCCAGTTCAATAGGCGCATCGTCGGCACCCGCGCCATCGGCTAATACCTTTATTACGCTAGGTACAGCTGCAGGCCCAAGCGGTGAAGCAACTCGCTCGCAGCCTGCCAACGCCCTGGTTGTCGGTGATGATTTGTACCTTGTAGACGCGGGTGATGGTGCAGCTGCGCAACTAACGAAGGCAGGTCACCGTATTCCGCATGTGAAAGGTCTGTTTATCAGTCACCTTCATTTCGACCACACTGGCGGTGTGTTAGCTGTGCTGGGTTTGCGCATGCAGCTCAACGCTTCCGAAACACTAACGATTTACGGCCCACCCGGAACTAAGCATTTTATCACCGGCTTACTGGCCGCAATGGATCCTGCCAGGGAAGCTGCCTATGGCATGCCTGGTCAGGCCTGGAAAGCGAATGTTGAAGTCAAAGAATTAATTCACGATTCAGTGGTTGAGTTGAAAGGTGTCGCTGTGAAGGTGGCGGAGAACTCTCATTTCAAGATTCCTAAGAAGAGCGGTGCAAACGAAAAGGCGAAGTCCTTATCCTTCCGCTTTGATTTGGAAGATAGATCCGTCGTTTATACCGGGGATACCGGGCCCAGTAAAGCTGTTGAAGCGCTGGCCCGCAACGCAGACCTGCTGATCAGTGAAATGATGGACATTCCAGCGGTGCTTGTGAACATACGAAAGGCCAACCCTGGTATGCCTCAGGTTGCACTGGATCGCATCGAGTGGCATTTCAGGGCTCATCATTTAACGCCACTCCAGGTGGGTGAGTTGGCGGCAAACGCCGGGGTTGATCGTGTGGTGGTCACACATATGTCGCCTAATATCAGTACGCAGGCCATGGCCGACGCTTATCGTAAAGACATAGACAAAGCGTTCGATGGTGACATAACGATTGCTAATGATCTCGATCGATTCTGATCTCGCGTCAGAGTAGATGGTTTCTTTCGATGACTTCGCTGCCAGATGTAGCCACGAGTATTAGTTCACAGCAACGCAATGAGTACATGTAATTTCAGGGGGAACCAACAATGAAGCTGGCAACACTAGCCGACAATAGTCGTGATGGCCGCCTCGTCATCGTTTCCAGAGACTTGAGTAAAGCGGTAGACGCGGGCTTGAATCTCACCACCATGCAGTCGGCAATAGACCGTTGGGACCACGTAGCAGAAGAGCTTCAGCATCGCTATGAGGCTTTGAACAACAACGAACTCGTACTTGCATTTGATTTCGATGTGGCTCAAGCAATGGCACCCTTGCCTCGTGCTTGGCAGTGGCTGGATGGGTCCTGTTTTCTCGCTCATGGTGAGCGAATGCAAAAAGCATTTGATCTTGACCCGATAGCGGATGTGGAGAATATTCCACTGATGTATCAGGGCGCGAGCGACAATCTTCTTGGCCCGCGTGATGACATTGAGTTGCCCAGCGAGGCGCACGGCATAGATTTCGAAGGCGAATTTGCAGTGCTGGTAGACGAAGTTCCCATGGGTTGTTCTACAGAGCAGGCCATGGGCCACATAAAGCTGCTTATGCAACTTAACGATATCAGTTTGCGAGCGTTGGCGCCGCGCGAAATGAAAACAGGGTTTGGTTTTGTACAGGCCAAGCCCACGACCAGTTTTGCACCGATTGCGGTAACACCAGATGAACTGGGTTCAGCGTGGAAGAATGCTCGTATTAACCTGCCATTAAAGGTTGAGTGGAATGGCGAGTGGTTTGGTCAGCCTGAAGGGGGCGAAATGCACTTCGGCTTCGACCAATTAATTGCCCATGCAGCACTTAACCGCACATTAAGTGCTGGAACAATTATTGGTTCTGGCACGGTTTCAAACGCAGATCTTAGCGCAGGGGCCGCCTGTATTTCCGAAAAGCGAGCCTTGGAAATGATCGAATTTGGCGAGCCAAAAACAGGTTTTATGCAGTTTGGTGATCGGGTGAAGATGGAAGCGCGTGATCTAGACGATATGCCGCTGTTCGGTGCCATCGACCAACACATCAAGCGCAACGGAGAGTAAGCATGCCCCAGAAAAAACGCAGGCTAGTAGATCTTTCTGTAACGCTAGACAACAACCCTAATAACGATCCTCCGACCCTGCGTCCTAATGTTGACTACATGGATCATCAAGAGGGTTGGCCGGAAATGGAAGCCATGTTCCCAGGGCTGACGCTTGACGATTTGCCGGGCAAAGAGGCATGGGCGGCAGAACGCCTGCAAATCACAACCCACAGTGGCACGCATATGGATGCGCCTTGGCATTACGCCTCTACCACTGACGGCGGCAAGCCTTCATATGGCATTGACGAGTTGCCGTTGGACTGGTGTTTGCAGCCTGGTGTCAAGCTCGATTTTCGAGAACTAGCTGATGGCCATGTTGTTACAGCACAACAGGTTGAAGACGAGTTGAAGCGAATTGATCATGAGCTGCAGCCGCTAGATATTGTATTGGTGAATACCAGAGCCGGCAGTGTTTTTGGTCAGCCAGATTATCTAATTGCCGGGGTAGGCTTAGGTCGCGAGGCAACAATGTATTTGTTAGAGCGAGGGGTTCGTGTTGTAGGAACCGATGCATGGAGTTGGGACGCGCCATTCAAATACACACGCGAACGCTTTGAAGCAACCGGTGATGCATCCTTGATATGGGAAGGTCACAAGGCCGGGCGAGATATAGGTTACGGGCAGATGGAGAAGCTGGCGAACCTTGATCAGCTACCTCCGAACGGATTCACTGTGTCGTGCTTTCCCTACAAAATCAAGCATGCCTCTGCCGGCTTTGTGCGGGCCGTGGCCATATTCGAAGAGTGAGATAAAAAGTATGTTCAAATATTTTCCTACTAATTACCCATGGAACCTGTCGGTTGATTTGGCCATTGAAATGGGTGCCCGCATCGGTGAAATCGAAGAGATGTGTGCGCCCTTGCAAGATGCAGCCAAAGCACGAGATGCTGCAGGTACACAGGCATTTCGTGATACCTGGGCGAAAATGGCGGATAAGTTGTGCGTGCTGGCCGCTGAGGATGAGCAGCAGGGGCGATTGTTGTCGGCCGGTGAAAAATACAATCGGGCAGCGATTTATTTAATCACTTGTGAGCGACTGCAGGCGCATGATGCGCCGGGACGAATCGATTTGTTTAAGCGCCATCTGGAATTGTTTCAGAAGGGCATTGAGCTCACCGGCGAAAACTGTGAGCGTGTAGAGATTCCTTACGAGGGTAAACATCTATCTGGTTTACTCGTGCACGCCGAAGGCGTGAATGGGCCAGCGCCGTTAATGGTGCAGGTTAATGGTCTGGACTCTACCAAGGAAATGAAATATCGCGTCGGCTTGCCTGATTGGTTTGCCCAGCGCGGCATATCTTCATTAATTGTTGACCAACCGGGTACCGGTGAAGCGCTCCGTTTGCAAAACCTGACCGCGAGGTACGATAGTGAGCATTGGGCCAGCCCCATAGTGGATTGGCTCGTAGCGCGTGATGACGTAGACCCAAAGCGCATCGGTATGGAGGGCGTATCGCTTGGTGGGTATTTCTGCCCACGAGCGGTTGCCTTTGAACCGCGTTTTGCCTGCGGAGTGTGCTGGGGTGCTAATCACGATTGGCGTGATGTGCAAAAGCGCCGGCTAGACAGTGAAGGCGATTTTCCAGTTCCGCACTATTGGGCTCACGTGCGCTGGGTTTGGGGTGCCAAAGATATGGACGAATTCATGCAAATTGCAGAGAACGTTCACTTAGATGGTGTTGTCGAAAAAATTAAAGTGCCATTTCTTGTTACACATGGCTCGAAAGACTCCCAGATTCCAATGAAGTGGGCAGAACGTACCTATGAGCAACTAGTCAACAGCCCAAAGAAAGAGTTAAAGATTTTCACTGAACGCGAGGGTGGGGTGCAGCATTCCAGTTTCGACAATAGCATTAACGCCGGTCAGTACATTGCTGATTGGGTAGCCGAAACCTTGGGCGGCCATACAACCGTCTGATTAGAGAGGAATTTATGAATATTATTGGACCCGAGTTACTGGTATTTGGCGTGGACAGCGTTGAAGACTGCACGCAATTTGTCACTGATTATGGGCTTGAGTCTAAGGGTGGTGGTCGATTCGACGCTTTGGATGGTACCGGATTGTTGCTACTCGCCAAGGACGATCCGTCACTGCCACCGGCCATGGAATCTGGCACGGCAATACGTAAAACTGTTTATGGCGTGGCTGACCAGCAAACACTGGATGCTATCGACGCTGAGTTGAGTAAGGATCGTGAGGTTAAGCGGCTCGACGACGGCAGTCTGGAATCTAGCGATGATATGGGCTTCACCCTTGGCTTTCAGGTAACCGCGCGCAAATCGCTTTCATTGCCTTCTGAAACAATTAATGCACCTGGGGCTTCAAATCAGCGGCCAGTTAACACGATTGGCGTGCAAAAAGAAGATGAACCGAAACCCAGAACCTTGTCGCATGTGGTGTACTTTGTTCCCGACTTTGCCAAGGCCGAGGCTTTTTACCGCGACCGATTGGGCTTTGTTACTACCGACAGGTTCAGCGGCCTTGGCCCCTTTATGAGACCGGCGGGCACAGACGATCATCACACGCTGTTTTTTCTGCAAACACCGCCGCATATGAAAGGTATCGAGCATTTCACCTTTCATATGGGTGGGCCGACTGAGGTAATGCAAGCCGGCAACAATATGGTGAACAAGGGCTACCAGAGTTTTTGGGGTCCAGGGCGTCACATATTTGGTTCGAACTGGTTCTGGTACTTCAAAAGTCCGCTCGGATGCAATATGGAATTCGATGCCGACATGGATTTGCACGATGAAAGCTGGCAAGCCCGCGAGTTACCGCCTGGCGCTGATAACTCACAAGCCTTCCTATTGGACTACCGCGAGAAATGGGCGCCAATGGGTGGGCCTCCACCGGGAAAATAAGCATGCCTGTAGGCCAGCGTCTTTGCCACCTGGATGATCTCAGCGCGAACAGTGCCAAGGGTTTTGATCTGGAAGAAAAAGGCAGGGACACGCTGTTTATAGTTCGAAAGGGCAGTAAGGTCTTTGCCTATCAGGATCAATGCCCACACTATCGTGGAAGCACGTCACTGCCGTGGCGTAAGGACGCTTATCTGGATAGCAAAGCCGAGTTTATCGTCTGTTCTGCCCACGGTGCTGAGTTTGAGATTGAGACAGGGCTCTGTGTTCATGGTCCCTGTCTAGGAGAGTTCTTAAGCAGCGTGCCAGTAATCATCGGACAGGACGGAAATATATTTGTTGAAAGGTGATGATAAGCAAGGCCTTTCAAATAGAGTTATAGGGAGCGAAAAATGAAACAACAGAACATTCTGATTATTGGCGGTGGTATCGGCGGGCTAACCGCTGCTATTGCACTGGGTAAGTACGACCACAAGCTAACCGTTATTGAGCGAGACCCGGAGTGGAGTGTTTACGGCGTTGGCATCATCCAGCAGTCGAATGTAGTGCGAGCCATGCAGCAGCTGGGTATTCTCGATGACTACCTTGACGTTGGCTATGGCTATGATGGCATTGAAGTATACATCCCGACTGGCGAACGTGTTGCGCAAATTCCATCACCCAAATTGGTGGAAGGTAAGCCTGCTAACGTTGGTATCGGCAGGCCAGCATTGCACAAAGTGTTAGGTGACCGAGCCAAGGCAGCGGGCGCTGAGATTCGCTTAGGTGTCGTGGCCGATACCATAGAAGAATTAGGCGATCAGGTGGAGGTTAGTTTCTCTGATGGTAAGCAAGAACACTTTGATCTGGTGATTGCAGCTGACGGTGTGTATTCAAGCACTCGCAAAATGTACTTTCCCGAAGCGGCGAAACCTGAGTTCACAGGGCAATCGGTTTGGCGATATAATTTCCAACGTCCTGAAGATGTCACTTGTCTGCATGCCTATGAAGGTCGTATCGGCCTAGGTCTGGTGCCGCTCTCAGACGAATTGATGTACATGTATGTAACAACACCCGAGCCGGATAGAGACGACTATCCAATAGACGGGATAGCCACTGCAATGCGCGAAAAAGTGCCCAAAACCGCGCCACGAATTGCCGAGCTGGCCGAACAGATAATCGATGATGCGGGAGTGGTCTACCGTCCGATGGACGGCATGTTTGTTGATACTGCTTGGCACAAAGGCAGGGTTGTTATGCTAGGTGATGCTGTTCACGCAACCACGCCACATCTTGGGCAGGGCGCGGGCATGGCGATTGAAGACGCTATTGTGCTGGCCGAAGAAATTGATAGGGCCGATACTGCCACGGACGCCTTCACCACATACCAGAGCAGGCGCCATGATCGATGCAAATACATCGTTAATGCTTCCTTAGCAATTTGCCGCGGTCAGCTTGGCTTAGCGCCTGCGCCCGATCAGGCCACAGCATCGATGGAGATGTTTCAGGAAACAGCCAAGCCCATCTGACATGGTTTAACCAGTACAGCCGCAAAAGGAAATCTATGTTAATCGAATCAGATTTAGACCCTTACTCTGAAGAATCGCTGCGCAATCCTCATGCTCAGCATACCCAGTTACGAGATGCCGGTTCCGTGGTTTGGTTAAGTAAATACGCAATTTGGGCAATGGGTCGATACGAAGAGGTGCATAGCTCGCTGCGCGACAATGAAACTTTTTGTTCCAGTGCAGGTGTAGGCATGAGCAACTTCCATCACGAAAAGCCGTGGCGGCAGCCCAGCCTGTTGCTGGAAGCCGATCCGCCCGCGCATACGCCGGTCAGATCTGTGGTCACACGAATACTCACCCGCAAAGCCTTGGAGTCATTGCGTACGTCCTTTGAGCAAAAAGCGAAAGTGCTGGTTGACAAGCTGTTGATACAGAGGGACATCGATGGCGTAAGCGATTTATCTCAGGTATTTCCACTACAGGTTTTCCCAGATGCTGTGGGGCTTAAGTCGCCCGATCGGCACATGTTGCTTCCATATGCCGACATGGCGTTCAATGCGTTTGGTCCGCGCAATGAACTGCTGGAGCGATCCATGAAAAATGCGGCTCCGGTTGCGGGGTGGATTGCGGAACAATGCCAACGCAGTGCTTTGAACGAAACAGGTTTTGGAGCGCAAATATACGCTGCGGCCGACGCCGGCACCATCACCCATGAACAAGCGCCATTACTGGTGCGGTCCTTGCTTACCGCTGGCATGGATACAACCATTCATGGACTGGGTCATACCTTGTATTGCCTGGCTGCCAATCCAGATCAGTGGCAAAAACTACGCAATAATACTGAGTTAAGCCGAGCTGCCCTTGATGAAGCTGTTCGTTTGCTTTCCCCCGTACAAACTTTTTATCGCACAACTACGCGCGAAGTTAATATCGGCGGAACTCAAATAGAAAAAGATCAAAAAGTATTATTGGTTCTGGCCTCAGCGAACAGAGATCCACGGCGCTGGGAGCGACCAGACGAATATGACATTGAGAGAGAAACACGAGGCCACGTAGGCTTTGGCGCTGGCATTCATATGTGCGTTGGGCAGATGCTTGCCCGACTGGAAGCGGAGGTTCTGCTCACGGTACTTGCGGAGAAAGTATCGAGCATTACGCTACTCAAGCCTCCCGAGCTGCGTTTGAATAATACTTTGCACGCACTGGCTAATTTACCACTGCGCCTCGTAGCGGCTTGATGTGCCGGAAAATCGCCGACAGTAAACACCAAAAAAAAGGATGAAGTATGCTAGAGCTATACCATAACAACATGTCGGTATGCGCGCAGAAAGTTCGTTTGGTTCTTCGGGAAAAGGGCTTAACCCCTAAAGAGCATCATATGATGTTGCGCAATGGCGACGTACACGAACCAGAATACCTGGCACTTAATCCAAAAGGCGTTGTTCCAACACTTGTAATCGATGGGCAAGCCATCGTAGAGTCGACCATTATCTGTGAATACTTGGAAGAGGCTTACCCAAAGCCTGCGCTGATGCCAAGCGATCCGCTGGCCCGCGCTCGCGTGCGTCAATGGACCATACAACCCGACGCCGGTTTGCATGCCGCCTGCGGTATGCTCAGCGTCACCGTGGCTTGGCGCGAACAGATGCTGGCTGCTGGAGGCGCCCAGGCCAAAAAGCGCCCCGAATCTGCCGGCGCTAGCCACCATTTCCGTGGCATGCTGGAACACGGTGTCGACTTTATTGAAGTGCCGCCAGCGGTCAAACTCTATGATCGGGCAATCGCTAAAATGGCCAGCACCCTGTCAGTAGGTGGACCCTGGTTGTGTGGTGAACACTACACCCTGGCTGACACCGCGATGTTGCCCTATGTCTGCCGGCTGGAAGACTTGTCTATGGACTGGTTCTGGGACGGCGAGCGCAGCGTTGTTGGCGATTGGTTAGCGCGCGCCAAAGCCAGACCCAACTACAGTGGTATCTCAGATTACCGGGTGCCTGATTACGTAAATCTATGCGCCGCCAAGGGCGCAGAAGCAACGCCAAAAATTCGTGCAATGCTGGGTAAGTAATAGATGACTGACATAACTTTGTTCTACGCGCCACAAAGCTGCGCCCGCGTGCCCACTATTGCGCTCGAAGAAATTGGCGTTAGGTTCGAAACAAGGTTAGTGCGGTTTATGAAGGGTGAGCATAAATCACCTGAGTACAAGCAGCACAACCCTAAGGGAAAAGTGCCCTGTTTGTTGGTCGATGGTGAGAGCCTGACGGAAAACGTTGCCATTCTCAGTTACTTAAACGAACGATACCCCCAAGCTCGATTATTGCCGCCTGCCAGTGAAGCGCTTCCACGTTACCAGCAAATAGCTGACCTGAGTTTTTGTGCGGCTACGCTGCACCCCATTGTTACCCGCATTCGCAGGCCCGCTTCCTTTGCCAGGCCAGAGCATGCGCGCGCCGTATGGGAAAGTGGTTGCGACGCAATGAATGAATACTTCACCTTGATAGAGCAACGCTTAGCAAATGGTTCTTGGTGGTATGGCGAGGTATGGAGCGTGATGGATGCCTATTTGTATTGGGTGTTTTGGCGCGTCGAAGGTGCAGGTTTTGAAGTGAGCAGCTACCCCATTTTCAAGAACCATGCTCAACGAATGGAACAGCGACCGTCGGTACAGCGCGCGCTAGCACGAGAAGCTGAGGCAGAGCTGCAGTTGGAGGCAGAAGGGCTCACATTTACACCGCCGCCTTTGCCAGCGTAAGAAATACAGCGCCATA
>JBGCFE010000247.1:0-6770 GCA_045106775.1 Halioglobus sp.
GTAGATGCCTCGCGCATCGACGAAGTGTTTATGGGCTGTGTATTACCCGCAGGGTTGAAGCAGTGCCCTGCGCGGCAAGCGGCGATTGGCGCGAACATTCCAACCAGTACTGGCGCTGTAACGGTGAATAAGGCCTGCGGCAGCGGCATGCAGGCAGCCATCTTCGGCTACGACAGCATTGTTGCCGGTACCAATCAGTCAGTGATCGCAGGCGGCATGGAAAGCATGAGCCGTGCACCCCACTTAATGATGAACGCACGCGATGGCATTGGCTCGGGGCACAAGTCATTCTCAGACCACATGTTCACTGACGGCTTAGAAGATGCCTACACCGGCCGAGCTATGGGCAGCTTTGCTCAGGAAACAGTCGACGAGCGCGGCATCACGCGCGAAGCGATGGATGCATTTGCCATTGAGTCTTTGACTCGGGCGCGCAACGCTATCGATGAAAAAGCCCTGGAGCAGGAAATTGCACCCGTGGTCGTTAAAACCCGCAAAAGCGAATTCACCGTTAGCGATGATGAGCAGCCACACAAAGCCCGCATCGAGAAAATACCTACGCTGCGCCCTGCCTTCAGTAAAGAAGGCACCATTACAGCAGCCAATGCGAGTTCTATTTCTGATGGCGCCAGCGCACTCCTGCTGATGTCGGAGGCAGCAACCGCAGAACACGCTGTGAAGCCAATCGCAAAAATGGTAGCGCATGCAAGACACAGCCAGGCACCCGGCGAATTCACCATTGCGCCTATCGGCGCCATCAACAAGCTGTTGGCAAAAACCGGCTGGAACATTGAAGAAGTAGACTTGTTCGAAATCAATGAAGCCTTTGCCATGGTAACCATGATGGCAATTTCAGACCTGGGCCTGGATCACGCTAAAGTGAACATTCACGGCGGCGCTTGCGCTCAGGGCCACCCTATTGGCTCAACCGGTTCACGCATTATGATTACGCTCATGCATGCGCTAAAACGTCGCGGCGAGAAGCGCGGCATTGCTGCACTGTGTATCGGCGGCGGCGAAGCCACCGCCGTTGCCATCGAACTCGTGTAACGGAGGCCGCTGTGGCACTCAGTAGCGTTCCAGACATTCTCGACGACATGCGCGCCGGTAAAATGGTTATCCTCATGGATGACGAAGACCGCGAAAATGAGGGCGATCTAATCATCGCTGCTGAAGCCGTTACCCCTGAGGTAATCACGTTTTTTTCCAGCGAAGCCTGCGGCCTCATCTGCATGCCAATAACGCCTGAGCGTGCAAAGCAGCTACAACTACCCTTGATGGTGCGCGACAATCGCTCGCAGCACGAAACCAACTTCACGGTGTCGATTGACGCTGCACAGCGCAAAGGGCCTGGCATCAGCTCTATTCAACGCGCGCACACGGTGCTCGAAGCTGCCAAGCAAGGCGCTACCCCCAAAGACATTTCGCAACCGGGACATATCTTCCCCCTGGTGTCTAAACCGGGCGGCGTACTGCGCCGAGCCGGTCACACCGAAGCCGGTGTTGATCTGGCGCGCATGGCAGGGTTTGAGCCCGCTGCGCTGATTGTCGAAATTATGAATGAAGACGGCACTATGGCACGCCGTCCAGAGTTGGAAATATTCGCTGAAAAACACGACCTCAAAATGGGCACCATCGCCGACCTCATTGAATATCGCGCGCTGCACGAGCAATCGGTTGAGCTGCACACCAGTAAAACCGTAAACACCGAGTTTGGTGATTTCGAACTGCATACGTTTCTCGATTTGATCGACGACAATGTTCACTACGCACTGACGTGCGGAGACATTACCGCCGAAGATGAAACACTCGTACGCGTACAAACCGTCAACACGCTGCGCGATGTGTTAGCGACGCGCATTGATGGTGTAGAGCAAGGTTGGTCTTATCGCCGCTCAATGGAATACATAGCAAAGGAAGGCAAAGGCGCGATTGTGCTCATTGGGCAGCACACCGCTGCAGAACAACTACTGGATGAAGTAGAACAGTTTCCCGCACCTGCACGGCCTCAGCCGGCAAGCGAAGCAGCAGGTATTCAGAATTACCGCCTGATTGGCACGGGCTCGCAAATATTGCGCAGGCTGGGAATCGGCAAAATGCAGTTAATGTCGGCGCCCGTGCA
This sequence comes from Halioglobus sp., assembly GCA_045106775.1. GTDB lineage: Bacteria > Pseudomonadota > Gammaproteobacteria > Pseudomonadales > Halieaceae > Marimicrobium. The sequence continues at coordinate 2,123 of JBGCFE010000247.1, forward strand.
TTTCAATGCGCTGTCTGGGTTTAACCTGGAAGTCACCGAGTTTATTCAGCCCTAAGAAAAAGGCCTGACAGACGTTAACCTGTCAGGCCTTAACGCTATTGCTCTGATAGCGTGCTCTTTGTACCTACCGCTAGAACTCCTCAGTAATCGTCATACGCCCTATCTCTTGCGCATCCTGATCTGCCTGACACATCGGCATATCGATCCAACCACCGTCTGAATACAACTCGGTTGCATCGGCATAGTGTGCAGACGCCGGGTCCGTTGACTGGGAATACGTGAGTATCGAAAACGCATCTGGGCACTCGGTATCATCCCATGTCACCGCCTGTATATAGCTGTTGCCATGACGAATGCTGGAATAGCCTTCACCGTCAACCAGGCCAGACGTTATTACGCTAAACATCATGTCACCGGAACCACCGTGAATCGGATAGCGCACGCCATTCTTTTCATCGAACTGCACTTCGCCCCAGGGTGCGTCCAATTCGATACCGGCGTCACTCAACGTTTGCGTAGCGGCACTGAGTGCATTCTCGACAGCTTCAACGATTAGCGGATCGCCCACATTGAGATCACGGGGTGTATTGACCGGATCAGCCTGGTCAAAAGGGGTGGACCACAAACCATCAGTGGAACGCAGGACGCGCCACATTTCGTAAAACACATGGCCGCCTACGCTCTCTATCTGATGCGTGCCATCCCAGCCAGACAGCACAGAACAAGCCTCTTGCTCTAGCGAGACGCCAGCCATTGGGTCATCTTCCAAGCCTGCACAGACACCCAGCACGTCGTCCAGCACTAACGTTGCTGCATGGTTGGTGGCGTTGTACAACAGCTGACGAATGTTATCGATATTGAAACCCGGTGCACCTAAGCCGTCGGTACCGGCAATGCGGGCCTCAGCCTGTGAAAAGGTGGCTCTTGTGCGGCGACTCTGGGTAACTTGCTCGTTTCCAATAACCGGTGAGAACCCTTCCAGCAACTCGCTGGGGTTAGACAACCAGTAACTGTCGTTTGCATTGGCGCCATAGCTGCGTGTTTCCAACTTAGGCAAGTTCGCATAACCGAACACGCCGGCCGGCGCATCCGCATCGTTGCCCCACTCGCAGGCAGAATCAGAACCATCCATCGTCAAGCGGCCAAACGCCGTTACCTGCTCCTGCAAAAAGCCCCGTACGCAATTGGCGTATTGCGCCACCGATACGTTGGGCACTACTGAAATATCACCGTAGAACGCTTCGCCGTTACGGTCAGCTGCAATCGTATTCACCCAGGGAATACCAATGTCACCCAGCGCAGCTTTGAATTCAGTGAGGTTGGTGGCCTTACCCATGTTGATCCACTGCTCCAGGCCACGCAGGTTTTCAAGGTTGCCGTCGCGATACGCTACCAGCGTGCCTGCGGCGTTGGGCCAGCCAGCCAATAACGCATTGATACCACCCAAATCAACAATTGGCCCAAAATGCGTGAGATAAAAAGTATGTTCAACGGTTTCAACACCACCGCCATCGGCCATTCGCTCTATAGACACGGTTTGCGTGGTCATTTCTCGCCACTCATCGTCGTACAGGTATTCGAATCGGTTCTCGGGGTTCAGTGTCAGCTCGTAAAAAGTAAAACGCTGCCCCGTGCTAACGGTGTGCGACCAAGCCACATCTTTGTTAAAGCCAATGACTGGCGCGGGCAGGCCACCCAGTGCAGCGCCCATCATGTCGTATTGCTCACCCTCGCCGTCGTCCAGCGTGGCATGAAACATAAAGAAGCGCTGCTGGCCCTGCCACGGAAAGTGCGGGTTACCAAACAAAATACCGGAGCTGGTTTGCGAAGCATCCTCACCCACCGCATAGGCGTTACTGCCTATGCTTTCAGGTGTGGGCATATTCAATGCCGCATCAAAACTCTCCTGCGTCATCGATGCAGCAAGCTGCTCCATTGGGTGCGGCTGCGTACCTGCAGCATTAAGCGTTTGAACATCGGCCTGCGCCACTTCTTCGCCTGGCTGTGCGCCCACAATGAAGCCCGCCAGAGGCTGTGCACTACCCACCAGTACTGTGCGGTGAATCAGGCGCACAACATCATTGAGATCAACCTCACGCACCCACGCTTCACCGCGACAACCTTCCTCGCCTTCAGCCAAATTCGCCGCACCCGTTTCGCGGAAGTAGCGACTCACGCCTGCAGCGTAACCGCGCAGGTTTTCAACAACGTAATCAGACAGCTGTTCGCTAATCATTTTGGCGATGCGCGCATCGTCGTTGTACAGCTTCATCACCAGGTCGGAGTTCATGTCGCCCTCCTCGCCCAGATACCGCATAGATTCACCAGCCGCATAAACGTACTCGCGCATCAAGGTGCAGTAATTTTCTCTGGCATAGGTGTAGCCAACGCCGTAGCCCAGGCTACCCCAGTCATCGGCCTTGATATGCGGGATACCGTATTGGGTGAAAACAATGTCAGCCGCAAAGGTGCCGGTTGGGGCAGGAGGATCCACCGGGTCTGTGGGGTCAACGGGCATCATCACCACGTTGTCGGCGGAATCTCCACAGGCCGTAAGAAAAACACTACAAGACAACAGCAGTGCCGGCATTACCCGGCCACGTAAAAATAGTTTCATAATTACCTCATAACGTTGCAGTACGTTTAGCGAATTAGAGCCCGCGGAAATTGGGCGGGCGTTTTTCAATAAAAGCAGTAATCGCTTCAATGTTCTCTGGAGAGCCGGCCTGACGGGCCATGCCGGCCTGCTCGGCATTAATAGCGGCATCGACCGCGGGCAAATGGTGCAGGCGCAATGTGCGCTTTATCTCGCGTAGCGAATTCACCGGCCACTGAGCAATCTCCTGCGCTTTGGCCAGTGCATGGTCAAACAGCGCATCGTCGGACACTACCGCTGCAGCAATGCCACAGTCCAGCGCTTTATCAGCGTCTATCCATTGCGCTGTGTAAAACAGTTCTGCCGCGCGCTGCGCGCCGATATTGGCCTGCAACATATAGCTGCTACCCCACTCTGGCACTAGACCAAGGTTCGCAAAGGGCAAACGCATGCGCAGGCTTTGGCCAACATAAACGACATCGGCGTGGAAGAGCACCGTGGCACCGCCACCAATAGAAACACCGCGAGCCGCAGCAACAATCGGCTTATCAAATTCTACTACCGCGCGCGCCGCACTTTCAAAGGGATGCTCTTCCCCCTCTTTGGTTTCGCCAAAGCTGGAAAGGTCTACACCAGCACTGAAGTTTTCACCGGCTCCGTTGAGCAAAACACAGATAACGCTATCGTCGTCTTTGGCAGCATTGAACGTATCGCGGATGGCAAACCACATTTCGGTGTTGATTGCGTTTTTCTTCTCGGGGCGGTTAAACGTAACGATTAAAACACCGTCGCGATTTTCCGTTAGTAGTGTGTCAGACATAGCGCAGCGGCCTATAAACTAAGATTAAAAAAATTAGGAATGGAAGCTCACGGCCTGCGGTAGTTCGGCGCGATCAGTGACGCAGGCGTTGGAGGGATCTTCAGGGTCGGGGTAACCAAACGAAATGCCGAAGATCAATTTATTGTTCGCCTCAATACCCAGCTGCTCACGGACATAATCGGCCTGAAAGCTCAGCGCCGTTTGCGGGCAACTGCCCATGCCGTGGGCGGTGAGTGAAAGCATGATCGTCTGTGCGTACATACCCAAATCAGCCGCCTCACGCAGCCCAAAAGGCTCTGGTAAAAACAGAAACGCAACATGGGGCGCATCAAAAAACGTAAAGTTGCGCATGAATTGCACATGGCGCTTATCTTTCTCTGCGCGCGTAATGCCAACTGAATCGTAAAGCGCCTGAGCCGCTGCGTACTGCCGCTCTTTATACACACCTTCATAAGCGCCGTCGTAGGGGAAATCCATAGTGAACTTGCCGGACATGAACTGATCAGGCATTTCGCTGCGAAACTTCTCCAATTGATCACCAGATACCACGTGGGTGACCCAGGGCTGGGTGTTGCAGTTACTGGGCGCGCGTTGCGACACCGAGAACACTTTCTCTAAGGTTTCAGCGCTGGCTGCTTCGGGCAAAAACGCACGCAATGAGCGACGGGAAGCTACAATTTCACTGAAAACAGCAGATTTTTCTGTCATGGGTAGTCTCTGAAAATGGGATAACTGAGATGAAAGATAGCAGAGAAGCGATGCCCGCGTCAGCCGGGAACACCACTTCTTCTATTGGCTAGCAGCCATGGGCTATGCACGGATGCCAACTACTCGCCGGTAAAGTTGGCAGGTCGCTTTTCTTTGAATGCCCGCATACCTTCTTTGGCATCTGCCGAGGCAAACACAGGGTTGGCCAGCTCGTCAGAGGCCAGCATAGCGTCTTCCTCTGACATACATTCTTGATGATCACGTAACGACTCCATCACCGCCTTCACTGCCAGCGGGCCGTTGGCACATATCTTCGCAGCGTACTCTTTGGCAGCCTCCAGCGTTTTACCCGCTGGCACGATTTTGTTGATGAGGCCCATGTTCAACGCGTCTTGTGCGCTCACATGCTCGCCACACAACAGAATCTCTGCGGCGAGGCAGTAGGGAATTTGGCGACGCAAACGAATAGTAGAACCCGCCATGGGATACAAACCACGCGCCACTTCGGTAACCCCAAAAATGGC
>JBGCFE010000248.1:0-20336 GCA_045106775.1 Halioglobus sp.
CTTCGCCGCCTACTGCGGGAGCGAAGCCTGGTTGCGTCTGAACTGCGGTGCTTGAACAAGCATTCGTCCAATGCAAGTCGGCAAGCAGTAAAAGCCAGCATGGTCCGCGACTAAAACTTCTGCTTACTCGTTTACTCCCACTTCGCCCAGTGCCGCTGAATACCGCCTGCTAAATATTCAACTTTTAATGATAAGGATAGAGAACCGTATGAAGACTTCCCCTGCTTTTATGGGTGCAACCCTATTGGTTTTTACCAGCGCGAGTTTTGCTGCGAAGAACAGCGCAGCTTCACCCATAGAGGAGACACTGGTCTACGGAAGTCTCTCGCGATTTTCGGCTCTGAAGTCAGATACGCCCATTATGGAAACTGCTCGCTCCATCTCCATTGTCTCCGAGCAGCAAATTCTCGACAGAGGTGCTCTTACGCTAGATGATACTTTTACCTACAGCGCAGGGGTTACCGGCGAGACGTTTGGGTATGCAACGCGGGGCGATTGGTTGCGGGTGCGGGGTTTATCAGTGCCGCAATATCAAGACAGTCTTCAGTCACTCTTTGGAAACTACAACAACACGCGTCCTCATATTTTCACACTTGAGCAAGTAGAGATTCTCAAAGGCCCTGCGTCTGTGTTGTATGGGCAGGGGTCTCCGGGCGGGTTGGTGAATGTAATCAGTAAGCGTCCTCGAGCTGACACGTCGCACCAAATCAATGTCGAATACGGTACCTATGATCACAGTCTAATTTCCGCCGACAGCACAGGCGCGTTGGATTCCAGCGGTAACTGGCTGTATCGGTTTGTGGGAGTCTACAAAGATGCGGACACGCAAATTGATAATGTCTCTGAGAAGATCGCGGTGCTGTCGCCGTCGCTAAGCTGGCGGCCCACGGATGCGACAGACGTGACGTTGCTGCTGAACTACACAGACACGCAGAGTGATACTGCCGCACAATTCTTACCTATCTCTGGAACGCTCAACCCTGGCCCCAATGGTCAATACATAGAGAGCGACGCGTATCTTGGTGATCCGAATTTTAACAAGTATGACGCAAACACACTCGCCGTGACGCTTCTTGCAAGCCATCAGTTAAGCGCTGTGTGGAGTATGGAGTTCACTTCACGATACTCTGATGCAGAAGCAGAGTATCAACAAGCCTGGCCAGCGTTTATTGGCGGTGACAGGTACGTCTACAATAGCGATGGCAGTCTTTATGAAAATGGTACAGTGCCTCGCTCATGGTACCGCTCGGATGCAGACTCCGAGCAGTTAGCCGTGGATGTACGCTTTCGCGCAAACTTTGCCACCAATGCGATAGACCATAACGTGCTTATTGGTAGCCAGTATCAGGATGTAACCACTGGTGATAGCGGCTACTACGCTTTTGCGCTGGGCTACCAATACATTCCCGGTGACTTGCATACCGCAGGTGCGCAGGATTATTGGATAAACGTGTTCGATCCCGTATACGGAAATACCCCACCCGAAGATGAGCTGAATGCTCTCTACGCTGAAGGGCCCGACACAACGGTTAAAGATCTTGGGCTTTATGTTAGCGATCATATGTCGCTGGGCAATTGGTCGATAACGGCTGGGCTGCGTTGGGACGAAACACAGAGCAACACCGAGGGAAGCAAACAAGAAGACGAAGAGATGAGCGTCAGTATCGGTGCCCTCTATCAGTTTGATAACGGGTTGGCGCCTTACGCTAGCTACGCTGAATCCTTCGAGCCGGTGATTGGTGACAATGGGTCCGGCCAACTACTGAAGCCTCAGAGGGGTGAGCAAATGGAGCTGGGCATAAAGTACCAGCCTGAAAGTTTTCCAGCGCTTGTCACACTGGCCTGGTTTGACCTTGAGCAAAGTAATCTACCTGATCCGCGCAACCTGCCGGGGCAGTTCGAACAGCAGTCGGGCAATGCAAGTATTGAAGGCATTGAACTAGAGGGTATTGCGCAACTGGGTGACTTCGAAGTCCAGCTGAACTGGAGCAGGCTGAAAACAGAGTCTGCAGACGGTTACCGCTTTGCGAGCGTACCTGAAAACCAGGCCTCTACCTGGGTGACATGGCGGCCGCAGGGAGAGTGGGCCGGGCTGCGCGTGGGTGCGGGGATTCGCTACGTGGGTGACACCTGGGACGGCATAGATGAACTCAAAACACCTTCCTACACCTTAGGTGATTTCATGCTCGGTTACCGCGTGAGTAAACACTGGGATGTGGCTTTGAATGTTCGCAACGTGCAGGACAAAGACTTTTACGCTACCTGCCTTGCTCGTGGAGACTGTTTTGCGGGTGATCGCCGCACTGTGGTAGGCCGCATCAGTTATCAATTATGAGTACGCTGATTGCCCTTCTGCTGTGCTTCTTTGGTTTATTGCTGCTGCGAGTCGGTTGGCGACGTACTAGTCGGCGCTATCGATTGGCTAAAGCGCTGGGCTGGGGCCTGCTGAGCGTGGCGACGTATTTGAGCATGCAGGTTTGGGGAGCTGAGTTTGGTTTGAGTTACGCGCTTGCCGCTTTTAGCGGCGTAGCGCTAGCGTTGGTCGGCGTAAACAGCGTGCGCCGGCCTGCGCTACAAGAGAAGGCTAGCAGTGCAAGTGTGCAAGGAACAACGCTAGCACAAAAGTGCATAACGTTTCTTGCAGCGGGGCCGCTGGCCGGGCTTGCCAGTTGTCAGTTTACGCTGCTGTCAGCCAGTGCCTTACCGGGCAATGAAATAAACAGTATGGCGATAGCCGCAGTGGTCTTCCCCTTGTTGTGGGGCCTTCTGGCATACATGGTTTGCGTGATTGCCAAGCCGGTTAATCTAGCAATTGCACTCTCTACTGCTGCCACAGTTTTCTCTTTCGCCCTCTACGTTTAGGCATCAAAACATGCAATTGAATCCGGAAGTGGTTAAACGGTCTTTGTCTGCGCACTCTGCAATTGGCCTTGTCGTGGGTGTTCTGATGTATATGGTTTGCCTTACCGGCGCGCTCGCCGCACTGGCGGAAACTTTCGAGCGCTGGGAGCAGCCCAGTGTAGAAGAGTTTACAAGCGTTACTCCAAGCGCTGTCAAACACGCTATGCAGCAGTTTCAGTCTGAAGTGAGTGATGAAGCGGAATCACTGTGGGTTGTTTTTCCCACACCGCAACTGCCGCGGATGCACGTCACTGACGGCCAGCAGGAGCGATTTACAGACTCAGATGGTTCTTTAGGTGAAGCGCCTGTAGAAGGGTGGACTCACATGCTGCGGCACCTGCACATTCAGCTGCATCTTCCGCAGACGGTTGGTTTGGTGCTGGTCAGCTCTCTTGGCGCCATGCTTTTCGGGCTTATAGTATCCGGGCTGCTTGCCCACCCGCGGTTGTTTAGGGATGCGTTTCAACTGCGGTTAGGAGGCTCGCGGCGGCTAGAGCAGGCAGACATTCATAACAGGCTTTCTGTTTGGGGGCTTCCGTTTCACCTGATGATAAGCGTTACGGGCGCCTTCTACGGTTTGGTTGGGTTGCTGGTAATTTCGGCCGCCGCTGCGTGGTACGACGGTGATCAGAACGCGTTGTTCGATAAAATTTATGGAGCAGACCCTGTGTTACAGGATCAAGGTGGCGAAGTGCAGGTGGAGCGTGCTATGAAATCGCTTGCGCGTCGATATCCAGATGTATCACCGATTTATGTGGTTGCTCACAAACTCGGCACCGCGAACCAGTTCATCGAAATTGCGGCAACGGTTCCTGCGCGCCTTGCCTATTCTGAAATTTATCGATTTGATGCCAGTGGAAGTTATTTGGGTAATCAGGCACTGACTTCAGGCCCGATAGGAAGGCAATTTCTTTACTCGCTGTATCGCATTCATTTTGGTTACTTCGGCGGCCATTGGACGCGGTTTATATGGTGTCTGCTTGGCCTTGGCTTAACGGTGATTTGTGTATCGGGCATTAATGTTTGGCTGTCAAAAACACAGGGGCTGCAAAAATTAAAATGTACCTGGGCGGGGTTTGTGTGGGGTACGCCGCTGGCACTCGCCTTGTCTGCGCTCACCAGTGTGTTTGCAGCCTTTAGCCCGCTAGCGGTTTTTTTGGGTACTTTGGGGCTGTCTACATTACTATCGCTTCGCGCAACTTCCACTCAGAGCGTTGCTTTTCTACTCAAGCTCTTGTGCGCCGGCGTGATGGCGGCACTTGGTGTGGCCCACCTCATCGCGTTTCCACCTGCAGATTTTGGTGAGTACCTATGGCCGATGAACGTAGGGCTGATAGTCACGGCCTGTCTGTTTGTTTATTCGGCTAACGCTAAACGCTAAGTCCTAAGCTCTAAATCCCAAATTCAAAGCCAAACAGTAAGCTGGCTATTCTTCGGACAAAGATTTGGCATTCGCTTGCCGGTACTGCCGCTGATAGGTAATCTTGCTTCAATTCTAGGTAAGCGCCCACCAGTCTTTTGCGGAGTACGAAGATGCCAAAAACCATTCATGGATTTTGTGATGACGTGCTGGGTGATCATGACGCTGTTGAACTTGCCTCGCTCATCGCCGGGGGTGAGCTTAAACCTTCCGAAGTAATAGAAGCTACCATAGCGCGCGCCAACCAGGTTGACCCACACCTTCACGCTATTGTGGCCCAAGGCTATGATCAGTCATTGGCAAATGCGAGCGGCAATCTCAGTGGTCCTTTCGCAGGCGTGCCTACCTTTATCAAAGATATGAACGATGTTATCGGCATGCCGACACGATACGGCTCGGCTGCGTATGAGGGCGCGCAGCCGGCCACCCGAAACGACCCGGTGGTGCAGCAGATGGTAGACCTGGGTTTGGTACCGCTAGGCAAAACCACCATGCCAGAGTTCGGCTTAATTTGTTCTGCTGAGCCGCCCGAAGGCGTAGGCGAGCCAACACGTAATCCGTGGAACACGGCGCACAGTGTTGGTGGCTCTTCTTCTGGTTCAGCAGCGTTGGTTGCTGCCGGTGTAGTGCCTATCGGTCACGCAGCAGACGGCGGGGGTTCTATCAGGATTCCAGCAGGCAGCTGTGGATTAGTGGGCCTTAAGCCAAGCAGAGGTCGCGTGATTGCATCGCGAATGCTGGCGAAGCAGCCTATCGAATTTGCAATCGACGGTATTGTGACTCGCTCCGTTAGAGATACCGCCCATTTTTATGCGCATATGGAGGGGCTCTACAGTAATCCCGCACTAGAGCCCATCGGCTCGGTGACTACGCCTACAGAACAGAAGCTGCGTATTGGTGTAGTAACGGCGTCGCTCGGCGGTGTGCAAATTGATCAACCCACACGCGCCGCTCTCGATCAAACTATCAAGCTGCTAGAGGGGCTTGGCCATACTGTGGAGTTGATGCCCATTCCCGCGCCAGAATCTATGTTGCAAGATTTCGTTAACATGTGGTCTGCCAGTGCGTATGGCACAAAAAAATCAGGCGGTAAGTTGTTAGACCCAAGCTTCGATGACACGCAGCTCACGCCTGTGGTCGATGGTCTTGCCAAAAATTTCAAAAAGAAAATTCTGAAAATACCCGGCACCTATTTGCGTTTGAAAAAATCGTATAAAGATTGGGCCAATGTGTTTACGACGCTGGATGTGGTGATGACCCCCTGTGTGAGCCACCTAACACCGGAAATAGGCTACCTGAGTGAAGGCCTTGATTACGACACGCTGTTTCCGCGGGTGATGAAGTGGGCTTGCTTTACCGGCTTAGCTAACGCAACGGGCGGGCCTTCAATATCTTTGCCACTGGGCCATGATGCCGATACCAATCTTCCTATTGGTGTGTTGTTTAATGCAGATCATGGTAAGGAGCGCTTGTTGCTTGAGTTGGCCTATCAGCTTGAAGAGGCGCAGCCTTGGAGAAAGATAGAGTGACCTTTCCTATCTCCAACCACTCTGTTCTGTTGGTCTAGTCTCTAGCAGGCGCTCTAAGTTTCTCAGAATCTAACATAGCGACAACTCTGGCGGGGGCGGCCGATGCCCCTACCAGTTTCAAAGGAAGAACCGCTACCTCAAAACCATTGGCGGGCAGAGCATCAAGATTCACGAGCTGCTCCATTTGCCAATACGGTTTTCTCTGGCCAACGCGGTGGCCCTCCCAGAATAAATCATCCCGTCCCGCTTGTTTCGACTGCTTGATTTGATAATGGAAAGGTAAATCCCATCCCCACTGATCGATGCCCATTACCGTGCACCCTTGATCAATGATCCATTCAGTGGCCGCAGCACTCATCCCTGTTCCCTTCTTCCAGTATGCCTTGGTGTTTATGAATTGATCTCGGCCAGTGCGAATCAATACGATGGTGCCTGGCTCGATCTCTGAACCTGATTTTGCAAGGGAAGCTTGAAGATCTTCTACCGAAATTGCGTCGCCATCAGGCTTGTGGGACACATCGATAACGATGCCAGGGCCAATACAGTGGTCTAACGGAATCTGATCTACGGTTAACGCGGGTACGTCGTCTTCGCCGACACGCGATGTGGGGCCATAGTGCCAAGGTGCATCGATGTGAGTCGTACTGTGAGTACCCATTTTTGTAATGGTATCGTCGGCCCAACCCACAAAGTCTTTGGGCATTAAGCGAAAGGGTAATCCGAGAAGACGTATTATCCAGCGAGCATGATGGTGCGGCTTGTGCCGTACTCGAACTCGCATAAAGAACGGATCGCTGGCGTTGTACTGGATCGGTTTTGAGAGATCGATGACTTTCATTGTAGATCGCCTTGGGTTACGCGGTTACTCAGCTTCAGAGCATCAAGGGTTAACGTAATTTCATCTCCCCGTTTTAGCCAGTGTCCGTTTTCAAGGCCAGCGCCACCGGGTAGAGTGCCGCTGCCAAATATTTCCCCTGGAACGAGATTTTCGTCTGTAGACGCATGGGCAATGGCCTCTAGCAGTGAGAACTGAGCGTGTGCTGTCGAGCAGCGAGCCACGGTATTGCCGTTAATACTCACAGCGCCTTCAAGCGCATCTAGGCGAGGAAGAAATTCATCGGCGGTAACAACGACCGGTGAGATCGTTGAGAAGAAATGTTTTGATTTTTGAGGACCAAAGCCGCTAGACATTTCGAGTCGTTGAACATCTCTTGCACTGAAATCATTGAGCAGCACGAAACCACCAATACAGTCGTGCGCCTCTTCAGCTGTGGCATTGCGCAAAGGGCGAGACAAAATTGCGGCGAGTTCTAGCTCGTAGTCAAGTGCCTCTGAATACTGCGGCCATACAACGTCTTCGCCGGAGGTTCCCATATTGATATGATTTCCAAAATAGTAGATGGGCTGTCGATACCACAACTTGCTGGGTTTGAACGCCATAAAGTCCTTGTTCGTCAGCTTTTCGAAAAGCGATGTGGCCCGGTAGACGCCTGGGAGAAAACGTCGAGCGTAGCCACGTGTAGAATCAATGACGTGCTTTTCGTACAGCATAAAGTCTCGAAAAGATGCAGGTTGAATCGGGATTAACTCTGCGCCTGCATCGCAGTCGGAGCCGTGTAACGACTCGATTTCTGTAGCGAGCTGCTGCCAGCCCTGCTGGCCCATTGCTAACACTGACAAAAGGTTTTCAGCTAGATTGTTTGGTACGCTGAAGCTCGCTGCAAGCTCGCCGAGATTCTCGAGTCTGTTCAGCGAGAACCATTTTGCATTGCTGTTGGCCTGTACGACAGGTCCATGTTGCCCTTTGATTCGTCGAAGTTTCATGAAAAACCCTGTTAAAGATACAGTGATAGTCTGATGGAAGGCATGGTTAGGCGCCGCTCATGGCCGATTTGAAACGTTGGCGTTTGGTTTGTGCTAAAGAGAAGGCCAGCTTGAATTCCAATCGCTCCGAAAGACGGGAGCCTTTGTAAAATGCTTTGATATAGGAAGGCCGCGATCGCATACGGTCTAACCAATCCTGTACAGGCGGATGGTCGGCCCATAGAAAACTCATGCCAAGATCATCTATCCGATCAATCAGTGGCAGCAAGACAAAGTCCACTAGCGTAGGTGTGCCGCCAAGAATCCACTGACTGTCGGCAAGCGCATCGTGCATTCTAGCGGCGGTCTGAGAGAGCCCGCGCACAGATTCGACCACGTCTTTTTCTTCGAAACCTTTGCCGCTGTTCATGCTTTCATAGAACCCTTTGCGCAGCGTTCTTTGCTGCGCTGCTTTATCAAACTTCTTTTTGCCCTGTATCACTCGCAAGCTGGGTAAGAAAATCTGCTCGAATGAGGGTGTTCTGACAGCAGCCGTCGGTACCTCCTCGCAGAAGCGCATCCAGGCGCGCATGTTTGCACGGCCTAACGCGTCGGGAGGGCTCAGCGAGCGCGCAGGAAACACCTCATCAAGGTATTCTATGATGCATGAGGAGTCGATTATGGGGTTGCCGTTGTGAAGCAATGTGGGCAGCACGCCATTGGGGTTAAGCTTCAGGTATTGTGCGGTGAGATGTTCTTGTTTTCGAAAACTAATCTCGATTGATTCAAACGCTAATTCCTTTTCATGTAGCACCAAACGCACTTTTTGGCTGCATGTCGAATAAGGCGAGTGATATAGTTTGAGCGCCATTGGTGTGTTCCTAGCGGGGTGATCGGTTTCATGTGCGTTCGCCATAGTGCTATGCCGTTAGGGTGTAAAATCAGTGCGCTAACAATAGGCAATCTTTCGCGTAAAAAATTGTCCGAATTTCGTGAGCCAATGGCTAGAAAGGCAACTGACGGTTATGAGTGCCCCTTCTTTCTCAACAGTTAACATCAGTAACGCAATGCTTGCGCTTGAGTCGCTTGGCTATGAAACTTCGGGCATGCGCAGCGATCTTGGATTGGATTCGCCCGACTTTGGCACTGATGAGCACCGAATAGGCTTGCAGCAATTGGAAGCGTTTTGGCAAGCAGCCGAAAACCTCACAGGAGATCCGGCACTGGGCCTGCATCTGGCAGATAATTGCTCTGTCGGAACAGGTAGCGTGCTTGTACATTTGCTGATGAGCAGTGCGAACTTGCTTGAAGGCCTGCGGCGCCTTGTGCGGTATCAAGAGGTGATTGGAGAATCTACTCAAATATCGCTTCGCGAAGAGAGCGCCTGCGTAGTGGTGGAATACGACACGGCGAGGCCATTTGTTTTAAGCCGGATTCAAGCAGAGTTTTTTGGCCTTCATAGTTTGCGTCAAGCGTCCTGGATACTGGGCCGAGAGATTGTGCCCCTGAAGGTTGGCTTTGTGCATAGCGAACCGCAAGACAGCGACGAGCATTCTCGATTGTTTGCATGCCCTGTCATTTTTGGCTCAAGTACCAATTTTCTGGCTCTGCCTAGAGACGCGTTAGAGGAGGGGTCATCCCACGCTAACAGTCATTTGGTTAAATTGTTCGAAGATATAGCGTCAGGTTACGTGGAGGCTCTGCACAATAGCCGTTTTGTAGAGCAGGTTGTGACTGAGATTAGTCGTCTCATTGTATTGGGGCCGGTTACTTCCGGAGAAGTTGCACGCAGCCTGGGAATCACAGAGCGCCAGTTAAAGCACGCGTTGGTCAAAGAGAATACGTCTTTCCGGGAGATTTATGACGCTTATCGCCAGAGAACGGCGGAAGGTTTACTGGCCGATAGCGACTATAGAATTACAGACGTTGCGTATCTATGCGGGTATACAGAGAGCAGCTCGTTTGTGCGGGCGTTCAGACGCTGGCAGGGTGTTTCTCCTCGAAAGTTTCGGGAGATGCAAGGTAACAAGGCCCAGGGCAGCTGAGTTCAGCGCGCTTGTTCTTGCCTAAAATTCAAGTAGCTTGAATTCCTTATTTGCCAGTTCATACATCTCATCCATCGCCACGTCATTAACCGTACTTAGCTCAACCTGATTGTGAAACAACAGCAGCTCCCCATTGCGCACTTTGAAGTTGGTGGGGTCTATGCCGACTTTACGACCCAGTGACAGGCTATAAGGGCAATATTCTCCAAAGCGCGGTAGATACTGCTTTGGGCCGGCTTTGAAGGCATTAACCTGATCTTGCGATGCAAAATAGTAGAGCCTACCTTTGTACGAGTAGCTATGAGCAGGGTTACCTTTCTCGGCAAGGTTTTTTTCGAAGTACGACACCGGGCTGTATCCGAAAAGACCGATATTTTCTGGAAGCGCAGAGTTCTCCGCGCGGTTTAAGGCGCTATGGCTTTGAGTGCAGGCAATCAGCAAGCAACTAAGGGCAGCGACCGCGAAAGAGCGAAAGAACTTGTTCATTAACATTACCTTGGACTTCCCATTCAAATAGCGCATTGCTGCGTTTGCTGTTACAGCAGCTGCCTTTGGTCTGCGCGCTGTGTATCTTATCGACAGCCATTGTAGGTGATGTACAAATGAAAGCCAGCTCTTCAGAATAGACCGACCGACGTTTGTATTCATTTGAGAACGAGAAGACGTTATGCGTAATCAAGATACTGTGAATGAGCTGGTTTCGTTTTATGGGGAAAGCCCCATATTGCCGTCGCGAGCGCAATGGGAGCACTTGGTGATGAGCAAGCACAGCGGTTCGATCTGCATGGTCAATTTCATGAAGTTTCGAGAGCAAGCGGATTACTCAGGCGAAGAAACTGTGAGCGGAATGGAGGCGATTCTTCGTTACCATGCTGTTAGCCAGAGAAAAGTCACCGAAGTAGGCGGAGAGTTTGTTGCCGAAGGTAGTTTTGGCGGCATGATGATTGGCGGAGTTGATGACTGGGATGCCGTTGGGATTGTACGGTATCCCAATATTGATGCTTTTCTACAACTGTTTAGTGACACTGAATACCGTGAGGCACATACACACCGTCTAGCGGGTACGCTGCGGCATAAGATGACTGTGATGCTGGAGCACTAAGTGTTATCTAAATCACTAATCCTTGAAGTGCTTGTCACGGGCGACCCATCATTCATTATCAGTGGCGCTGGCAGATCATAAGGGTCATCGAGCAGTAGCGGTTCTAGTGCAGCGAGTTGGAGTGTTACTTCAACCCAGCCAGATCAAGCACGAACCGATACTTAACATCGTTGTCTTCGATGCGTTGCCAGGCCTCGTTAACCTGCTCCATGTTTACCATTTCGATTTCCGCCGTAATACCGTGCTCTGCACAGAACGCCAACATCTCCTGCGTTTTGGGAATGCCGCCGATTAGTGAGCCTGAAATAGATCTGTCACCGCGAAGCAGGTTAGTGATCTCAAACTCCAGTGGCTTGCCCGGTGCGCCGACAAACGCCAGCACACCTTCGCGGGCGAGTAGTGGCATGTAGCTATCGGCATTGTGTGGCCCGGATATGGTATCGATGATTAGGTCAAAGCTGCCTTGCGCGGCTGCAAGCGCCTCTTCGTCAGAGGTTAGGATAGCTTCACTTGCGCCCAGCAGCTTTGCGTCAGATATCTTGGAGGGCGATGAGGTGAGCATCACTGTTTCTGCGCCCATGGCAGTGCCCATCTTAATGGCAAGATGTCCAAGCCCGCCGAGTCCAAGCACGCCCACTTTTTTTCCGGGGCCAATGCCATGTCGCTTCAATGGTGTGTAAACGGTGATGCCACCACAGAGTAGTGGTGCGGCCGCTGCTGGGTCGAGCCCGCTAGGGATGGGTATCGCGTAGCGCGCATTGATTGTGTAGTGCGAGCTGTAGCCGCCATAGGTTCTCTCGCCTGCAGTATCTTGGCTATTGAACGTCATGCTAAAGCCGGTGTCGCAGTAGTGCTCATCGCCATCGCCGCAGGGGTTACAGCTGCGGCATGAATCTGCAATACACCCAATGCCCACTAAATCACCGGCAGCAAGGCCGCTCACAGAAGCACCGGCCTGTACGACCTTGCCTACCATTTCGTGCCCCGGCACTAGTGGAAAATTGTCTGCATTGGTTTCGCCCTCGGCAACGATAATGTCAGTGTGGCAGATGCCGCAGTAGAGTAATTCAACGAGCACATCCTCTGGGCCAGGGTCACGGCGTGTGATTGTGCAGGGCTCAAGCGCGCTGCCAGGTGACAGCATTGCGTAGGCGTTAACGTCCATGGTTTTCTCCGGTTGTGTTACTTGATAGATGTATCTTGTTCATTGAAATTTACCGCACTCCACTGCTTCTTTTTGGACTTTCTTTAGTTGCAGGGAAAGAGCTTCGCACAAGGTAAGCTATTCACGTCAGCTCGGCACGTATTTCTCTGACTTCGGATTCACGCAGATTAACAAATACTTGCGTATCACCGGCTAAAGCTGTGGCAACGCGCTCGGGAAGAAGAGTGTCTTCATAGTGTGTCGACCCCCATCGCAACAGCTCAAATAAAACGGGGAGTAAGGTCAGCCCGAACTCTGTGGGCAAGTAGTAAGCGCTCTTGCCATCCTTGGGGTCGGGCAGCTTTTCTACAAAACCGTTCGCTTCGAGACTTTTGAGCCGATCAGAGAGGATGTTGGTTGATATAGATTCTGGCGCGCCTAGAAATTCACGATAGCGATAGTGCCCTATCACCAACATGTTGCGCATCACCAGCAAGCTCCATTTATCGCCGAATAACTCGAGAGCGATATTGAGGGGGCAAGTTGATCTGAATGTGTTGGCCATAAGAAAATTATCTGTCTATAGCTTGCATTATGCAAGTAAATAGCTATATTGGGATCCTCGTTCACTTGCATTTTGCAAGTATAAGATAAGGAGTTTGTTATGGAAATAACACAATCGTTGCTGTCAGTTACGCCTCTGTACGCCGCCTTGCTGGGTCTTCTATTTATTCCCTTCACAATGCGGGTTGGTTTTTACCGCCTGAGCTCGAAGATATTTGTTGGCGACGGCGGTGACGATGAAATGGTTCGCCGCATGCGCTCGCAGGCAAATTTCATAGAGACCGTGCCATTGGCATTGATACTCATCGTTGTCATGGAGCTTATGGGCGCCGGGAGTTATTGGCTGCATGGTTTAGGTGCTTTACTGGTTGTTGCTAGGCTGCTCCACTATTTGGGGATGTCTGGAATAGGGCCTGAGCTTGGTCGACCGATCGGCATGTTTGGCACGTTCAGCGTTTATCTTATTAGCTGTGGTTGGGTGCTGTATTCGTTTCTTTAGTACTGGAATAGAGAAACGCGAAATGTCGATTTGAAGGCGGTTATCGTTCTTGCGTTGATAACCGCTGCCCCTTTCATCACATCTGTTGGCAATCGTCCAAAGCGTCCGCCAGCGAGCGCAATGTGCCAGAGAGATAGTCCCCATTCAGAGAGTAGAGCTTTTCCCGCCCAATCTTCTCTACCTGCACTACGTCGCTGTCTTTGAGCATCTTCAAATGCCGCGATACCCCTGAAAAATCAATACCGCAGCATTCCGTGATATCGCTGACTGTTGCTGACTCCTTGCGCGAAGCTAACGTGGCAACAATCGTGAGACGCACAGGGTCGCAGAGCGCTTTGAACAGCTCAGGGTTTAAGTGATCCTGGAGCGCACGCTCGCATTTGGTTGGCAAAGAGGTTTTTCTGCTCATGATGGCCCTAGTTTACATGCATAGTTGAAATCGTGTGAACACAAGATTCTAATAGGCGCAAATAATACTTGCATAACTGCGCATATATGCATTTAATAGATCGTTCAATAGTGCTGGGAGTCAGATCATGAAACGCATGCATATCCACATAAACACTACCGAGGAGGGCTTCGAGCCTGCTCAACGCTTTTACTCTACCTTGTTTAACGCGCAACCAACCAAGACGCGTGAAAACTACGCGAAATGGATGCTTGAAGACCCGCGTGTGAATTTCGTTATCGAAGTGATCGAAATTCAAGGCGATGTACCGGGCATACATCACGTCGGCATACAGGTTGATGAAGCCGAAGAGCTGGCCGCTATCCAATCTGCGCTTAAAGGGGCCGATATGCCGTTGCTGGAGGTGGGGGAGACGGTTTGTTGCTTCTCGCAATCGGAAAAAAACTGGACGATGGACCCTTCTGGCGTGCGTTGGGAAACGTTTCGATCGATGGGCGACGTTGAAGAGTACGGCGAAAAAACAATCGATGAGTTAGCAAACTACACACGCCAGGGTGCGGCTGATGAGTCTTTTTAAAAAGTGGCTTAGCCTATGGATAGCCCTTTCAATGTTGGCGGGGCTTGGCCTTGGTCTATTAATACCCAACGCTTTTCAAGCACTTGGCAGCTATACCATTGCGAGCGTCAATCCCGTGACTGCCGCACTGGTGTGGTTACTCATTTTCCCAACCATGGTGCAGGTTGATTATTCTCGATTGCTTGATGTGTGGCGTTCGCGCGAGTGGCAGCTTGGCTCGGCGCTCACCACCAGCGTTAACTGGGTGATTAAGCCGTTTACTATGGCCTTGTTGGCGGTAGTGTTTCTAAAGTATTTGTTTGCACCCTGGATGAATGAAGACGTTGACGGATACATCGCGGGGTTGATTTTACTGGGCGTCGCCCCGTGTGCTGGAATGGTCTTCGTCTGGTCGCGCATGACCAAGGGTGATGCAGGCTTTACGCTTGGCCAGGTTTCGCTCAACGACATCATTCTCTTGTTTGCGTTCGCCCCTATTGCGGGTGTGCTTTTGGGCATAACCGGTATTGAAATTCCCTGGCGAACGCTAGGCCTGTCGACACTGACGTATGTTGTGGTACCGCTTCTTGCTGGGTTTGTGTTCCAGAAAATTCTAAAAGTAAAAGGACAGGATGCTGTGCAAGCCTTTGATCGAATGTCAGGGCTGCTCACAAAAATGGGGTTACTGCTGCTGATGGTGCTTTTATTCGGCTTTCAAGCGGTCACGATTATAGAGCGGCCATTGATCATTGCTTTAGTGGCGGTGCCAGTATTGGTACAGGCCATTTTGATATTTCTGATTACCTATGCTGCTGCCTATTCGATGAAACTGCCCGCGGCTATAGCCGGTCCGGCGGCCTTAATAGGCACCAGCAATTTTTTCGAGCTTGCTGTTGCCATTGCAGTTGCGCTGTTCGGCATCAATTCCGCAGCGGCTATTGCTACTGTGGTGGGAGTGTTAGTAGAGGTGCCGGTGATGATGTTTTTCGTTAGCGTTATCAACAGAACGCGACACCTGTTTGATGCACGTGCACTTTTATGAGCCGCTACTCTCACAGCAGAGTAATTGCGGGTGTTCCCGCGCGCCGATGGGTGGCATTGGCGGGGCTACTAGTGTGTCTATTCGCGTTATCACTCTACTTACGCAGTCACTTGAGTATCGATTGGAGCGTTGATTCACTCCGGGCGTTTGTGCAGTTAATGGGTGTATGGGGGCCAATCTCCTATATAGGGATCCTCGTGTTCCGATTTCTTTTTCTCATACCCAGCGGGCTCTTATTGTTGGCTTCGGGCATTCTGTTCGGACCAGCTTACGGCGCAGTGTACGCAGGTCTTGGGCTTACTGGCTCCGCTCTTTGGAAGTTTGGGGTGGTCAGTATTGTCGGGCAGAACGTTGTTAAGCGTCAGCTTCCGAAAAAAGCACGACTGTGGTTAGGAAGCGCAGCAACGCGCAAATCAAGCGTATGGGCGCTAGCTGGAATCTGCGCTTATCCTTTTATTCCCAAGCACGTGTTCCAGTTTGCGGCCATTTTGTCCGGTATGGCGTTGCCACCGTATGTGTTTGCTGTGTCGACTGGCAGCTTTTTGCGCGCAGGTGCATTTGCCTATCTGGGTGACCATCTTTACTCAGGCAACGGAATCATTGCCGTTACTACCGGGTTTCTCGTCGTGCTTGTAGTGCCTTTGTTCATCTCTGGGTGGCGAAGATGGATGTTCGCCCCGCTCAGATCTATAGATTCATTGACAGAAAAAGGGAGTAACTCATGATCAAGCTTTATGGTGGGCCAACCACGAACGTTCGCAAAGTGACAATTGCGCTAGAAGAACTAGGGCTTAAATACACCGCCCATCACATTCGTCTCGATAAGGGCCAGCAACGTGAGAGCTGGTACCTGGACAAAGCGCCAAACCACAAGATCCCCTTAATAGAAGACAGTGAAACCGATGTCAGTGTATGGGAATCGGGAGCGATACTGACTTACCTTGCCGACCAGTACGATACAGATGGCATAATCTTGGCCAAGTCGGGTCAGTCTCGATACTCAGCCATCCAAGGCGCCTTTTTTCAGGCAGCCCACATAGGGCCGAACCTCGGTCGGTTAAACGATCAGCTTACCGCAGAGGATAGCGACAAAATTCCCCGGATGATTGAACTGTTCTACGCAGAAGCCGTGCGCCTGAGCGAAGTCTTGGAAAGAATGCTAGAGGATGAAAGGCCCTATCTGGCGGGAAACTATTCGATTGCAGACATCATGCATTTTCCCTGGCTGACAGCGGCGCTCGATCTACAGTTCCCTGCGCTTGTTGAGAAGCAAGTGGTGGTAGATTGGATTGAGCGCATTGCTACCAGGCCCGCAGTGCAGCGCGGAATGCTGGCATTTGCTTCATAAGTAATTCTGGCGCTGACTATCTGCGCCAAGAGGCCTTTCTTATCAGCCAATCTCCGGAATGTTTTGTCCACTCGACCTCCACCTGCCGGATGCTACCGTCGGAGGGCAATAGCCCAGACGATCCGGTGGCAATCACAGAGACTGTCGAATAGGCGCGGTCAGGCAGGTTCGCGTGCAGCGTCGTGTTGCTGCCAACAATCGTGACGTTCAGTTTTTTGTGGCGCAGGCTGTAAAAACGCAGAAGTTGCTTAACCTCGTCGACACCCATTCGTTCGTTAGCGATAAACCCATCGTCTAAGTATTGATGAACCGCCGTAAAATCTTTCTCTTCAACGGCCTCAGAGATGGCCGCTAAAGTGTGCTCAATGAGTTCCTGGTCACCCTTCTCCGCGCAGGCCGAAAGAAAAAAGCTAACAGCGACGAAGATAGCCGCCAACGCAAAACGTATTGCTTTTTGATTGCTACGTTGCGTCTCCTGCATTGCGGTTAAGACACGATCACATCAGCGATCAACTTTTCTTTGAGCACAATATTGGCTGAAGCGCCTTCGTTCAGTGCGAACACGGCGTAACCGTTGCTATACAGCACTCGGCCTTCCTCAGAAATTCCAAATGAAGCAACGTTGCCGGCAAGCGCTGTTTCCTCGCCCTGAGGCGAACGACGAATAAGTTGCCAGTTGCCAGGCACCAATGAAGGCACGCCGTGCACGGCGCTTTCTTTTTGCAATGCCTTTTGTGCATCCACTCGCTTGCCCTTCACAAGAATGTCTTTGAGGTCGGCTTCAACCTTGGGGCCTGACGCAGTCGTCAGTGGCTTTCGGGAATACATTAACGAGAAAAAATTGAGATAGTGAAACAGAGCCCGCAGCAGGCGGAACGGAAAGAGTAGTGTGTCTAACAACAGGCTGCTGCTGTCGTATTTTTCTTTTTCGTAGGGGCGCCGAATAAAGTACAAATCGCCGCCGGGATGTACACGTGGTTGTAAGTAATCGTACTGCGAGTCTTGAAGCACATTGCTGACCTCACCCGACTCCAGATCAAGCATTTCGATGCTGCTGGGGCCACGCGCTATTAGGTAACCTTCTTCACTGCGGGCCAGGCCTGCTGACTGATACAAAATGTGATGCGCTTGCCCGGTAACCCAGCAAGGTGACGAATCTTCGGTATCGCCGGCGGTAACTTCGCGATAGGCATCGCCTTCTCGATCCATGATGACGATGTTAGCGATTCCATTGTCAAAGTACTGCGCACAACAAATTTGCCCGGTGCCCGCATCAAAATTCATATCATCGAAACGGAGATTCTGCCGATGGAGCAGGCGCCGCTCTTGCCCTGATTCAATGTCGTACTCGAAAAGGCCACCAAAGCTCTGATCTTGCAAAAAGTACAACACCTTCTCTTCGCCAATAAACTGCGCCGAAGCGACCTGAAGCTCTAGCCTATCGGCGTCAAGGCGCTGCTTGTTGCCGGTAAAAGATTGGCCCAGGCTTGTGTCTTCTTTCCAGCCGTGCAGCTGTTTGCGCTTGTCTGTGCGATCGATAACGTCTTGTATGTAGGGGCTGTGTATCTGCTCGAGCTGCCCTTGCGGCGAGCGATAAAATAATTTGCCTTTGGAGATAAAGGCCATTCTCTTCCAGCCAGTTTCACCGCCGGTATCACTAGCTGGCTGTGAGGCCGCATGCGGTGACTGGGTTTGCCTAGTTAACACAAGATAGACAATGCCGCCGGCAAACAGTAACAGGATGGCTATGTGCATATATATCCCTATAAAAAGCCCTACATCGATGCTAGGTAATATACGGCACCGGGATTGTTCTTGCCAAAGCGATTACTCAAAACTGATAAGCGCGTTCTCTTTTATGGATGCAATTTTGCCGCAAAGTTCGTCTTTCATTGCTATGGCTTTCAAGTGATCGTCTTCGCTTACCGCAATTGCCCTCTTGCCGTCGTCAGTATCGCAGATTGCTACAAGGCGCCACGGCTCTCCGTTTTGATAAAGAACCGTATAAGCGATAATGGTAGCGGTACCAGAGTAGCTTTCGATTATCTCGATGCCGGGTTCTAGTTTGGCCACTGCTGCAGTGACGTCGTCACGCTGGAAGCCGTCTTCGCAGGGCTCGGTCGAAAATATCCCAAAGCCCTGTTTCGTCATTAAGCCCGAGACAGAGCTCACCAGGCCGTGACTGCCGGGCTTTTTACGCAGCAGCTCTACCAATAAACAAGTGCTCTGAAGGACATAGTTGTTAAGTGGCCCTCCGGCGAATGGCATGCCGCCGGTAAAGGTATAGTCCTTGGTGCTTGGTGCGCCTAATGCATCGGCATAGGCTTGCACTGCTATAGGAAAGCAGCTGTATAAGTCCAGGTAATCAATCTCAGATATATCGAGTTTTGCGAGTTCAAGGCAGCGTGCGCCCGCTTGTGCAGCGCCAGTAGAATGCGCAAGATCCTGCCGCTGCGAAACATTGATCATATGATTTGATTCGACACTACAGCGCGGGAATATCCACTTCTCTCTCGGTATCTCTAGTTCCAGTGCTTTTTCAACCGAGCAGTAGATCAACGCCGATGCCTGGTCGACGTTCCACGATGTGTTGTGCAGTTTGGTGTATGGAAAGGCGAGCATTTTGTTTTTTTCAGACGCATTGCGAATGGCGTCTGCATCAATGCGTTCGGGTTTCCACGCATACGGGTTGTCGCAAGCAATTTCAGAAAAGCGGCTGTACAAATTTCCCAGATAGTCTCTGTGTTTTTCCACCGACATGCCCGACTTGTATCGCTTGGCAACTTCTAAGAGAGCGTAAAACCCCACCGGCATCGCAAGCCCAGCATTGGATTCAGCTTCTAGCCACATCTCTTCATCGGGCGTAAGAACTTCATCAGGCTGGCTTGTCTGCACGCAGTCGCTAACCTCGATCAGGTTTATATCCGCCATTAGTTGCCGATAGCGAGCTTCGCCGCCGGCAACGACCACTATGTCAGCGGTGCCCTGTGAAATTCGTTGAGCAGCTTCGCCCAGCAGGGTTTGTTGCAGTATCCCAATTTGAGCAAACAGTGTTTTCGCCTTTGTGGCGCCGGTTGCCTGTGCCAGTATTTTTCCAGGATCCTGATATGCCCACATGCCTTGGGGAACCATGATGTAGTCGCACTCTTTGATCAGCTGATCTGTCCCGGCATCAGCGGCCGCTTTATGCAGTGCATCCGTCATTAATTCCGATGCGTTTTTTGCGGCGGTTGGGTCAGGCAGTTTTTGGTTCTCTATGCCGACACCGACGATGACGGGGGTGTTGAGCGGGATGGTATTCATAGCTGGGTTATTCCAAAGGTAGTCGATTGGTATTTGTTATTTATCCGGCTTGCTTGCTTTCGCGAACTTCGCGCCTTTTGCTATCTAACGCGACGATGCTCTGCTGTCGCTCCAGTAAGACATTATCGGCAACGGGAACAAGTGAATCTTCGGCCCATGCGCGGATCAGGCTCCAAAAGTGAAGGCTACATGATAAGCGAAAGCGTTCAGAGCAAAGGACATTGGTTGACCAAGCTTCAAGTAAGGTGATTTGCGCACACAGCATTTGTTCGGCCAGAAGATCGGCGTTGGCAGAGACTTTTATGAACCCTGAAGTTTGATATTGCCTAACAGCGTTGGCTAACAAGTCCAGACTGTTTAGCGCAATGGCGGCGCTTGTTCGAGAGCGGCCATTGGCGATGTTGTTGTGAAAAATGGCTTGTTGCGCTGCACGGTTGTATTGCTCGTTCGATTTCAAGAATCGATATTGCGCATCTACATATTCGTCTATGACTTTTTCAGCAGGGCATTTTTTGTCCATTTCTTCGAAGGATTGCGCAACTAACTCAGACTGGGCTGACACTAGCTGGTCGAGAATGTCATCTATCGACCCAATGAGGTTGTAGAGAGTTGCGACGCTGACTTCAGCTTTTTGTGCAATCTGGTTTGTGGTTAGGCCTTTCACGCCGTCT
>JBGCFE010000249.1:0-9444 GCA_045106775.1 Halioglobus sp.
ACGCGCGGAGGAATACATTGCGCAAAATGGCACTACACAGCTGGCTTCTGCCGAAAGTAACATTGATTTACTGACTCTCGCGCAGATTCGTCAATCGGTCTCACTCGCCAGAGGAAGCGCACAACTGGCGGTGCTAGACAGTACCAAAGAGGCTCAGGGATATGCCAGCCTACCGAATATCGACAGCATCGCCACGCGCGGCCCTATAACTCCAGACCATGTGATTCGCACCAAAAGAACGCCCGCGATCATTGCAGAACAGCCCGCGGCTGGTGTGCCAGAAATAGAAGCATTCTCTGAGCAATATAGCGCCTACTTCGAGCAACACGCAACGCCGGAGCTTCAAATTCTAGATCAGGCTCCGCGCATGGCGATCTGGAAAAACTGCGGCTCAATCGCTTTTGGCAGCTCACTCAAAGAATGCAATATAGTTTCTGATATTGCACGCCATACGCGATGGGCCATACAGACAGGCGAAAGCCTGGGGGGCTGGGAAGCCTTGCCTGAGAAAGACATCTTTGAGCTTGAGTACTGGGTGCTAGAACAAGCGAAACTCGGTAAACCTAAGGGCGAACCAAAAGCCCACCAAGGAAAAGTCGCTCTCGTTACCGGCGCAAACAGCGGCATCGGCTTTGCCACCTGCGAGGCACTGCAGAAAGACGGCGCTACTGTCGTTGGTATCGATATCGACCCGGGTGTGGGAGAACGCCTTGGCGATCGAGGCATGCTCGGCATTCAATGCGACATAACAGTAAATCAGGAAGTAGAGGCAGCACTCTCACGCGCGGTGTCGTCCTTCGGTGGTTTGGATGTTCTTGTTTGCAACGCGGGAATCTTCAAAGCGGGAGAAACACTGGAAAAGCATTCAGAAGAGACCTGGGATCAAACTCTGGCGGTGAATCTAACAGCGACGCAACGCCTTATGACGGCCAGCATACCTTATCTGAAGCTCGGAATTGACCCGTCAATACTGCTGGTAGGCTCGAGAAACTATTCCGCGCCAGGCCCTGGGGCTGCGGCATACTCCGTCAGCAAAGCCGGAATCACGCAACTAGCCCGGGTAGCCGCTCTTGAATTGGCAGCTCAGGGTGTGCGGGTAAATGTTGTACATCCCGACGCAGTGTTTGATACGGCCATTTGGGACGAAGCAACCCTTGCTAGATCTGCAGCCCGCTACGATATGAGCGTTTCGCAGTACAAAGCTAAAAACCTGTTAAAACGAGAAATAACGTCTACCGATGTGGGGAAACTTTTGTCGGCAATGGCCAGTAGCATTTTTAGCGCAACCACCGGAGCACAAATACCCATAGATGGCGGAAATGATCGCGTTATCTAGCAGCCGGCGTTTTCCATCATGAAATCACAGTTACAGTAATTCGGTAGCTTCCAGGAAGTGATGCCGTTGGCTCAAGGTGTCCTTTAGCATCGCAGTGGCACCTAGCTTGGACGCCGCCTCCTGCACAGATGCGGGAAGCGCCACGGCGGAGCACAAATAAACTCTAACTCCCTTGAGCCGTCGCTGCTCATCGAGACTAGACAAAACATCAAGGCCTTCCATTCTCGGCATGCGGTGATCGACAATTAAGACAGAGGGTGAGTTGAATGCCAGATATTCCAGCGCCTTCTCAGCACTGAGAAATACACTCAATGTGTGGGGCGTTTTACGCAGATGCCGGCGGATCAATTCTAATGAAAGCTCATCGTCGTCTATGGCAACCACATTCTGGGATTCAACGACAATGGGTTGAGAATTCATCATGACACGTTATCGGACATTTGCGACAAGTTCCAGTACAGGTCCAGAGTGCTCAAAGTCTCAAATATCTGCTGCATTGCTATGGGTTTGACAATATAGCCGCAAACATCATGACGGTAAGCCTCTTCCACATCTGCAAGCCGATCTGACGTCGTAATCACAAACACCGGCGTTTTTGCGAGATCTTTCGAACGCCTAAGCTCTTCCAGGAATTCCATTCCATTCATTCTGGGCATGTTGATATCTAGCAAAATCAAATGTGGCCCCGGGAGCTTTTCTCGGCCATTGGTCCCCAAAAGCATGTCTAGCGCTTCCTCACCATTGGTCGCCCGGGCTATAGGGTTTGCAATACGGAGCTTTTCCAAACTTCGCGTAATTTTTTCAACGTCTAGATCATTGTCTTCGACAATCAGAAAGTTTGCTCGATTCGTTGTCACACCATCCCTCCATTCTCAATAATTTCTCCAAAATTTACTATCAATCACACGCTAGCGTCTAAAGCCAGATCACTAACTGTCCCACGCCAATTTTTTTGGCCACCCAAAACTAAATGTCGAACCAAGCCCGACCGTTGACTCGACTTTAACGAAGCCACCCAGCGTCTCCACAGTACGCTTAACGATCGAAAGCCCAACACCGGTACCCTCAACCTCGTCTTTCGATTGTAGTGTTTGGAACGGATCAAAAATCCGGTGATGGTACTTGGGGTCTATACCTGGGCCATTGTCAGTCACAACAAATTCGAACCAGTCATCACGTTCACTACACCTTATGGTAACCACCGCTTCCTCCCTATTTTTGTGATACTTGAAGGCATTACTCACCAAATTTCCAATAACCTGCTCGAAGCGAAGTCGATAGGTTACAAATTTCGACACGCCGCCTTCGTACACTAACTGGGATTCGGCAACACCAAGCTCGTTACGCAACACTAGTAGGAGTTCTTCAATGTCAATTAGATCAGGCTCTTCCTGATTGGAGCCAATACTGGAGTAGTCGAGGATCCCATGCACAAGGCGATCTAACCGCATCACTTGTTTATTCAATCGGCCCAAGTTTTTCTCTACCTCAGGGTCAGCGCTTGGTTTCTTCAGATACCCGGCGAGATCTTCCTCCAAAAACTCAACGAGGTCGCTCATACCTCTCAGCGGCGTACGCAGGTCATGGGATGCCACGTACGCAAAGCTCTCAAGGTCCGCGTTAGATTGCGCCAGAGAACGGGCCTGCCGATGCAGCGTGGCCGCTACGCCATCAGCAAATCGAAGTGCACGCCTATTGGATCGAGTTAGGGTATAGAAAAGCGTCAGAAGCAATACATCTAGTACTATCCCACCCAAAAGTATTAGCGTGGGCTGGGCGCTTTTTGTTGCTTCGCGGAAAGACTTTTTCGAATGAACATCGAACGACCATGTACGCCCGTACATTTCTATTTCACTTTGCATCTTGTATAGCGGATTAGCGTCATAATCGAACTCGGCATCCATATTCTCGTCATAAATTGTTTGATCGCCATCTGAGAGAGTAATACCCACCAGACGTTTACTTTTATCTAACGTGCCCGCAAGGAGCTTTTCAACGATAAATGGAGCATAAACAAGACCGGAAAAATTCCTTCGACGATCATCAATAGATAAATTTTCATCTGAAAAATAGTATGGTTCGTAGAATAGAAATCCTGGTGTACTCTGCTCATCTTGCACTAGAACAATCGGACCGGTAATTTGTGGCAAGCCGCTATCGCGAGCCTTTAGCGCGCCATCTAGCCGATTCTTTTCATGTATCAAGTCAAGCCCAATAGCACTTCGGTTAGGCATCTCCGGTTCTATCAGGCGAATCGGAAAATGAAATGCGCTTTGTGAAGCCGGATAAATTGAGAATTCTGGCCGCACTAATCTTTGCTGCTCGAGATAAGTTTCTTTGTCGCGGGCTGTGACATAATCAACCACACCGATGCCATTGATCCCGGGGTACTTTGTTTCAATGTGCAGGCTACTGGCAAACGTTTTCCATTGCTCATAGCTCACGGAGCCACCCAGAGACTCAACGGTAGCGACACCGCTAGACAGCGCCACTTCGTATTTTTCCATTCTCTCAGAAACTAGCTCGATTACACGGGTCGCCTCCCGCTCAAATTGCAAACGCTGCTTATCCTCAACCTGAGCGACTGAGAAACGCCATGCTCCGAAAGTGAGGCATGCACTCAAAACTATTATTAGCCAATGAAACCAGTGTAACTTTGCTGAGTTTGAAAGAGCAGTCCGTTGGCGCTCAATGTCACTATCAGACTCAGAGACGCCCAAGAAACTCTCATCCAGGATACTCCTCGCGTACGGACTCATAGAGATGGACTTCGTTGAAACCCAACCACATCCGAACGAACTACTGTATCGCTGTGTACAACCTCATCCAGCCGATTTTCCATTTGATTCGCGGCAGAAACCAAAAAGTGTAAGCACGGTGCAAAATCGCCGCTAAGCATCTCACCAAGCTCTACGACCAACTCCTCTGGCAGTGAAGCCTCGTGGTGTTTCAGCAACGCCAGCAAGCTATCAGCAGTAATAGAAAGTTCTTCAGCAAAGCCTTCAATGGACAACAGTGGTCCACGCAGATCGTGCACCAGCTGCCTAGTATCTTCTTGCGTCAACCATTTTTCCATGCTGCTACCCTCTAAAACCTCTAACTACATAGAAGCTGCGGCGTAGTAAGAGCCTTCAATAGCATCAACTAAATCAGATGCGTCAAAAGGCTTCTCTAGAAACGCGACGGCGCCCATTTCTATCGCCTTTTCTTTCAGACCAGGTTCTTTGCTTGCTGTAATAAAAATGAAAGGTATCATTGCCGTCTGGACTAGCATCTGCAAACGCTCAGCCACCATAAACCCGTCACCGCCGGGCAAGTTTATATCTATGAGCACCATGTCGGGCTCATATTTTCTTGCGGCCGCTACGGCACTCACAGCGTCACCGGCAGTCGACACGTCATACCCCATCGCTTTCAGGCGTATTCCCATAGCGATCGTCAACTTATGGTCGTCTTCTACCATTAGCACCTTTTTCATTGATCAAGCTCCTCAGTTTCATCCAATAGATTTACAGCAGAAATACCGTTACCAACAGGTAGCCGAACTCTAAACGTACTGCCTTTTTCTTTCTTACTTTCCACCGATATTTCGCCCTGGTGCAGTTCTACAATTTCTCTTGCGATACTCAGACCAAGGCCCAGGCCAAGGCCTGTTTCATACTCACGCTGACTCCCCTGTTTCACCTGATACAGGCGGTCAAATATCTTAGACAGATCTTCTTCATTGATACCGCAACCAAAATCGGCAACTGAAATGACGACGTCTCCTTGGGGTTCGTTGTGCTCTAACGTTAGCGACACTTTCCCACCCGTATCGGTATATTTGATGGCATTGCCAACTAGGTTCGAAATCACCTGCACCACGCGATTACCGTCCACAAACATCAGTGGCAATCCATCAGGCACATCATGGGTAAACTCAATACACTTGAATTCCAGCACAGTTGTCATCGACGCAAGGCAACGTTTAATCAGTCCATCCAGCGATACCCACTGCTTGTTTAGCGATACCTTCTCCGCCTCCAGCTGAGTCATCTGAACAAGTTCATTGAAATGCTCGGAGATTTGGTCGCAGCTTTCCCGCGCGTAATCGAGCATTTCCTTTTGCTCTTGATTGACCTCTCCAGTGATCCCGTCCAGAACGATAGCAATAAACTCGCGGGCCGCTGCCAACGGTGTTTTCACTTCATGCGATATACATTGATAGAAACGCTGTATTTCTTCATTGCGCGCCTGTAGTTCAATGTTTGCTTCGAGTAGCTCGCGATTTCGCAGATCGATAGAGCGTTTAAGCTCCCCTTTCTCGACAGCATTGCCTATCGACCGAGCCAAACATTCTGATGAAACCACGCCCTTTTGGAGAAAGTCGATTGCCCCCGCTCGCACTGCTTCCGTGGCAGCCGCTTGCCCCCCGACAGCGCTCATGATGATTGCCGGTGGGGACTTTTCACCCAACTTACTTGCTATAGACTGCACAACCTCAGAACCGGTGCCATCTGGCAAGCAGTAGTCCACCAAAAGGCAATCGAACGCACCGCCAACACACTCTTGAACTCCTTCGCTTGCGCTACCGACAGACACAACCTCATACTCGCGTATAGGGTCACGCGAGAGGTATCTCTGGCAAAGATGGCTGTAGGCGGAATCATCATCTATCAGCAGAACCCTCAACCTATCGGCCTGCTCCGAGGGTAGAGAGCTCGACAAATTTTCAACATCACGACTTTCACTATTCATGCACAGGTTATCGTCCAAAGCCGCCAGCCACTTTAGCAGCACAGTAACGCCACATATGACCGCATATGACCGCATAAAGAGCGTCGACCACAACACGTATCTCTTCTTTTACAACCCTGAATTACTGACTATCAGCTTTCTGTTACAACCTTCGCACTAGCGAGAGACAATCCGCTGTTCGGTGGAAGATTCTGAGGCTTCTGTGTAAACTCATCACGCAGGCTGAGCGGCTAAAAGCCCCTTATTCATTGAGTTAGCCTGCCTCTAACCAAGCGATTCAAGGACATCCGTGTTTTGACTACCGAAGCCAAAATCATTGATATTATTCAAGAAATTCTTAAGCATCAGGCTTTCCCGGAGACTGTAGTGACCATCGATTCACCGTTATATGACGATGGCG
The DNA here is from genome assembly GCA_045106775.1 of Halioglobus sp. Taxonomy (GTDB): domain Bacteria; phylum Pseudomonadota; class Gammaproteobacteria; order Pseudomonadales; family Halieaceae; genus Marimicrobium. The sequence goes on from JBGCFE010000249.1 coordinate 6,474, forward strand.
TAGGCTTAGACTCTCTCTGCGTAGCTGAGCTGTCAGCGACCCTTGAAAAACACTTTGGCAAAGACCCCTACACAAGCGGAACAATGCCCCAGACAGTCAGCGATATTGTTGCCTTCTATGGCGATCGCTAATAATGCCTGGCATGACCATACGCGCGGCATTAACGCGCCTTCCTGATCACCCTTTTTTAGCCGATCACCAACAGGCTTTTAGTTTCGACCAAATCCATCAGCGCTGCACACAAGTTGCCGGCGAACTTAACAAGCACAAAGCAGCACGAGTTGCCTGCTTCATGCCTGACTCAATTGCCTTAATCTCAACGATGCTGGGCGCTGCCATGGGCGGCCATTCGCTACTCGTAGTCAATCGTGATTTTTCGAACTCTCAGTTGGAAGAAGTTCTAGAGCGTTTTGATGTTGATTTACTAGTGACTGAATCAGGAAGCTCCTTCCATACCAGAACGTGCACTAGCATAGAAGCACAGGCTCTTTGGGAAGGCGACAACCCGACCCAACCCAGCAACACTCATGAGGGAGAGGTGCTTGTTCTGACATCGGGAACAACTGGCGCGCCCAAGTGCGCGAGATATGAATGGAGTGACTTACTCGCGCAAGTGCCGCCGCTGGCGAAGAAAACTAAGGAAACGTGGTTGTTAGCCTACAGGCTTAATCATTTTGCAGGCTTGCAGATGCTGGCTCATTCGCTAGTGCACGGCAGCAAGCTAGTCGTACCTGAATCAAGCAAAGTTATGCATGCCATCGATGCCATACGCAACCACGGAGTGACCCACGTCAGCTCCACTCCCACTTTCTGGCGCTATGCATTAGCCAACTTAGCAGACAATGATGAAACCCTTGATTTGAAACATATTACTCTGGGAAGCGAAGCTGTCACGGGTGATATTTTGAATCGACTCCATGAGCGGTTCCCCGAAGCCCGCCTGGTACATGTGTACGCATCAACCGAAGCCGGCTCTTGCGTTTCTGTGAGCGATAGGCTCCCCGGCCTACCCGCGAGCATTCTAGATCGTGATGATCAACACAGTGCTCAATTTCGCGTTCGCGATGGGGAGCTGTACATCAAGAGCAGGCATGGGATGCGAGGTTATGTCGGCAATGATACGGCTCGGGCAACTGACGAAAACGGTTGGCTAGCCACAGGCGACCTAGTGAAAGTAGAGGGCGGCCGAATTTTATTTCTCGGTAGACGCTCAGAGACTATCAATGTTGGCGGAACCAAAGTTCATCCTTTAGAAATTGAAAACGTTATAGCGGCACTTCCGCAAGTGAAGCTAGTGAGGGTATTTGGCCAAGAGAACCCTGTGGTAGGCGAAATCGTTGCGGTCGATGTCGTACCGCACGCAAGCTTCACAGAAAGTGAAGTAGAGAACTCTGTACGCGAAGCTTGCACTGTGTTTGGCAGAGCTATGCGGCCTAGACTAATTAACGTTGTCTCAACCATTGCAACCAACAACCAGAAAGTGGCTCGAGGAAAATGAATAACGAAAAAGTGGTGCTGGTCAGCGGGGGCAGCAAGGGTCTAGGTGCTAGCCTGGTAGAGAGTTTCTTGAACAAAGGTTACAAGGTCGCAACTTTCAGTCGATCATCGACTGAGAAAATCGATCGCTGGACTGCGGACTACCCAGACCGGTTTTACTTCGAGGCATTCTCGTTAGGCGACCAGGAAGCGAGCAAGCAATTTATGCTCGGCGTTGCGCAAAAACTGGGCGAAGTCAGCATTTTGATAAACAATGCAGGCGTAGCGCACACCTCTGTGCTGGGGCTCACCGACGACGATGACATAACGCGCGTTTTAGATACCAACCTAAAGGGCACTATCCTTCTAACCCGAATGGTGAGTAGGCCCATGCTGGCTGCCCGGTGGGGCAGAATTATTAACGTCTCATCCATCGTAGGCCTATCGGGATACCGCGGTCTATCTGTGTACAGTGCGACTAAAGCCGGGCTGGATGGCTTTACTCGATCGCTAGCCCGGGAACTGGGCGGACGCAACATTACCGTTAATTCGGTAGCGCCTGGTTACTTAGAAACCGACATGACAGAAGAGCTAGACACCAAGCAGCGCAAACAGATAATTAAACGAACGCCCGTCGGAAGAATGGGCAAAGCGGCAGATGTGACAGGTGCCGTTCACTTTTTGGCTGGCGAGGAATCAAGCTTTATCACAGGCCAAGTTATCGTGGTTGATGGCGGAATTACCTGCTAATGAGCGAACTACACGGTGATCCAATGCCTACAGATAGCAATCCCACAGAACATTACAATACTGTCGTTCATGCCTGGGGAGAGCTGCTCGGTCAAAACCTGCATTACGGTTTTTTCGAATCTGCCAATACCGACCTCGCAACAGCAACAGAAGCACTCACTAGTCAAATGCTCGCCGCAGCCAAACTCCAGCCCAACATGAACGTGATTGATGTCGGTTGCGGGACTGGGAAGGCAGCCTGCAGAATGGCCGAGGATTTTAATGCGGATGTCGTCGGTATTTCGCCCAGTAGCGAATGCATAGACCGGGCCAATGCACTAACTGCCACTATTGAGGGAGGTGGCTCAGCATCTTTCCAAATAGGCGACGGCACAAAAATGGCTTTCGAGGACGAGTCATTCGACAGAGTATGGGTTATGGAGTCCTCCCATCTTATGCAAGACAAACCCGCCCTTCTAAGCGAGTGCGCTAGAGTTCTTCGGCCAGGTGGAAAGGTCGTTCTTTGCGATATTATTTTGAAGAGGAAGCTTCCTTTAGAACGAGTTATCGAATATCGCGATGAATTTTTGCTACTCAGAGACGCCTTTGGCCGCGCCATTATGGAACCTCTGACTTTCTACGCCGCTACTTTAGAAAGCTACGGCCTACACGTTGAGCTTGTCCGTGATATTTCTGAGGAGACATTTTCTACCTTTGCCCACTGGAGAAACAACGCCAAAAAAAATCGAACCCAAGTGATTGAAGA
>JBGCFE010000025.1:0-7660 GCA_045106775.1 Halioglobus sp.
GCGTAGCGCCGCTACCTGCGAGTCCTCTACACCTGCGGGGTCGCTATTGACCTTGAGTGCATAGTCCAGGATAGCGGTGAGACGCGGTGAATCTATCGCGTCTGTTCCTTGCTCTGCCAGTTGTGCAACGTAATCTTCTGCGGCGCCCAGGCCATAGTTTAAAATGGTGCAGAAAGCGGCCGTGCAGTATGCACAGCCATTGTCTTTAGAAACCAGGATGCCGACGTGCTGGATCTCTTCCATCTCCAGCTCGCCCGCTTCCCACAAGATTTTTGTGGCACCCAATTTGGCAGGGAAAAACTCCGGAAAGTTCATCTCTACAAAAAAATGGTTGGGCACTGAGCCTTCCATCTGTGTCACCCATTCGAAAATGCCGGCGACAGCGGGGTCGTCGACATTGTCAGGCTTTACGATTTTTACTCTTGCCATCTGATAGGCTCCTGTTAAAAGGTTTTGCGAACTTCAAGCAGCCATTGGCGGCCGCGATCAAAGCTGCCTTCGAAAGATTGGAATGCAGTGCCATAGACACCCGTGACGAGATATTCTTCATCGCCCAGGTTGCGGCCAGAAAGCAGTACCGTCCAGTCACCTTCAACGTTTGTCCAACGAACGCTGGCACCCCACAGATCATAGGCGTCGGTTTTTAGCAGTTCTGTATTGAAGGCATCGTTGTAAGTGTCGTCGCGGTAGCTCCAATCGACGCGAATCACCAAGTCCCCGGCGCTGTCGAGGTTCAGTTCCTTAGACACCCCGAGAGAGGCTGCAGTTTCAGGTACGCGCTCAAAGTCGAAGTCTTCGCCGATAAGCGTTAGCTCTGTTTCAATTTCGTCGTACTCTGCATCCAGGTAGGAGAAGCTACCTTCTATCAGCCAACCGTCACCGGGCGCAGCCTGTACTTCGAGCTCTAAACCACTGATGGACGCTGCACCAATGTTGCGAGTGACCGGTGCGACGCTATCAAACACCTGTACCTGCAAGTCTTCATAGTCGGTATGAAACACGGCGCCATTCAAGCGCATTTTCCCATCCATGAGTGTCGACTTGAAACCTAACTCATAGACCTCAACAAACTCTGGATCATAGGTAGGGATAAGGTCTAGATCAGGTGTGCCCGGAGGTGCGGTAAAACCTGCGACCACCGGTGGAAATACGCGTTGCGTAAAACCGCCCGATTTAAAGCCTTCAGAATAGTTGGCGTAGAGCATCATGTTGTCGTCAATATCGTAAGAGACATTGAGCATGGGCGTGAACTCATCGATTTCTACTTCTTTCTCTACTCTTGGCAGAATCAAACCACCCGCTTGAAGAAAAGGTGCGTCCAGGGCTGCTAGAGGATTGCCCGGAGGCACCTGGCTGCTAATGCCCGCGTAGTAGTTTTGCAAGATGACCTGCTTGGGTAGAAACTTTTTGGTCTCTTCCGTGTAGCGCCCGCCCACGGTCACATGCAGTTGCTCAGTAATGTCGTAGGTGAGTTGTGCAAATACGGCCCAGGCTTCATTGTCGAACTCGCCGCCCGATTCGAAATTAGAGACTGTGAAATCTAGCGTATTCAGATTGTCGCCTTCTTCATTGAAGTAGTACGCGCCCAGTATCCAGTTCAGGTTTTGCGCGTTACCAATAAGCTGGAGCTCTTGAGAAAACTGTTCTTGCTCCAAGTCATCTGAGAATTGCGAGATGCGATGTGGCGAGTGATCACCATCACGACCAAATTCGGAATCGAGGTCGCGGAACGCGGAGATAGATTTTAAGGTCAGGCTGTCGGAGATATCGTAAGCGACTGTTCCTGAAATACCCCAAATGTCGGTATTGGAAAACGTGGGTGCTGTACCTTCATTCTGGCCATCTGCGCCAACATAGCGGTTGTCATAGCAGTTTGGCGACGCAGGGTTGAAGGTGACACCGTTGCCCATGGGGTCGGTGGCTGCGCAAGGCATGCCCGGGCCCAATCCGGCAGTCGTAACGTTGTGAATAAAGGCCATCGGTGGTGGTACTGCTGTGACAACCCCCTGGAGTTGGCTGAGGTCGGTGTAGTCAATGCCTAACAGCTCCATGGCGGGGCCGTTCTCGCGATCTTTCGTCGCATCTGCTGCAATATCCACACGCAAGCGATCGCTGGGTAACCAGGCAAAAGCAACGCGCGCGGTAACTGTGTCGTCGTCACCCAGATCAATACCGTCGGCTCTGTCCACGTAGCCATCTTGTTGGAAGGAAGCGATGGACGCTCTGGCAGCCAACGTGTCTGAGATTGGCAGCATCACGGAGCCGGAGAGGTTCAGTCTGTCGTCTGTGCCAATGGCAGCAGAGACTTTTCCTTGAAAGTCTTCACTGGGGTCTGGCTTGATCGTGGTGACGCTAATGGCGCCACCAATGGTGTTGCGACCAAACAGCGTGCCCTGTGGGCCGCGAAGCACTTCTAAGCGTTCAATATCAACGAGATCTAAAATGCCGCCTACAGAACGAGCGATGTAAACGCCGTCCAGATAGAGGCCTACGCCCGGTTCGCTAGTGGGTAAGAAATCTTTTTGGCCTACGCCGCGCAGGAAAATAGCGGCGGAGTTTGATGAGCCACCGAACGCAGGGTTGTTCTCGAGAGTCAGGCTAGGCACAAAGTTGGAGATTTCATCGAGCCGCGTAACGCCACGATAGTCGAGTGTGTCGCCGCTGAACGCGGAAATTGCGATAGGTGCGCTCTGCAGGCCTTCTTCACGGCGCCTTGCGGTAACCACTAACTCCTCGAGCACGCGCTCAGCGCCAGTGGTTGCGGGTTGCTGTTGTGCTGCGGCGCCGGAGGAAGCAATGCCGCCTGCTGCGGCCATGAGTGCGGCCGGTATAAAATTTTTGCGGGTGAGTAACTTATTCATAGTTTTCTGTTCCGTATTTTTATCTATGTATTTTTAATAGTTTGTTATGGGTATCTGCCAGTTACGCAAGAACGGGCACGTCTTTCATTGCGGCTTCAATCGCTTCATCGGATAAATCCAGATCCTGCATCTCGCCGTTCATGTACTGGTGATAAGACGCCAAATCGAGATGGCCATGCCCGCACAGTGCAGTGAGGATGACTTTCTCTTCACCGCTCTCTTTGCACGCCATTGCTTCGCGCACAGCGGCAGCGATAGCGTGCGTGGGCTCAGGCGCAGGTACAATGCCTTCGGTGCGTGCAAATTGGATTGCGCCAGCAAAGCATTCGGTTTGTGGAATGGCGATAGCTTCAACCAAGCCCATATCGTAAACGTGTGAAACCAGCGGTGCCATACCGTGATAGCGTAAACCACCGGCATGAATGGGTTCCGGAATAAAGGAGTGGCCCAGCGTATGCATTTTCATGAGCGGCGTCAGGCCTGCGGTATCGCCAAAGTCATAGCGAAACTGCCCCTTGGTCAATGTTGGGCAAGCCGTAGGCTCTACGCAGCGAATCGTTGGGTTCATCTTACCGGCCATTTTTTCGCGCAGAAATGGAAAGGCCAGGCCGCCAAAGTTAGAGCCGCCACCTGTGCAGCCCACTAACACGTCTGGTACCTCGCCGACCTTCGCTAGTTGTAGCAGCGCCTCTTCGCCAATGATGGTTTGGTGAAGGAGCACGTGGTTGAGAACGCTACCCAGTGCATAACGCGTGTCTTCATCTTGTACAGCCTGGCTCACTGCTTCCGAAATGGCGATACCCAATGAGCCAGGGTGGTCCGGATCCTCGGCCAGCAGTGATCGACCAAACTCGGTAATGTCGGAAGGGCTGGGGTGCACTTTGCCGCCCCATACTTCCATCATAGTTCTGCGGTGCGGTTTTGCGCGGTACGAAGCAGCCACTTGCCACACTTCACATTCAAGGCCGAACTGGGCGCAGGCAAATGCCAACGAGCTACCCCATTGCCCGGCTCCTGTTTCGGTTGTTAGCTTTTTAACCCCTTCGCGGGCGTTGTAGTAAACCTGCGGCACCGCCGTATTCGGTTTGTGTGAGCCCGCTGGACTGACGCCTTCGTATTTGTAGAAGATTTTTGCAGGGGTATCGAGCAGCTTCTCCAAGCGCCGTGCCCTGAAGAGTGGGCTTGGCCGCCAAAGCTTATACACATCCAACACTTCACCAGGGATATCAATGTAGCGCTCGGTACTCATTTCCTGTTCGATGAGCGCCTTGGGGAACAACGGGCCAAAATCCTCGGCAGTGGCAGGTTCTAAGGTTCCCGGGTGCAGCTGTGGGGGAGGGGGTTTGGGAAGATCAGGTACTACGTTGTACCACTGAGTTGGCATCTCGCTCTCTTCGAGGAGAATTTTGGTGTAGTCGCTCATGGTTTACCCTTTTTAGTCACGCAGATTAAGCGGGATATGGTATCGAAAGCGACTGTGTTTTCCTATGGGGTCGTTGGCACCGCAGCGCCCCATTTATGGAGCGTCTCCTCGAGTTCGTCAGGTTGCGTGGGTTTGCTCAGGTGCGCATCCATGCCCACCTCAAAGCAGCGCTTTTGATATTGCTCAACCGCATGGGCTGTCATGGCGACAATGGGGGTGTGGGGCGTTTGATTCGATTTTTCCCAGGCGATAATCCGCTGCGTGGCGGTGAATCCGTCCATCACGGGCATTTCACAATCCATGAGGATGAGATCGAACTGCTCGCCCTTTTCGATGAGTTCACAGGCCTGAAGCCCGTTGTCTACTGTTTGAGACTTCACTCCGATGTTACTAAGCATTTCGCCCGTGATCATCTGGTTGATGGGATTGTCTTCGACTATCAGTACATTCAGGCCGGCTATAGAGGTCGAGTGAACTACTTCCGATTCGAGTGCGGGCGTCCAATGCGCGTCTTCTGGCAATGGGATGACAAACCAAAAACGGGTTCCTCCACTGTCCACGGTATCCACCCCAATGTGGCCTCCCATGAGCTCCACCAGTTGCTTGCTGATGCTCAGACCCAGGCCTGTGCCGCCGTATTGGCGAGTGATCGAGCCGTCTGCTTGGGTGAAGCTCTCAAAAATCATTGCCATGCTGTCTTGCGTTAGGCCGACGCCGGTGTCGAGTACTTCAAATTTGTACATCGGTTGATTTTCATTGCTATGGATAGTGACGCAGAGTGTAATTCTACCTTCATGGGTGAACTTGATGGCGTTCGATATCAAGTTAGACAATACCTGTTGTAAGCGAGTGGGGTCGCCCATGACTCTTTCCGGTATTTCTTCGGCGACATGGCATTTTAGTTCAAGCCCTTTTTCAGTGACCCCCTGCTCATAAAGTGCCTCAACATTGGCGACAACTTCTTTAGGAGAAAAAGAAATGATTTCTGTGTTGAGCTTTCCGGCTTTGAGTTTTGAGTAGTCTAGAACGTCGTTCAGAATATTGAGAAGCACGTTGCCAGAGCTTTTAAGTATCTGGGTGTAACGACTTTGGTTGCTGTCCAAGTTGGTGTTACCGAGCAGTTCCACCACACCCAAAATGCCATTCATAGGCGTTCGAATTTCATGGCTCATGTGTGCTAGAAACTCGCTCTTAGCTTCGTTTTGTGCAGTGGCAAACGCCGCTTCCGTGCGTGCATTGAGGCTTTGATCGCGGTACAGCTTTATTTTTTCTGATGCGGCCAATGAAAAGAAGATGCACTGTATGACGAGGCCTAGTTCGTAGCCGTGCCGCGATATACCGCGCAAATCATGTAGGCCCAGTGTTTCGATATTGGTGACTAGAGAAAGTCCAAAGAAAATCACATTGCCAGTCACAAACAGGCCAACAGGCCGGTCGCTCTTAACGCTCATGTAGATGCTTGCCAGCAACAGTGTCGTTAGCGTGATGAGGACAACAATGACGATCACGCTGATCAGTATCGCATTGACCACAAAGCAGGCGACAAGCACCAGGGCCACATTGACAGCCGTGCCAAATAGTAAACCCTTGTCCAGTAGAGGATAGTCGCGATAAGTTAAAAAGTAGGTGCGATAGAACAGTAGAAAGGAAATGCTCAGGCCAGTAATTGCCCAGCTGAATATCCGTTGATTGAGCCAGCTTTGAGTTGGCCACGCTTGCACGAGCAAGCCATTACAGTGCAGTAAAACGATAAGTGAGAAAAAGGTAAAGAGGCCATAGTGCACTGCGTCTTTAGCCTCGCCGCTGTACCACATCATGCCCATGACGTAGACCAGTATGCCTATCAGTACACCGGCTAAGAGGTAACTGATAGCACTGTCGATGTTTACCTGTTCGATGTAAGTGATTTTGTCGAAGACGGCGGGATAAAACAGAATCTGGTATGGGCTCTTTACCTTGAGATAAAAATCTGTGCTCGAATTTGCGTCCAGGCTGATTGGGAACGCATAAAAACGTTGGGCAAAAGGTTTGTCGGATTGATCGGTCGCCATTCCGAGGAAGTAGGAGACAGGAGCGTCATTGTCTAAATAGTGTAATTCCAGATCATCGATCAGTATTTCACCAATATCCAGCATAGCGTCGACTTCTTTGCTGGCTGTATTGATGAGCGTAAACCGAAACCAGATATCGTTACCGGTAAACAGAATTTTGGAGGCATCGAAAAGGGAATATTTGAATTTTCCCGGAGGTGCATTAACAAGATCTGCATAGCGCAGCTCGCCCGTTGTATCGACGAGGTACTCCATGTGGCGTTTGAGCAGTTGTTGCCCTCCCTGGGCCACATCAATCGGCTCTCCTAGTGCCATCGACCGAGTGGGAAAAAGCGCCGTCGCAAAAGCAAACAACAGAATAGCCAGCGCTATTACAGATTGTTTGTGGTTATGCATCTGCGCTTTGCAGTCGGCTGACATTGGCTCTCCCGCTTTGCAGCGCACGCACGTGCAACCGCAGTAATAAAATATACACGCGATAGCGCTCTATAAAGACTCCATAAGCTGCGACATGTTCACAATTGACGTAGCGATTTGCATGCTGATAAGTCGCGACTCAGGTGCGCTTTTTTACTTATTCTGAGCTTGCCTTGCCAGATGTTTTCACGAAACGCCCGCCTAGCCAAAAGGCCACACTGCACCAGGCGACGCCGAGAAGCAGGCTGATCCCAGTAATGGTAGCGGCACCCGCTCCCAAACCTTTAATACCGGCAAATATCCAGGCGCTGGAGGTGTTACCCGTGCGTAAAACGGCTGTGTCGATAAAATTCTTGGCTTTGTATTTTTCTTCGCGATTCACCACAGAGAAAAGCATTTCTCTTGTTGGCTTCATAATGGCGTAATCGCCCGATCGCCGAAAAACCTCTACACCGATCATAACTGCAAGCATCGGTGAGGCGGCCATGACGCCAAAACCAATGGTTATGCCGACAGGTATTAGCATTAGCGTTGCCCGGTAGCCAATCCAGCCTATCAGCCGGCTTGTAATAAACAGCTGAAAAATTAGCGTGAGTGCATTCACTGCAAAGTCTATTTGCGAAAATAGTTTGGTGCGTTCAGTTGGATCTGTATAAGCACTTTCTATCAACTGGGCTTGCTGTATCTGTACAAACGTTATGCTCACTGCGTACAAAATGATAAATAAACAGATACCAGTCAGGTAACGTGATTTAGCAATGAGCACGAACCCGCCCCAGATACTCCCGCTAAGCGCCTCGCCCGTTTTTTCCTTGATTTGTATGTTGTTAGGTAGGTAGTCGTCGTTTTTCCATCGCGTGAGCCAAAGAATACATAGCACTGTAGAGGAGAGAACAGCCGCGGATATC
>JBGCFE010000250.1:0-4273 GCA_045106775.1 Halioglobus sp.
TTCAAAAATGAAGCCCAGATGATCATAGCCCGGTGATTGCAGATGCACCTCCTGCTCCATCAACAGCAAAAACTGGCTGGTTTCTTCATCGCTGCGCAGCAAGAGCCCAGTGTTATCAAACAACGGCACTTCCAGCGAATCGAAACCAAACACATCAAGATAAAACGCCTGAATATCGGCCTGATCACGCGCTAGGGACCCGGGCGGCAGTGTCAGCTCCATGTGGTTAAAACGTAGGGCGGGCATAAAAAGCTCCTCAAGTATTGGTTAGTTATGGGCGCAGTGAAGTTGTGTTTTTCATCACGGCTCGATCGGGCTGCGCGTCAACAGCCAGGCGAAAGAAATCCATTATTTCTTTTGCCGCGAGTATATCGTTGTTGGTGCCACCTAAAACGCGCGGCAGGCGAATATCGGGGTGCGGCGCGTTATGCCCCCCACCGACAATCGTGTAATGCGCGACCGGCGGTTTTCCGTCGGCAAGCCAACGATCGACCACCACGTGGCTCTTGTCATTCGAATTCGTATCCGCCAATTGTTCCGTCTCGGGTGGCGTCGAGTAACCCGCAAGCTCCGCCCAGTAGGCGGCTGTTTCAACTGAAGACAATACTGTGCCGCGATCTCCCAGCAGGCCATACAGGGCTACCGTGCCGCCTTCATAGGGGTTCATCGGGTCGTCGGTGCCATTCATTAACAACACTGCTACCGCCTTCCCGGATTTGGTGCAGCCCATATTTTCGGAAGTGGGAAGACTGGTCGCGACAGGCGCTACTGCAGCGACTAAGTCAGGGGCTTCCAGTGCAAGCCTCAGTGCCATTTGCCCACCATTGGAAACACCCGTCGCAAATATTTGCGCCTGACTGACACCATGTTCAACAGTAAACCACTGGCTAAGAAACCGCATAAAACCCACATCGTCGATGTTGAGTTCATTGGCAGCATAAGGCCCTGCTTTACGGCAACCATTAAAGTGGCGTTCGTACCCGTCTGGGTAAACCGCAATAAAGCCTTGATCCTGGGCGAGCGTATCAAACGCATAGCCGTACATCGCGCGACTCTGGGCAGCGTCGCCGCCAGAGCCATGAAACACAAACACCAAGGCGGGCTTGCTAGCCAGCTTTGTCGGCAAAAAGTAGGTGAACGTGCGGGGCTGGCCTTCCCAAACAATTTTTTTCTCAACCACAGTGCCGGCTAACTCGGGTTCTGCCACAAACTTGAACGCTACGCCATAAGCCAGCAGACCTATGAGGGCGAGCACTGCGACTAACAACCAACGACCCCTGGACATCATGTTAGACATTACGTTTGTCATCAAGTTGGACATCACGTTTTTACCGTAGCTTCAACCATTTCACGAGCTTATCCCAACGCACTGTCACCCGGTAACTCTTTTTAGTATCACGCGGCCTTAGCGCTCGCATAAGGTAGTCGGGTCTCATAAGGTGAACTACACTGACACACAAAATGCACCGTTATGAGGAAGACACATGAGCGAAGCCATCACGCCTTTCACCATCGCCATTCCCGATGCCCAAATCACCGATTTGAAGGAGCGGTTGCAAAAAACACGCTGGCCCGATCAAATTCCCGACACCGGTTGGCGGTACGGCGCGCCCACCGCCTACATCAAAGAGCTCTGCGAGTATTGGGCCAATGACTATGACTGGCGCAAGCACGAGGCCGCGCTCAATCAGTTTGAGCAATTCACAACAGACATCGATAACCACACGCTGCATTTCATCCATGCGCGCTCAAAACACGAGAACGCCACGCCCATTCTCATCAGCCATGGCTGGCCCGGCACCATCGTGGAGTTTATGGCTGCAATCGAGCCGCTCACCAACCCTGAAGCCCACGGCGGCACGGCAGAAGATGCGTTTCACGTGGTCTGCCCCTCCCTCCCCGGCTACGGCTTCTCCAGCACCACGCGAGAAGAACACATCGACACGCTGGCGATGGCAAACATGTTTGCCACGTTGATGGCACGGCTGGGCTATGAAAAATACATCGCCCAGGGCGGCGATTGGGGGGCAATCATCACCTCTAACATTGGCATCGTCGACGAAGCGCACCTCTACGGTATCCACTTGAATATGCCCTTTGGCTACCCGGTGACTGAAGATCCCAATGAAGGCCTGACGCCAGCAGAGCTTGAGGACCTGGCCACCATGGCAGAGTTCGACCGCATGGAAACGGGATACCAAAAAATTCAGGGTACGAAGCCGCAAACCCTTGGCGTTGGGCTCAATGACTCCCCCGCCGGTTTATGCGCCTGGATTACCGAGAAGTTTCACGCCTGGACAGACTGTGATGGCGATATCGAGTCGGCGGTAAGTCGCGACGAGCTGCTCACTAATATCTCTGTGTACTGGTTTACGCAGAGCATCTGCTCCTCCACTCGTCTTTATTATGAAGTCACACAGAACGCGCGCCTCAAGTTTCTGGAGCAACCCGTCACCGTGCCCACAGGTGTTGCTCGTTTCCCGAAAGAGGTTATGCTGTTCCCTCGCAAATGGTGCGACAATGTCTACAGCGATATCGTACAGTGGAACGCCTTCGAAAAAGGCGGGCACTTTGCGGCCATGGAGCGCACAGACGAGTTTGTCGGTGAACTACGCGCATTCGCGGCAAAGGTTGCTCGCTGAAACGCGACAGACAAAAAGGTTATTCTGCAAACAAGAACGGGCCGATTACTATGGTGTGTCGGCCAACCCGCTAGGAAACATTCACATGCAAAATCTGTGCTCTGCCCTCTCACACACCCTGTTTAAAATTTTGGTTGCCACGCTGACGGTAGTTACTTTAGCTGGCTGCTCCGATGGTAACGACACTATCGAGAGCGTTATTCCTCCTGAGTTTCTCGCCGTTCCAAACCCCACTGTTTCCATGCCGCCTGATGAAGGCGCCATCAACCTGTTGGCCCAGAACTTTGATCTGGCCTCAGTCGGTTATCAGCAGTCAGAGTATTTCCTTGAAGGCACCGCGAAGGCGTTTACCAATATCGGTGAACTTGGCATGGACGGTTTCTGGGAGGTAGAAGCCGGCGAAGAGGCGATGTACCGCACGCGCATCATTGTATACCGCCCTATCGATCCCGCCGACTTTGACGGCAACGTGCTCGTAGAGTGGCTCAATGTGACTGCAGGGTTTGAGACTCCGCCCAGTTTTGGTACTGGCCAGCTGGAAATGCGGCGCGGTGGTTCTGTCTGGATCGGTGCTTCTGTGCAGATAGTCGGTATCGAGGGCAGTGACCGCTCTTTGTTGCCGCTACATCTCAAGGCGATAAACCCAGCACGGTATGGCTCGCTGACGCATCCCGGAGACAGCTTCTCCTACGATATTTTCTCGCAGATGGCACAGGCAATACGTAATCCAGAAGGTATTGACCCATTGGGCGGCCTCATTCCTGAGCACTTGATCGCCTATGGCGAATCGCAATCGGCCGGGCGTCTGGTAACGTACATCAACGCCATTCACCCGTTGTACAACACCTACGACGGGTACATGGTGCATAGTCGTGGTGACGGCAGCTCATCGCTCGCGCAGGAACCTTTAGTTTCTATTCCGACGCCCAGCGCACCGCTTATCCGCACCGATCTAAACGTGCCAGTGATGACCTTTGAAACTGAAACCGATGTTGTCTTCCTGGAGTTTGCCAACGCACGCCAACCTGATACCGACATGATCCGCACCTGGGAAGTGGCCGGTACCGCCCACGGCGATTACTACACCTTTGTGAGTGGACGCGACGATGATGTGGGCGACCCAATGTTCGCATCCGTGATTGAAGAAACTTCAGTACTTGGCTTTATAGAATGTGATCGGCCAATGAACAACGGCCCGCACCATTACATCTTTAACACAGCTGTACGCGCACTCAATGCCTGGGTAGCAGACGGCACGCTGCCACCACAGTCTCCGCTGCTGGAAATCAATGCTGATGGCACGGACTATGTTTACGATGACCAAGGCAACGCGCTAGGTGGCATACGCACACCCTACGTCGATACACCCTCGGCAATACTGCGCGGTGAGCCCAATACCGGCGCTGGTTTCTGTCGCCTGTTCGGCACCACCTCGTTGTTCAGCGCAGAGCAGATGGCGATGCTGTATACCGATGAAGCGAGCTACGTGGCGGCGGTAACTGCCTCGACAGAAGAGGCGTTTGATGCTGGGTTTCTCTTGCGTGAAGATGCGGATGCCATCATCACCTGGGCACCGCAGCAATGGCGTTCACAAGTTCCCCAGTAAAGCTAAGCTGAGCAAAGCTAACCTT
>JBGCFE010000251.1:0-6356 GCA_045106775.1 Halioglobus sp.
TGGTACGGGCGTGGTCACGTATTTAGAGCAACAAATGGTTGGGCCAGAAGGCCTGGTGGTTGCTCTAGACCCTAGTAAAGGCATGCTGGCACAGGCCAAAGAGCGCGGCGTGCTATTGGCCACCCAGGGCCTGGGTGAAAAACTGCCCTTTGAAGACAATCAGTTCGATCGCGTTACCATGAGCTATGCCCTGCGACACGTGGTAGATCTGCGCGTACTGTTTGCGGAGTACCTGCGTGTACTCAAGCCTGGCGGCAAACTGCTCATTCTAGAGATTACTCGCCCTGAAGGTGGTATTGGGCATGCGTTCTTAAACTTCTATATGAAGCAGGTAGTGCCCACGCTTGCGCGTATATTCCGGCGTAGTGCCGAGGCACAAGAACTGATGCGCTACTACTGGGATACCATCGAGCACTGCGTGCCGCCCGAAACTATTTTGGACACCCTGCAATCGGTGGGCCTGGAAACACCCACGCGCGACGTTACCTTCGGTACGTTTAGCGAGTACTGCGCGAGCAAACCTGCCTCTGGCTAATCGAATTAACGGCCGGTCAGTTGTATCATTACCATCTAAAAGACAGCATTGGAGAAGCACAGAATGACCCAGCAGAGTGAACAAGAGAGCCGGCTCGCGGCCATTCTGGTTGACGCTTTAGAACTGGAAGACATTGAACCCGGTGAAATAGGCCCCGAGTGGCCGTTGTTCGATATGAATGCTGACAACTCTCTAGGTCTGGATTCCATTGATGCTTTGGAAATTGCACTAGCCATTGACCAAAATTTCGGCGTTAAGCTGCAAGCCGACGACGAGAACAATAAGGCGACTTTCCGCTGTCTGCGTTCGCTATCCGAATACATTGATGCCAATCAATAAGTGGCTGCTGCCACTTCAAGCGCTTTTACTTATCTCGTATCCGCTATGCTGCCACTTTGCGGTTACGGTGAATGAGCCTCGCCTTCAACTCCTGGCAATCAGCTTACTGTGCATAGGATTGGTTATGCGCGGCCTCCTCTCCCGCAGCCTGTTTAGCTGGCTGCTGGTACTCGGCCTACTGGCAACGGTACTCGCCATTTTCTGGTACGGGAGCGTACGCTATCTGCTCTACGTCCCCCCCATCGCGCTACCGACACTACTCTTCATTGTATTTTTTCGCAGCCTGTTAGCCGGCCAAACACCTCTGGTCACCGCGTTTGCACAAGAAGCGCGCGGTACTATCCCTAGCTCTCTGGCTGCATACACCCGCACCATTACCGTGCTCTGGGCTGCGTTGTTTGCAGTGCTGGCGATAGGTTCAGCGTTCCTGGCGGCGTTCGCTTCCGCGGCAGTCTGGTCGCTGTTTACTAACTTCTTGAGCTACGTTGCAATCGCGGCTCTCTTTATCGTCGAGTTCATTTTTCGGCAGTGGCGCTTCCCCAATTTGGAGCACAGCTCATTCTGGCAGTATCTTCAGGGCGTACTACACTCGCGCGCTGCGAGGTCACAATGAACGGGCTAATCAGCAGTGCTGAACCCGCTGTTAACGCCGCCTATTACAAAAACGGCCAGCGTATTAGTGCATCTCAATTGAATGCGCAGCGCGAGAGACTGGTAGGCCAACTCGATGACAGCTGCACACATATTCTCAACCTATGTGCCTGCCGCCTGCATTTTACCTTGGGGTTTGGCGCTGCACTGCTGGCCAACAAAGTCAGCCTCTTGCCAGCCAATCACCAACCACAGACTATTCTCAACGTTTTAGAAAAATACCCGCACACGCAGGTTCTGTTTGACAGCGAGCGCGCGCAAGCCGTAAACGCTTTGCTTGCTGAAACGGACTTTTCGTCTCTAGATATTCAAGCACTAGTGCCAGAAGCCAGCAACGCATCCATTAGCCTGCCCGATGACCCAGTCGGTAGCCAAAGCACGCACTGGGATTCGTTATTGCAGCGCATTGCCGGCGAACAGCAGGCGGCCATTGTGTTCACCTCGGGCAGCACCGGCGAGCCAACTGAAATTGTCAAACATTGGGGCACGCTAGTAGGAACAACCCAACTTTTACAGAAGCGTTTTACCCACATGGCGCAGGACGCATCGCTGTTGGCAACGGTGCCGCCACAACACATGTACGGCCTTGAAACTACTGTCATGATGAACCTCTGGGGCGGCACACCGGTGTGTGCCTCACAACCTTTTTTTCCTGCAGATATTGTCAGTGAACTCTCACAGCTGCCCGAACCAAGGCTATTGATTACCACACCCTTCCATCTGGAAACGCTGCTCGACTCAGACTTACCGCTGCCGCCTGTTACCACCGTTGTGTCGGCTACCGCCCCACTCAAAAAGGCAACAGCCGAGCGTGCAGAGCAACTGCTGGGCTGCACCGTGGAGGAAATTTATGGCTGCAGTGAAGCGGGCAGCCTCGCTACTCGCCGCTCTGCCACCGAAGAGCATTGGGAATTACTGGATGGCATCACCATCGCGCACAGCGGGAGTGAACCTGAGGTTAGCGGCCCACACCTTGACGCCCCGGTACCGCTTCAAGATGAACTGGACATCCTGTCACCGGAGCGCTTTCGGTTCCTTGGGCGCAGTGCGGATATGGTGAACGTCGCAGGCAAAAGAGGCTCACTGGCGCAGCTGTCGGCGCAACTGAGAGCAATAGAAGGTGTTTCTGATGCCGTGTTTTTTATGCGCAACAACGACGCAAAAGGTGTACAGCGGCCCGCCGCACTGGTGGTAACAGACCAATCAGAGCGTGACATTAAAAAAGCACTGGCGACGGTGATCGACCCTGTGTTTATGCCTCGGCCCTTAAAACGTGTCACCGAAATCCCCCGCAACTCAGTCGGCAAAATACCACGAGAACACCTCCTGTCAGCCCTCGAGGGCAACACGGCCAGCCATGAGTAACTCCGTTAGTCTGGCACTGGAAATCCCTCAGGAGCATCCTGCCTATGCAGGGCACTTTCCTGGAGAGCCGCTGGTTCCTGGCGCACTGTTACTCGCATGGCTGCAAGCACTAGTGGAACGGGAAATCTCGAACCAGCAGCGCAGGCAATGCAAGCTCAACGAAGTCTCATCGATCAAGTTCACCGCACCGGTCAGGCCCGGCGATTCACTGTCGATTGAGCTGACACAACGCTCAGACCCCAACAAACTCAGCCTTACAGTCACCGGCCCGAACGGCCAGGCCTGCAAGGCGGTTTTTGTGCTACACGCGTGATAACGCAGCGAACGCCTTAGCGATGGCGCATTGGAGTGAAGAGAAAGAGCGTAGCAATGTATTTTGGCTGTCGGCGCTTGCATGGTCTGCTAACTTTTTAGGCCGTGGTTTTCTGCGCATATTGTGTGTACCCATTGCCTTCTTTTTTCTGGCAACGGCAACCCAGCCCAGAAAAATATCCCGTGATTATTTAAACAGAGTGCTTAGTCGCCCCGCCACACTGCTGGATACCCTGAAACACTTTTACACTTTCGCACTGGTGTCAGGCGATCGATTGCTATTCTTAAAGGGCAAGCAACACAAGTTCGATTTACGCTTTAGCGGGGAAGATATTGTGCAGCGCTACGCCAATGAAGGGCGCGGTTGCATGCTTGTCGTTTCACATGTGGGCAGCTTTGACGCGATGCGTGTGCCGGCGGTAAATGAAGAGAATATTCCCATACGTATTCTGATCGATAAGGCGCTCAATCCTGCTGCAATCAGCGTGATCGAAAAACTAAACCCCGCACTTGGCAGCGACATGATTGATGCCGGCCAGCCATCGTCGGCACTGGTGCTAAGCCTTAACGATGCACTCAGCGCAGGCAATATGGTCGGCGTGATGGTCGACAGAGCTGCACCGGGTGAAACATTGCAGCCGGTGCATTTTTTGAACGAAACCGCCTATCTTCCGGCCGGGCCATGGATGTTAGCCATGGTGCTCAAAGTGCCCATCATAATGTGTACGGCGGTGTACGACGGCAGCAATCGATACCGTATTCAATTTACGCTTATTTCAGACGGCACACCCGTTCCGCGCCGCGAACGGCAGCAGCAGCTGGCATTGAACCTTGAAAAATACGTGGGAGAATTGCAACACATTGTGCGCTCGCACCCTTATAATTGGTTCAACTTCTTCAATTTTTGGTCAGATGAATCCTCTCGCAATCACTGAATACACACTCACCACCGCGCTGGGTAGCGGCGTGCAAGCCAACTGGGAAAAAGTTCAGCGCGGAGAATCGGGTCTCACCGCCTGCCACTTTCCCGGGGCGCAGGCACTCAATACCTGGGTAGGCGAAGTGGGTGGCCTAGACGAGGTAGAGCTCCCTGCGACGCTAAGGGCATTTGATTGTCGCAATAATCGCTTGGCCTACAGCGGCCTACAACAAGACAACTTTGCTGCGCGCATTGAACAGGCCATCGAACGTTATGGCGCTAATCGCATTGCAGTATTTATCGGCACCAGCACATCGGGCATACAGCAGACTGAACTCGCCTACGAGGCGATAGAACTCTCAGCGGACGATATAGCCACCCTGCCCGACTGGTACTGCTATGAAGGCACACACAACACTTATTCGGTAGCAGAGTTTGTGCGTCAGGCACTGGGTGTACAGGGCATCTGCTCTGCCATCTCTACTGCATGCTCGTCCAGCGCCAAAGTGTTCGCCAGTGCCAGCCGTGCACTTGAAGCAGGCCTGTGCGACGCAGCGGTAGTGGGCGGTGTCGATAGCCTTTGCCTCACAACGCTGCACGGTTTCAATGCACTACAGTTAATCGCCAATGACGTTTGCCGGCCTTCCGACCCTGAGCGCGCTGGCCTTTCGATTGGCGAGGCCGCGGGGTTTGCGTTCGTTGAACGCGCTACAGGCGAACACAAGGGAATGCAGCTGCTCGGCTTTGGCGAAAGCAGCGATGCACATCACATGTCATCGCCGCACCCGCAGGGCGATGGTGCATTACAAGCCATGCAGGCTGCCCTGGACGGCGCAGCCTTGCCGGCCAGCGCTATCGATTACATCAACCTGCACGGTACAGGCACACGCACTAACGATTTGGTAGAGGGGATTGCGGTAGGCCGTTTGTTCGGCAACGAGACGCCCTGCAGCTCAACCAAAGGCTACACTGGCCATACGTTGGGCGCTGCTGGCATCGTTGAAGCGGCTTTTTCGCTGATGAGTGTTGAACACGGCTTCAGGCCAAGCTCGGTTAACACGCAAAGCGTAGACCCTGAAATACAAACCCATATTTTAACCGCTGCGCAAAACCAAAAAACGTCCGTTGTGCTGAGCAATTCCTTTGGTTTCGGCGGCAGCAACTGCAGTTTGATTTTAGGGGGTGGCGCCTAATGCTGCAGGCCTACATTGAATCGGTGGGATTGTTTGCGCCCGGGCTAGTGGGGTGGCACAGCAGCGCCGAGGTTTTGCGCGGCGAACAAGCCTACGAATACGCTGAAGCGCCCAAGTACAAGCCCGCACTACTTTCCGGCAACGAGAGAAGACGGGCGACCACCAGCGTGCGCATTGCCTTTGGCGCCTGCGAAGATGCCATTGGCAGCCGCGAAGACGAAGCAACGCAGCTTGCCGCCGTGTTCGCTTCTTCGGGCGGTGACTACGCAATACACGATCAAATCTGCAAAGGCTTACTGCGAGAAGAGCCAGTAGTGTCGCCCACACAGTTTCACAACTCTGTTCACAACGCTGCCGGCGGCTACTGGGGTATCGCCAGTAATAGCAAGGCACCGTCTACGAGTTTGTCGGCATACGATCACAGTGTTAGCGCCGGGCTGCTAGAGGCATTGCCCATAGTTGCTTTGGAAGAACACGCCACGCTACTGGTACTCAGTGACTGCGCAGTGGTGCAGCCCATGCATCAAAACCGCGATATTAACGACCCTTTTGCCGCGGCCCTCTGGCTAACGCCACGGCGCACTTCTACCAGCATGGCCTGCCTGACGCTAACGCTGGACGACAACGCTCACCCACCCAGCGAAATGGTTTGTAAAGCGCTTGAGCCGTTGCGCAAAAACAACCCTGCCGCACAAATCTTGCCACTGCTTGAAGGTATCGCCGCTAAGCGTTCCGAGGCCTATCATTTTGCCACCGCAACCACACAGTCGGTGACCTTACAGCTGGATTGCAACCTCTAAACATGGCCGGTGAGGTGATGTTAGATCGGCGCGCAATCAGCGCAATGATTCCGCATGACGGCGCAATGTGCCTGCTTGATGCCGTAGAACATTGGGATCAGGACACGATTACCTGCTACTCCACCTCCCACCATGCTGCCGACAACCCGCTGCGCGAAAATGGCACCTTAGCCTGCATCACGCTAGTGGAGTATGCGGCGCAGGCTGCAGCGGTGCATGCTGGGCTGGTTGATGCGGGTATT
>JBGCFE010000252.1:0-13316 GCA_045106775.1 Halioglobus sp.
TTTTGCGTTAGCGCTCCTGCTGGATCCGGGAAAACAGAGCTATTGATACAACGTTATCTACGCTTGCTGGCGCGAGTCGAGCGTCCTGAACAAATACTTGCGATAACGTTTACCATCAAGGCTGCTGCCGAAATGCGCGAGCGCGTGCGTGAAGCGATAGAGGCGGCGCGTGATGATTTACCTATAGCTTCTGAGCACGAGCAGACCACTCGCGATCTGGCAAAAGCAGCCTTAGCGGCGGATAAGGCGCGCGGTTGGCATTTGTTACGCGATGTATCGCGATTCAATATTAAAACCATTGATAGTTTTTGCGCAGGGTTAACTCGCCAGATGCCCGTGTTGAGTCAGCTGGGTGGTCAGTTGGCAATTGAGGACGACGTGCTGCCTCTGTATGAAGAGGCCGTAGTGACTTTGTTCGGAGAAATAGATGGGTCACAGCCGTTCACCCAAGATCTCGAAGCGCTGATGCTGCATTTCGACAATGATTGGGAGCGCTTGAAAGATCGCCTTGTGTCGATGCTTGGTAGCAGGGAGCAGTGGCAGAGCTACGTCGGTGTTCACTATGATCCTGATGAATCGGAGCGCCATCTTGTCACCACAGTAGAGGGGATTGTTTCCGATAAACTAGAAGCGCTTGAGGCAATTTTGTCGCCTTATGAAACTGATCTGTTGGTACTGGAAAATTATGCAGCGTTGAACCTGGGGCTAGAGCCGCTTGAGCTGTTTCCCAGTGCAGTGCCCAGTGCGCTGCCGCACTGGCAACGTTTGGTGTCAATGCTGCTGACAGCCGGTGGTACCTGGCGAAAAACCATTACTAAAACGAACGGGTTCCCAAAAGACGGTGAGCAGGCCGTCGAGCGTAAAGATGCATTGAAGGCTCTGTTGGCGGATTTGCAGCAGATACCGGCGTTGGATGAAAAACTTGCCGAGGTGACGATTTTGCCGCGCATCAAGCGCGACAGTAAATCCTGGAAGCTCGTGCTTCATCTCTCCCGGCTGCTGCCAATGTTAGCTGCGCAGCTGCTGCTTGTATTCAGCCAACGTCAGTCCGTCGATTATGCCCAGATATCGCAGTCGGCATTAATAGCGCTAGGCGACGATGACCAGCCAACCGACCTGGCGTTGCGGCTGGACTATCGGATAGAACATATTCTAGTAGACGAGTTCCAGGACACGGCCGTTACGCAGTTTGAATTGCTGCAAAAACTGACGCGCGGCTGGGGTGAGCACAACGCCCAACAGCCCAATAGTCCGCGAACGCTGTTTATTGTTGGCGATGGTATGCAATCGATATACGCATTTCGCGGGGCCAATGTCGGCTTGTTGGTGAAAGCGCAGCAGGACGGTTTTAACGGGGTAGCGTTGGAACCTTTGCAGTTGACCAGCAATTTTCGTTCAGACGAAGGCGTGGTGAATTGGGTCAACGAGGTTTTTTCGCAGGCATTTCCTGCGTACAACAATGCCAACCTTGCGCAAGTAAAATTCAGTGCTGCTACTGCAGTGCGCCCGCCGAGTGGCGATGTTGCAGTGCGCACAGAGTTTTTCACGGGAGAGGGTGATCGTGACGCCGAGGTGGAGTATCTGTGTAGCTCCATTGCCGCCCGCCTAACTGAGTCGCCTGAGGAGTCTATTGCGATACTGGGGCGCAGCAGGTCACAGCTACAACCTATCATCCGTGAACTTAAGTTGCGTGGTGTCGCGTTTCACGCGCAGGATCTTGACAGTCTTTCAACATCGCCAGCCATCGCTGATCTGCTGGTTTTGAGTCGTGTGATGTCTAACGCCGCTGATCGTCTGGCGTGGATGTCAGCACTGCGTGCGCCCTGGTGTGGGTTGTCACTAGCCGATCTTTACGCGCTAACAAAGGGCGTTGATCACGCGCGTTTCGCCACGCTTTGGCAGCTCTTTGAAGATGGTCCAACGCTGCAGCTATTAAGTGCGGACGGATTGCTACGGCTAGAGTCGGTTAGACGTGTTTTCTTGCGGGCCCGCGCTACCCGCGAGCGTTTGGCGTTAAGAGCCTGGATAGAGCAGCTGTGGGAGGGGCTAGGTGGCCCGGCTACTGTTGTGGATGAGTTGGCTCTGGAAGATGTTCGGCACTTTATGGAGTTGTTGGAGGAGGCGGATGCTGCAGGTGTTGGGCTGGATGTGAACTGGCTAGAGCGCAAGCTGGAAAAACGTTTTATGGCCGGCGGAAGCGTCGATAGCCCGCTCCAGATAATGACAATGCATAAAGCGAAGGGCCTGGAGTTTGATCATGTTCTGATTCCGCAGGTTGCCCGAACTACGAAAGGTGATAGCAGAGAGATATTGCTCTGGGATGAATACAGCGATGCTGACGGCAATCGGGGATTTTTGCTAGCTGCCGATGATCGGGAAAAAGAAGATCCCACGCTGTATAACTTTCTGGCGGCCAGACGCAAAGAAAAAGCGCAACTGGAAAATACGCGGCTGCTGTATGTAGGCGCGACGCGCGCTGTTAAAACGCTACTAATTACAGGCTGTCTTGCCACCAATGCAAAGGATGGCAGCATCCGCGCTCCGGCCAAAAACAGTCTCTTGCACAGCCTGTGGCCCGCTATTAATGCGGGGGTAGAGTTGCGTGAATCCGTATTGCCGCCAGCTGAGCCGGCGGTGGCTGCGCACAAGCTTATTCGAATGACTACCGCCTCTATGACGACAATGCCTACTACAGGGTCATTGCAATCCTGTGATTCAATCCGAGGGGACGCCGCCGGCGGGAATCAGCCAGAGCGGAGCGTTAATAGCTTTGAGAGGGCCGTTGGAACGGTGGTGCATCTGGCAATGGAGCAGCTGTCGCTTCTGGCGGAGTTACCTGACGGTGTCTCCACCGTTCATAAACTGCAGTGGCGAATGGCGCTGCAAAGTCATGGGCTGTGGGGTGAAGAGTTGCAAAAAGCTGAAAGTGAGGTCGAAACAGCCGTCGTCAACGTGTTGAGCCATGAGGGTAAAGGGCGTTGGGTTTTGTCCAGCGCACATCCCCATGCGCGCAGTGAGTACGCAGTGTCTGCGGTTGATAGCGACGGCAGATTGAAGGAGCTCATTGTTGATAGGACTTTTGTGGATGAAAAAAGTGGTGTTCGTTGGGTTGTTGATTACAAGAATAGCCGGCCAGTGGGTGGCCAGGCAGTTACTGTCTTTATGATTAATGAGGCTGATACCTATCGTGCTCAGCTGCAGGGATATCGAGACGTCCTGAGATTGATGGACGATAGGCCCATTCAGTGCGCATTATTTTTTACCGCGTTGGGCGAGTTTTATCCGCTACCTGATTTGGCATTACCCTGAGTGAGGAAGCACTGACCACTATGTCTCTTTTGCAACAACACGATATTCAACGCATGGTAATTTTAACCGGCGCTGGCGTCTCGGCCGAATCTGGCCTGGCAACGTTCAGAGATTCCGATGGCTTGTGGGAAAAGCATGACCCCATGGAGATAGCAACGCCTGAGGCCTTTGCGAGAGATCCCGCGCTTGTTTATCATTTTTACAATGCTCGGCGAAATCAGCTGGAATCTGTCGCTCCCAACATTGCCCATGAAGCGCTGGCAAGATTGCAAAGGGAATTTGACGGTGAAGTATTTCTGGTTACGCAAAACGTTGACGACTTACACGAGCGAGGTGGTAGTGAGCAGGTTTGCCACATGCACGGCGAGCTGCGCAGCGTATTGTGCACGCACTGTGCTCAGGCAATGTCATCTGAGCACGATTATGACGATAGCACTGTGTGCCCGCGCTGTTCTGTTGCGGGTGGCTTGCGGCCAGATATCGTATGGTTTGGTGAAGTACCGTATTTTATGGATGCAATCGAGAAGCAGCTCGCGTCTTGCGATTTATTTGTTGCGGTGGGAACGTCTGGCGTGGTGTATCCCGCTGCGGGCTTTGTGCAGGCTGCGCGTCAGGCCGGTGCCTTGGCCATTGAGGTAAACAAGGAAGCCAGTGAGGTTGCGGGCTACTTTCATGAGCAATATATCGGCCCGGCATCGGTTGAGGTGCCAAGGCTAGTCGACGCCTTGTTGAGTTGAGTATGTGGAGTTGAGGTGAATCGCTATTTCATCGCCCGAAGAACAACAAACTTCTTGTTTTGCGCAATTGACGACACTCGCCTAAACGTCTTTTCTAGCGTTGCTAGGTAGTCTAAATGCCGATTGGCCACTACCAAAAGCTCTCCATCGCTTTTTAAGTGCTCAGCACATTGCGAGAGCAAACGTTTTCCTGAGCCCGGGTCTACTCGGTGGCCCGCGTGAAAGGGCGGGTTGAGCAAAATTCGCTCCACCTTGGGGCCCTTGTAATCTTGTAACCCATTGCTCCAATCAAAGCTGCATTGCGTTTTCGTCTCGCCAAGTACGGTGGCTACATTGTGTCTGGCGCTGGCGATGGCCAGCGCAGATTCGTCGCAAAAGGTGACTACGCTGGCGCCGCCGTACTTGCCGGCGTAGATTCCCAAAACCCCATTGCCGCAGGCA
This sequence comes from Halioglobus sp., assembly GCA_045106775.1. GTDB lineage: Bacteria > Pseudomonadota > Gammaproteobacteria > Pseudomonadales > Halieaceae > Marimicrobium. The sequence goes on from JBGCFE010000252.1 coordinate 4,488, forward strand.
AGATCAATGACGTGCTCTGCCGGTTCCAGCGCTGATAGTGTTTCCAGTAAAAAACGTGTGCCCTGATCCAGAGCGCTTTGGCTAAATACGTTGGGTAGGGAAAGAAGGGGCGCCTCTAGTGGCTCGCAGAAGTATTGGTTCGAAAAGTCTGCTTTTTCGATGTCTGTCTTTTCGAGGCGGCCCGTAAACAGGCGAGCTTTGCTTTCTCCGCGATGCCGTGTAATGGCGCCGATGTACTTTTCCATTATTGTCGCGGTGTGAGGAGATAAGTGCTTGTCCATGCCGGCTGCGTAAATCGGTGTGCCAGCCGGAAAATGAAGTGCGATCTGCTCCAACTGGTATTCAAAATACCGATGCTGTTTCGGTACGCGTATTAGTACATGCGTTGTGTTCTTTGAGGAGCATGGAGGCGTCAGAGTGCTTGGGGTAATGGCGGGCGGTTCCACCGAGTTAGCTTGCGCATTGCGTAAGATGGCCTCGCAAGACAGCGCGGAATCCGTCCACGTGGCCTCTGCCGCAGCCGGTACACTGATAGCGCCGTGCGTATCGTTGATTGTCAGTAGCGTAAATGTGCGCCCGCTACTTTGATCTGTGGCGTTGGCGACCGCATTGAGTAGAAGTTTGTCCGCGGCGCACCAAGCCTGAACAGCGCCCGGGGTTGGCCCAGCAGAGTGAGGGGTTAGCGTGAAGCGGCCGAAAGGGCAGGTCAGTTCGGTTGCGCTCTTTGGGTTAGCCACCAGCAACGTATAACTTAAGTGTCTGCCCTGGTTGTAGATACTTCCCTGGATCCAAAGCGTTCCAAGCGATTATCTCGCGTATAGATACTTTGAATTTGCCGGCGATACGCGATAACGAATCGCCCCTGCGAACGCGGTAGCCCTGTTGTTTGCGGTTGGAGGAGGCGCTCAGTTGCAGGCTTTGCTCCCAGTCTTTCCCATGGGGAATCAACAGCGTATCGCCTGCGCGAATACGGCTGCCACGAATGCCATTCACTTCTCGCAGCAATTGCACCTTGGTGTCAAACTGCCGCGCTATACGAATTAGGCTATCGCCATTTTCGATCCGGTAGTGCTGCCAGGCAACGCGCTCGGCCTTGGGGAGTGCCGCGAGAGAAGATTCAAACTGTCGTGCGGTACCGGTGGGTAGGAGTATCTCTGCCGGTTGATCTGGCGCGGTTGCCCAGCGCAGCTGGCCAGGGTTTAGCGCCCGCAGGGCTTTTAGTTCGATGCCTGCCAATTTGGCGGCGCGAAACAATTCAAGCTGCCCGCCCGTTGAAGCCACCTCGAAAGCGGGCTTGTTGGCTACAGGCGCAAGTTCGGCACCGTAACGATACGGATCGGCGATTATCTGGGTCAGTGCAATAATTTTAGGCACATAAGCGCGCGTTTCATTCGGAAGGCGCAAAGACCAATAGTCCGTGGGTTTACCTTGTCTCTTGTTTCTACGTTGCGCTTTCCCTACGCGGCCTTTGCCCGCGTTATAGGCCGCGAGCGTTAGCATCCAGTCGCCATCGAAGCGTTTATTCAGCGATTCGAGATAGTCGAGTGCGGCGCGAGTTGATGTGCGAACATCGCGGCGGCCGTCATACCACCAGTTTTGATCGAGTGCTAACGCTCTACCGGTGCGCGGCATAATCTGCCATAGGCCAGCTGCTCGTGAGGGAGAGGCGGCAAATGGATTGAGCATGCTTTCAACCAGTGGCACTAGCGCAAGCTCCATTGGCAGGCCGCGTTTATCAACTTCATTCACAATGTAGTGCAGGTAGAGCTCCGCCCGTTTGGCCACAACCGGTAGGTAGCGCGGCTGACGTAAAATACCCTTGCGAGCACGCTCCACAGGATCGCCATCGAGATCGTGAGATCGTGCCAGCCAGTCGTCATGCCATGAAAGTTCTCGACGGATTCTCACCCACAAATCCGCAGGAGCACGGTAATAGCGGATGATGTGCGGTGCGACGCTCTCACGCTTTACTGCAGTGACTTCAACAGAACGCAGCGGGCCTGTATCGAGACTCCCGATACCCGTTTTGTGAGAAGGCGAGGTTGTGCTGCAACCTGCGAGTATCAATAAAGTAGAAAGTACTGTAACTAAACGCTTTAACATCATGTTTTATAAAAATTTACTTCGTTCTTAAGGTAGATTCTATCTATGTAGTCTAGAAGGCGGCCGTGACAATGCCAGTACATTCAGCCGAATTCGTTAAAAGTTGTCTTTCCAGCCGCGTACCGCAGCAAACACCTCCGCCGGCTCTGAGCCTGCCAGCATGCCATTCTCTTTCATCGTTGCGGCAACTGAGGGCTCGGTGCAGCGTAGGAAGGGGTTCGTTGCAAGCTCTAACCCGATATTGGAGGGCACTGTAGGTTGCCCTTGCTCGCGCGTTGCTACCGCGTGCTTTACGCGCTCTGCCAACGCGGCATTGTCAGGTTCAACCGCTTGAGCGAACGCCAGGTTGGCCAGCGTGTATTCATGGGCACAGTAAACCTTGGTATTGGTCGGCAATGCTGCCAGTGCCTCTAGCGAATTGAGCATCATGGGAGCGGTGCCTTCGAACATCCGGCCGCAGCCGCCTGCAAAGAGGGTGTCCCCACAAAACAGCACTGGCTGGTCTCCGTTATTGAAATAGGCAATATGGTCTAGTGTGTGGCCTGGTACTTCGGTTACCGCAAATTCTTCGCCGAGTGCAACTATTGTGTCGCCACCCGCCAAACGATGCGTGATGGCTTCAATGGCCGGGTTATGCGGCCCGTAAATGACGAGGTCTCGTCCGGCTGACAGTTCTGCAAGGCCGCCAACGTGATCAAAGTGGTGGTGTGTAATGAGAACGCCTTCAAGATTCAATGCAAGTTCTTCAAGCTTGCTTTCGACCGGCTGCGCATCGCCTGGATCCACCACAAAGGCGTTGCGCGACTCGTCATCGTAAACAAGCCAAATGTAGTTGTCAGAAAAAGCGTGAATAGGCTCAATGATCAGCATAACGAAATTTTCCATGTCGCTCTCGAGCGAAAGTACAATCCGGTTCAAATACGCGTCAAATGCAGTAATATGCGTGCAAGTGTCAGAGCAAGACCCAGACTCAGAAAAAGCCACGCATAAGATGCAGCGTTGGGAACCTTATGAAGCCAGTAGAGTGTAGCGATATTTTGTCAGAACTGGAACGCTGGTATACCAGCGAGCGTGGCGATTATCTGCTACAAACAACCCAACAGGCAGTGCAGAGCACTTTGGATACCAATTTTGGTTACCACCTTTTGCAATTGGGTTTACACGGTAATGCCCCACTGATGAGTGGCAGCCGCATCAGCAACAAGCTCTATTGCGCCGAGAGTGAATCCGCCGCAGAGGGAGCGCAACTGGTGGCGCATGCCGATGAACTTCCGTTGGCGTCTGACTCTGTTGATACCGTGATTGTGCATCACGCCCTGGAGTTTGCTCAAAACCCGCATCGTGTGCTGCGAGAAATCCAGCGAGTCCTCACCCCTCAGGGCCAACTGCTTATCGCTGTGTTCAACCCCTTCAGTGCATTTGGCGCACAAGCCAGGCTGCGTGGTTTGTTTAGAGACAGGTTGTGGCAAAACTACAGACCCATCGGGCAGGGCAGGTTGACCGACTGGCTTCACCTGCTCAACTGCGAGGTACATGGCGTTTACCATGTAGGCGGGGTGCTACCGTTCGGCCGGGGTAGGCTGCGTCAATGGCTGATCGGCGCAGATGGCTGGCTGTCAGACCATAAAGTGCCAGTGGGTGGTGTACTGGTAGTGCATGCGAGCAAGCAGGTGGTGGGTATGCATCCCACGGCACGCAGGCGTGCGCAAATGGCGCCGGGCCGTCTGGTCGGATTGGTGACTAAGCCGCGGCCGTCGCCGGTGCCTGTACCGGCATCTCCCATGGGGCAGAACTTGAATCGAGATGATAAAGGCAGCACAAGACATTGAAAAAAATAGAGATTTATACCGACGGGGCATGTCGGGGAAACCCCGGGCCTGGCGGCTGGGGCGCACTAATGCTGTATGGCGATACAGAGCGGGAGCTGTTTGGGGGAGAAAAAGAAACAACCAACAACCGCATGGAGTTGCAGGCGGCGATTGAGGCACTGCGGGCGCTGACCGAGCGCTGCGAGGTCGTTCTCACCACAGACTCTGTCTATGTCAAAAACGGCATCACCTCATGGCTACAGGGCTGGAAGGCAAAGGGCTGGAAAACGGCGAGCCGTAAGCCGGTGAAGAACGTCGACTTGTGGCAGTTGCTAGACGAACAAAACCAGCGGCACGATGTGCGTTGGGAGTGGGTTAAGGGCCATAGCGGCCACCCGGGTAATGAGCGCGCTGACCAACTAGCAAACCGCGGTATTGATGAGTTGTGATTGGGCCTGTCGATTCAGGCGCTAGCAGCGAGTCAGACACGAGCAGCGAGCAGTAACACGGGAAAAAATTATGAGAGAGATCGTATTAGATACTGAAACAACCGGGCTGGAAGTTTCGCAGGGACACAAAATTATTGAGATTGGTTGTGTTGAATTGGTTAATCGTAAGTTAACAGGCAACCACTATCATCAGTACATCAACCCGCTTCGCGAAATTGATCAAGGCGCAATCGAAGTTCACGGTATCACGCCGCAGTTTCTGGCCGACAAGCCCACCTTCGACGCAGTAGCCGACGAGTTCATGCAATTTGTTGCCGGGGCGCAGCTGGTGATTCATAACGCGCCATTCGATGTTGGGTTCTTGAATGCCGAGCTGCGATCGCTGGGGCGGAGTGACGCCGCTCTGGAGGACAGCTGCAGCATCTTGGATACGCTGGTGATGGCGCGCTCAAAGCACCCGGGGCAGCGCAACAGCCTTGATGCGCTGTGCACGCGCTATGAAGTCGACAACTCTCAGCGCGATCTTCATGGTGCGTTGCTGGATGCCGAGATTCTTGCCGACGTTTACCTGTTGATGACGGGTGGGCAAACGGCCCTACAGTTAAGTGAGTCTCAGGATGATGGCGATGGGCAGCGTGGGGGCGAGAAAATACGCCGGCTGCCAAGCAGCCGAGCCGCGCTGCCGGTAATTACAGCGTCAACGGCAGAGCTGGCGGAGCACGAAGCTCAGCTAGAAGCGATAGCCGGGGCCAGTGGTGGAAAGGTGCTCTGGCGGGAGCTTTAGTAGTGTTAGATTTTATGCAGGTAGTTTAGATAAATGCTGACACGCAGAAGAAGCCAACGCCACCCAACACCAGCGTATAAGGCAAAGCCATAATGACCATCTTTCCATAGGACAGGCGGATCACGGGTGCCAGTGCGGAGGTCAACAGAAACAGAAACGCGGCCTGTCCATTAGGCGTCGCAACGCTTGGTAAGTTAGTGCCTGTATTGATCGCGATAGCCAGTTGATCAAACTCCGAGCGGTTAATCGTACCCGCATCCAAAGCCGCTTTTACTTCGTTGATGTAAACAGTAGCGACAAACACGTTGTCGCTGATCATGGACAGTACGCCGTTTGCGACAAAGAACATCGCGGGCCGCACATCGGCCTCCATAGCTAGCACTGCATCAATAACAGGCGTGAACAAGTGCTGATCATGAATCACGGCAACGATCGCAAAAAATACGACCAACAATGCCGTAAAGGGTAGGGCCTCCTCAAACGCATGGCCAATCTGATGCTCTTCGACGATGCCATTGAAGGCGGTCAGCAGTACAATCACCATGAGGCCAATCAAGCCGACTTCTGCCAGGTGTAAGGCAAGGCCTACTACCAGTATCACCCCCACGAGCGCTTGGACGATGAGGCGGGCGTTGGTCCGAGCATTTCGATGTTTCTCTTCTTTTTCCTGAAACTCTTCCAACACCGTTCTGACATTGTCAGGAAGGCTGGCGCCGTAGCCAAATTTGCCTGTGATTTCCAGCAGTGCACAGGTAGTAAGGCCTGCAGCCAGCACCGGCATTGTCACCGGAGCCATCATCATGAAGAAGGTGATGAAATCCCAGCCAGCGATTGTTGCAATGAGCAGGTTCTGTGGCTCGCCCACTAATGTACACACGCCGCCTAGGGCCGTGCCCACGGCGCCGTGCATCAACAGGCTCCGTAGAAAGGCGCGAAACTCCTCTAGATCTTCTCTGTGCTGTTCTTCAATCGAGTTGTCATCGTTGGTGTCTGTAATTTCATCATGGTGTTTAGAGCCCGATGCAACTTTGTGGTAAACCGTATAAAACCCGACGCCGACACTGATTAAAACCGCGGTTACGGTGAGGGCATCTAAAAAAGCGGAAAGTAGGGCCGATACCAGCGAGAACAGAAGCGACAACGCGATTTTTGATCGGACTGTTAACAAAATACGCGTGAATACAAACAGCAGCAGCTCTTTCATAAAGTAGATGCCGGCAACCATAAACATCAGCAGCAGAATCACCTGAAAATTTGCCAGCGTTTCGTGATATACCGTTTCTGGTGAGGTCATACCCAGCAGCACGGCCTCAATCGCCAGCAGGCCGCCCGGCTGCAGTGGGTAGCAGCGCAGGGCTAGTGCCAGCGTGAATATGAATTCCCCGATAAGTATCCAGCCGGTGACAAACGGGCCAACCAGTGCCAGTGCTATCGGATTGATGATCAAAAAAGCGACGATTGCTTGCTTGTACCATTCCGGAGAAGGGCCAAGAAAGTTCTTCCAAAGTGCGTGTAAGGGGCTGTCAGTCATGGTTGGGCGCCAATATTTTTGTTGTTTGCTATGTCGGTATGATCGTAGCCAGAGTGAACGTGCGAAGTTTACGAACAAACATGGCCCTGCGCGTGGTAAAACTCGGGTAATTATTCTCGTTAGGCCGTTAGCGTCAGATGTGCGGCGTGGCTTTAGCGGCTTCTCTCTGCTTGCCCACTGCTGCAGCCGCGCTTACTATAGCGCGTTCAATTCCCCTCGCTGGCCAAGCCTATGTTCCGACCCGACAATATTCCTCCCGACAGCGACGATGATGCGCTGGAAATCGTATTTCAGCAGGGGCAGCTAGTTAGCGACATGCGCTCTAAATCTGCATGCCTAATGAGCCGTGTTCAGGTGCGCAATAGTGGTTGGAATGAAGTGCGTCGGCACTTTTTGGGCTACTGGGAAGAGCGCCCCTGTTACGTCATCGAGATCGATGAGGTGGATCAGCCGGATCCGTTGCAATACCAAAAGGGTAATCTTTACCAAATTCTGGGCAGAGTTGATGAGCGGTTGTTTGCATTGGCTGGCCGTGCATCACAGCTTCTGGATTGGGAGCGTGACAATCGGTACTGCGGCCGCTGTGGCAGCGCCATGCGGGCTGATACTTCGGAGCGCGCGATGCGCTGTGACCCTTGTGGTGTTATCAATTACCCTCGTATCGCGCCCTGTGTAATTGTGTTGGTTACCCGTGGCGAAGAGATGTTGTTGGCGCGCAATGCTAATTTTCCAGCGCCGATGTACAGCACCTTAGCCGGATTTATAGAGGCCGGAGAAACGGCAGAGGAAACGCTCATACGCGAGGTTCAGGAAGAAGTGGGTGTTGAGGTGGGTAACTTGCGCTATTTTCAGTCGCAATCGTGGCCGTTCCCGAATCAATTGATGTTGGGCTACTTCGCTGACTACCTTTCCGGCGACATTGTTTGTGATGAAGTAGAGATTGCCGACGCGCAATGGTTCCACCCGTCAGAGCTGCCCATGATTCCGCCTGAGTCTTCTATTTCCGGTCAGCTAATTGCGCATCACATGCAATCTTTGAAGCGTTAACCGAAACCTTATTCATTTTGGAGTAATCACTTGGAATTTCTTTACGAGTATGGGCTGTTTCTAGCGCAGGCTGTCACGTTGGTGGCCGCCATTTTGATTGTTGTTGGCGGCATAATTGCAATGTCTTCTCGCCAGCGCACGGAACAGCAGGAAGGGCAGATTGAGATACGCCATCTGAACGAAAAGTATCGTCACATCGGCGCTACCATCAAAAGCGTCGTAGAAGACCCTATGGCGGCCAAGGAGCTTGCCAAATCTGAGAAGAAAGCCGAGAAAGCGAAAACGAAAGAAGCAAAAAAGAAACGCAAAAAGGCAGCTTCTGAAGATTCCAAGGGGCAGCCGCGCCTCTATGTGCTCAATTTTGACGGTGATATTCGCGCCAGTGCCACCGAAAACTTGCGCGAAGAAATTACCGCGGTGCTGCCGCAGATAAAGGAGGGCGACGAAATACTGGTGCGCCTGGAAAGCCCCGGTGGCATGGTGCACGGATATGGTCTGGCTGCCAGCCAGCTGCAGCGTATTCGAAGTGCGGGTGTGCCACTAACTGCGGCGGTTGATAAGGTCGCGGCCAGTGGTGGCTACATGATGGCTTGCGTGGCCGATCGCATTGTGGCGGCGCCGTTTGCGGTGCTGGGTTCCATTGGCGTGGTTGCTCAACTCCCTAACTTTCATAAAGTACTGAAAAAAAATGATATTGATTTTGAGCTGCTGACTGCGGGAGAGCACAAGCGCACCTTAACGATGTTTGGTGAAAACACTGACAAAGGGCGCGAGAAATTTCTCGAGGAGCTTGAAGATACCCATCAGTTGTTCAAAGATTTCGTGCAGACGAATCGACCCAGTCTAGACGTTGCCAAGGTTGCCACCGGTGAAGTGTGGTATGGCCAAAATGCCTTAACCGAGGGTTTGGTTGATGAGCTGCAAACCAGCGACGCGTTTATTCAGGAAAAGCTTGAAGATTGGGACATCTACGAAGTGCGGTTCGTGCATCGCAAAAATTGGCAGGAGAAGCTGGGTATGGCCGCTGAAAGTGCGGTGGAGCGTGGCTTGATGAAAATATTGCAGCGCGATGTCGGCGGCCCTAAAGTTTAAGGCTGCTCTATAGAC
>JBGCFE010000253.1:0-11464 GCA_045106775.1 Halioglobus sp.
AGCTGAGAAAAATAGCTGATGTCTTGCAGGCCAACCTGCAAAGCGATTTCGCCGATGGCGAGATTGCTATGGCGCAGCAGCTCTTTGGCGGTACTGATGCGCAGGCTTTGCAGGTAACCCAGCGGCGTCATGTTGGTGGCTGCTTTAAAGCGCCGGTTAAGTGTTCGAGTATTCCAGTGCAGGGCCTCGGCAAGATCGGCCATTGCGATCGGCGATGCGAGATTTCGCTGCATCCATTGCTGCGCGCGAACAATATCTTCGTCATGGTGCGAGCTGTCTGCTTCATCTTGATACGCGGCGCCGTTAAAGCGCAGCCTGATTTCGGGCGAAAATTGATTCTCGATGGCGCGAGCAATCTGGCTGCCAAACCATTCTTCCACGATGTGCACCATTAAATCGGCGATGGAGTTCACGCTGCCAACGCAATAAATGTTGTCTGTCTGGGTGATGAGGTGTTTGTTTTTTAGATCGACATTCGGATAGCGGCGCGAGAACTGCTCAAAGTAATTCCAGTGGGTTGTTGCCGGTTTGTTGGCCAGCAGGCCGGCTTCTGCCAGTAAGAAACTGCCGGTGCCGACACTGCACAGGCGTGTGCCTCGTTCGGCCAGTGTTTGCAATAGTCTCAGGAGCGGCTCGCTATCGCGAAGCACGGTTAGCGGATTCCGCCAAATAGCAGGAATGATGAGTAAATCCAGGCTAGGCAGCGATTCCAGAGTGGCCGTTGGTTTAAGGGTAATGCCGCTATCTAAGGTCACCATGCGCCGCGAAGGGGCGGCCAGTAAAAACGCTACTTTGGCTTCATCACGCCGGTTTTGGTTGCGATGATGGCTGCGATCTTGGCTGTGATCTTGGCTGCGATCCTGATTCCGTGTGACCACGCTCTTCATCTGGCTGGCAGCCTGAAGTATCTCCATCGGCAGCGTTAGGCTGGTGGCGAGGGCTTGCGGATAGAGAAGGGCTGCTGCTGTATGCACTTTTACGCTCTCTTTTTGAGGAGTTGTACGGCTAATTAATCATTAAGATTTCACTAATACTCTGCCTAGTCCAAAATACCACAATAACTGTCTTAAATAACATATTCATATTGAGTGCTCACGCCTACACTGGTGTTGACGAAGTGATCATGGCTTGTATAGCCAAAGCGATAGCGAGAATATGAAGACGTTGCGCAGGGTGATGGTTGAGCGCAAGGAATTGGAGCAGAAAGCGTGGGAGATTTAACGTGAGCCGTAATCGACTGCCGGTCATCGTGGGTTTCGGTGGAGTGAACCCAGCGGGTCGTGCATCAGGGCATCACGCCTATGCGCGCATGGTGCACGATGCGATGCCGGCAGCGACACAGGCGCGTACATTACAATCACTGGCGCAGCTGATGGGTGTGTCATCTGACGACTCTGACTTTATTCTCAACCACACGTTGGTGCGCCGTATTGAAGCATCTCATTTTGACGTTGATGCCGTGCCATGGAATCAACGGCTCCCTGCGCAAAGCAATGGCCAGCCGGCGTCCTTTGAGTTAGAAGTAAAGCATCTTCCTAAGCAAGTGCCTGCCAACTGGGAGGTGAGCCACCATTCGGTTACTCATGTCACCGTGAAGATCCGTGGCGAACAAGATTTTTTGCTGCCTACGCAACGCGAGTTCGATGTTAAATCGGCCGGGCAGTTGCCGACAGGTTTAGAGCCAGGCAAGTTGTATCAGTCACGCAATCATCCGCGTGGGTTACAAATGACGGTGCTGGCGGCGTCTGATGCGCTGGGCAGTCTTGGTATCGATTGGCAAACCGTGAGTGAAAGTGTCAGCGCTGATCAAGTCAGCGTGTATGCCGGCAGTGCAATGGGCCAGCTCGATGGCGCGGGGGCAGGTGGCATGCTGAAGTCGCGTTACAACGGCCAGCGGGTCACATCCAAATACTGCCCACTGAGTTTTGCTGAGATGCCGGCGGATTTTATTAATGCCTACGTGTTGGGCAGCTTGGGAGCGACCGGCGCGAGCTTGGGTGCCTGCGCATCCTTTCTCTACAACCTGCGCCACGGTATCGACGATATTCGATCTGGCCGCGCACGTGTTGCCTTTATCGGTACATCAGAGGCACCGATTACGCCAGAAATAATGGAAGGGTATGCGGCCATGGGCGCACTTGCCACTGTGAAAGGGCTTAGAACACTCGATGGCCTGAGTGATCGCAAAGAGCCCGACTATCGGCGTGCCTGTCGCCCTTTTGGCAACAATTGTGGCTTTACCATTGCCGAGTCGGCGCAAATGATTGTGTTGTTTGACGACGAGCTGGCGATGGAGTTGGGCGCGACGATGTATGGTGCCGCTGCAGATGTATTTGTGAATGCCGATGGGCACAAAAAATCCATCTCCGGCCCTGGTGTGGGCAATTACATCACCATGGCAAAATCGGTCGCCCTGGCCAAAGCGATAGTGGGTGAAGCCGCTATGGCGAATACGGGCTTCGTTGCAGCACACGGTACCGGCACACCTCAAAACCGAGTGACTGAAGCCGCTATTCTTAGCCAGACGGCAGCCGCCTTCGGGCTGAAGGATTGGCCGGTTGTTGCTGTAAAAGCGTATCTTGGGCATTCCATTGGGTCAGCCGCAGGTGATCAAATTGCAGCCGCCCTAGGTGTGTGGGAGCACGGAATATTGCCCGGTATCACCACCATTGATGCAGTGGCAGACGACGTAGCGCAGAGCCATTTGGCCTTTCACCGTGATCATTTGGAAGTGGATGCACAGGCTCAGCGTTACGCGATTATTAATGCAAAAGGTTTTGGCGGGAACAACGCCACGGCAACACTTCTCAGTCCATCAACCACGCAAGATATGTTGCGTAAGCGCTATAGCAACGCGCAATGGCAGGCTTGGGAGCGCGCCAACGAAGGCGTAAAGGCGCGTCAACAAAGCTACGATGACGGTATGCTCGCGGGTAAGGTTGACCCGATTTATCACTTTGATCACGGTGTGCTAACAGATGCCCACGTTACTCTGAGTGAATCGCAGCTCCAGCTTGGTGGGCACACCGTCGATCTCACGTTAGACTCTCCGTATCCGGATATGAAACCCGACTAACGCCAGCCCCGAGACGATCTACGTGCCATCCCATCTAGAGTCAGACTTAGATTTAGAGCCACAGCCTGCGTCTTCTGACCGCATCTCACTAAAAATCCCAGGCGTTGATGCGTCGTTAACGCTTTGTCTGCACGGGCAAGCGGATCAGTTTGTATCTCGCACACTGCGCGAAAACGCAATCTGGGAGCCCTACGAAACCGAGCTGGTTGTGGCCTCTCTGAAGGCGGGTGATGTGTTTCTGGATGTCGGCGCGAACATTGGCTATTTCACTGTGCTGGCTGCGCAGCTGGTGGGGCAGGGCAGCAAGCCCGGCAAGGTGTTTGCCTTTGAGCCTGATGCACACAACTGCGCACTTCTGCGGCAAAGCGCCGCGCTAAATCAGCTAACAGAGGTGATCGAGCTGAGCGAAACCGCGCTGTCGAACGAGGCCGGTGAGGGTGTGCTGTACTTGAGTGAGGATAACCTGGGAGACCATCAGGTTTATGCCAGTGGCGAGGTTCGCAAGCAGCGCGCAATTACCTTCGAGCACGGTAGTCATTACTTAGGCGAGCGCTTTTCGCAGTTAGGTCTTGCACAGTTAGATTTAGTAAAAATCGACACACAGGGCTCTGAGTTTCAGGTTGTTGAGGGGTTAATGCCGCTGCTCAAAGGCTTGGCAGTCAAGCCACGTCTGCTCATTGAGCTTACGCCATACTCACTGCGCGCAGCAGGAGCCAGCGGGCGTGCGTTAGTGGCATTGTTGGCCCAGCTTAAGCTGCCCTTTTGGATTGTCGATCACATTGAGCATGAACTGGTGCTCACCTCTGAGGCGGAGCTGGCGCTCTGGTGTGACAACGTTGATAGCGTGCCAAATGATGAGGGGTTTATGAATATTTTTGTGGGCGAAGCTCCCGAGCGCTCCGCCTGACTCACACCTTGGCTAAACAAATATTAACCCTGTTTTGCCTGTTAGCGGATTTTCTCACCGAACCAGTGCTGGTATGATTGCGGCTCGAAAAAAGAGCCGTGTTTCACAGCCTATGAACTCAAATCTAGAATTCCTGCAGCAGCGCAATTCGGCGCCCAAACTTACCAGTCCCGGGCCATCTGAGCACGAGCTGGCAGAAATGTTTCAAGCGGCTGTGCGCGCCCCTGATCATGCCTGGTTAAGGCCGTGGCGTTTCTTAACCATTGAGGGTGAACGTCGTAATGCATTCGGAGAATTACTCTGCGATGCGTTGGTGAAGCGCAAGCCTGAGACCGACGAGGCAGCTCGCATTAAAGTGCGTAGTTCGCCATTGCGAGCACCGCTGCTGATTGTGTCTATTGTTAAGTTTAAGGAGCATCCCAAAGTACCGCGTTCAGAGCAACGCCTGTCTGCCGGCTGTGCCGCTCATGCGCTGCTGCTTGCAGCTGAGGCCCTGGGTTATGCGGGAGTTTGGCGTACGGGCGACTCTGCCTTTGATCCGGTTGTGATGCAGGGGTTAGGCCTTGCCAGCGACGAAGAAATTATCGGCTTTTTGTACGTCGGAACGCGGGAGGGTAAAGCCAAGCCATTACCTGCGATCGATGCACAAAGCTTAGTTTCGGCCTATTAGTCACCCTTTACCCTCGTTACGCCCCTTTGAATGAGACTTTAAATGACACCTACATTTGAAACCCTTGAGCTAACGCTAGACGGCCATGTGGCCACGGTGAATTTAAACCGGCCTGGCAAAGCCAACTCTATGAGTGCGGCTATGTGGGTAGAGTTGCAGGCCTGCTTTGAATGGCTGGATGATGAGCCCAACGTGCGCGCTGTTATCCTGGCGGGCAATGGTAAGCACTTCTGCGCCGGCTTAGATTTAGAAATGTTCTCCTCGCCCAGCGGTGAATCTGATGACCCGGCGCGCCAGGCCGAACAGTTCCGCCGCAATGTGCTAACAATGCAGGGCAATCTCACCGCGCTAGAAAAGTGTCGAAAGCCAGTACTGGCAGCCATTCACTACACCTGCATTGGTGGTGGCGTTGATCTGACGTGTTGTGCCGATATGCGCTATGCAACCAAGGATGCGTTTTTCTCTATTCGCGAGATTGATATTGGCATGGTGGCCGATGTGGGTACGCTGCAGCGCCTGCCAAAAATTATTCCAGACGGCGTGGCCAGAGAGCTTGCTTACACCGGGCGCGACATGGCCGCCGATGAAGCGCAGACGGTAGGGTTTGTGAACCGTGTGTTTGAAGACAAAGACACAATGATGCGCGAGGTGCAGGCGATTGCACAGGAGATCGCGTCGAAATCACCGCTGGCGGTGCGCGGCACTAAAGATATGCTGTTGTACTCGCGGGATCACACGGTGGCGCAGGGGCTGGAGCATATTGCTACTTGGAATGCGGGCATGATGAGTGCGCAAGATTTGCAGGCGGGCTTGCAGGCGCAAATGGCCAAGAAAAAACCAGACTACGAAAATTGAGCAGTTTTAAAGTGTTAGGCATGGGTGGCGCATTGCGGCGCTGTGCTGATTCTTTAGTTTTTTTGGAGAATATCGAATGCGTTTTTTAGCGCGGCTGAATAGGCCGTGGTTACACTTCATTGTGTTGGGAAGTGTGCTGTTTTACCTACAGGGCGTGTTTTTCCCTGAGCCCAAGCCGGTGGTTGGCCCCTTGAACGAGGCGCGCCTGGAAGCGCTACAGCAGCAGTGGTTTTCTACCACTGGCCGGCCAGCAACGCCCGACCAAATTCAGCGTATGACAGCGGCCGAACTCGATCGCGATATGTTGTTTCACCGCGCGATTGATTTAGATCTTCACCTGTACGACACGGTTGTCTACCAGCGTCTGCTGCGCAATATGCGCTTTTTGAAGCTGGGGGAAGACAAAACAGATGCGCAGCTATATGAGCAGGCGCTGGATATGCGTTTGCACCTGGGCGACGAAGTAGTGAAGCGTCGAATGATTCAGGTGATGGAGCAAATTTTGTTGGTCGGTAATCCGCCTGAGGCTGCAACAGAGCAGCAGTTAGAGGCAGAGTTTGCGCAACGTAAACAAGAACTGCGGCGTCCACCGCGTTACTCCATTGAGCACCTGTACTTCGATCGCAATCGTGAGGACGATATTCCCCAAGTGATGGCAACAATAGAATCAGAAGGGCTGACAGCAACGCAGGCGCGTCGCCTGAGTTCACCCTTTTTACCGGGCTACCAGTTTCGCCGTCAAACGCCGGATCAGTTGGCGCGCCACTTCGGTGCTTCATTTGTCAAAAATTTGCAGGCCACAAACCCACAGCCCGGTACATGGGTTGGCCCGGTGCGTTCTACGTATGGCATGCATTACGTATGGGTAAGTGAAGTTGAAGATGAGCGCGATGCCACGCTGGAGGAAGTGCAGCTGCAGTTGACCCGTGATATTGACGGCCGCGCAAAAGCGGCGGCACTGCAGGAAAGCCTCGATAAGTTACGGCAACGGTATGAGGTGCGCTCATGATTAAAGCGAAAATAGTCCTGGTGGGTTTGCTGGCGCTGGTGGTTTCAACGGCCGCACTGGCGCATCGCTTTGCGCCTTCGTTGTTGAAAGTAACTGAGGTTGCGGCTCAACAGTACAACGTGGTTTGGAAAACGCCGGCGCAGGGCGTGAGCAATGTACCGCTTGTGCCGCAATGGCCGCAGGGGTGTGAAGCCAAGAACATCAGCGATCCGCAGTTGGAAGGCACAGGCACAGTAACAAGCTTGCAGCTCCATTGTAGTGAGCTGGGCGATGATGGCCTGGTGGGCGATACCCTGGGCGTCGATGGGCTGGGGTCTAATCAGGCGTCGGCGATGGTCATGGTTAGCTTGCTCGACGGAAGGCAGTATCAACAGGTGTTGAACGCCGAGCAGCCGTCCTTCGTTGTGCCAGAAGAGTCTAGTGCTGGCGAGGTGATTTCTGACTATGTCGTGCTAGGTGTTGAGCATATTTGGAGTGGCATCGATCATTTGCTGTTTGTGTTTGGCCTCCTGCTTTTGGTAGGCGGTGGTGCACGTTTGCTCTGGACGATCACAGCTTTTACCGTAGGCCACAGTATTACACTCTCACTGGTTACTCTGGGCTATTTCGATTATCCAGTCGCTCTGGTTGAGTTCACCATCGCTCTTAGTATATTTGTGCTGGCGGTAGAACTCACACGCAAGTCACGAAACGATTTGTTGTGGCGCAACCCCTGGTGGTTAGCGGGTGGCTTTGGTTTGCTGCACGGCATGGGGTTTGCCGGTGCGCTCGCTGAAACGGGTTTACCCCAGGACAACGTGCCGCTGGCGTTGCTGTTTTTTAACGTGGGTATTGAGATAGGGCAAATTGCGTTTATTCTTCTAATAATGGCGCTGTGGTTTATCGTGCGTAAGCCCCTTGCGCAATGGCAGGAAAAGCTGCTCCCTATACCCGTTTATGTGCTCGGTGCGTTGTCTGCCATGTGGTGCATCGAGCGCGGCATAGAAGCACTGCTGGCGTAAACGGTGAGCTAGCCTACCAGTTCCCATAGCCTGCCCGAGCGCCACAGCGAAAAAAAGTCTGCAGAGAATGCGACAACGCAATGAGTGAGTACGCCGGGCCAGATCGAGCGGCTTTTGATGGCCAGTGCACCTAGTACAAGCCCAGCCACTATTGATCCTGCAGCTTCGGGAAACGGCTTGTGAATGTGCAAGAGCGCGTAGGGGATTACCATGATAAAAATCCCCAAGCCCGGTGCCAGCCGCTCGAAGCGAAATAGACAGAACCCGCGATAGAAAAACTCTACGGCAAAAAACTGTGGCAGATAGATAGCCTGATAGAGGAAAAAGGCAGCCAATGTTTCTGGTTTGTAGAGAGGATAGAAAGTGTTGAAACTCTCCGAGCCACAGGCAACCCATATCACAGGTAGCATGATGATAAGCAGCGGGTAGTAGCGCAGCATGTTTGCGCCGAAGTTGCGAAAGCTCAAACCGTACGGGTTGCTGCCTTTGAGTGGGGCCACCCAATGAAATAACCAGGGCAGGGCGACCAACAACACCATAAAGCTCACGCTTGTATAAAGCTGGGCGTAGAAAATCCGTTGGTTGGCAGTGAGATCCTGCAAGCCAAACACCGGTCCAGCCATCCGCAGGAACGGCTGTTGCCATCCATAAAACTCCAGTAGCAACGTGATCATTGCAATGAAGATGCCTGTCGACGCCAGGCCCAGCGTGCCGGCGGCCTGTGGTGTCTCGGGCCAGTAGTGTTTGCGCAGTAGTTTGAGCATCGAGATTTCCTTGCTTAGCCCTTTGAGGCTGTCAGCATAATCGCAGGCTATTGTCGTGAGCGCGACAGTTTGTCAGCGATTTTTAAGTGGCTTAACCAAGACGTGTTGGGTTAGCCCCTTGCAATACCCTCCACATTCCGTAAACTTTTTGTACTACAAGTACAAAATCTTTGTGAGCCCGCTTTTGAGATCACCTATGCCTTTGCCGCTGTTGAGAATCACATCTGTTACTACGCTCGCTATGTTGCTATTGGCGTGTAAAGCGGTAGCGGTAGAAACCATCGGTGAACCGGTGGCTGTGGCCCAGACCAGCGTTGCTGCGCACTGGCCTGCCTACGGTGCCACCAAAGGCGGTACGCATTTTTCTGAAGCTACCCAAATCACGCCTGCAAACGTCGCAGAGCTTGAAGTTGCCTGGCATCACCGCTCTGGCGATTTCCGAGAGGGGCGCGCTGCCACCGAATCGGAAGACTGGGATTTACTGCCAAGCTCCATGCAGGTGACGCCGATTGTCATACGCGATCGTCTTTACTACTGCACACCGTTTAACCGTGTGTTTGCGCTAGACGCACAGACGGGTGCAGAACTCTGGTCCTTCGACCCGGGTGTCAACATGGATAACCATCCGGTGCTCTCACACTGCCGGGGCGTTAGTAGCTGGGAGTCTGGTAAGAAAGGCTTCTGCGAACACAGAATCATTCACGGGACGTTGGATGCTCGGTTGATCGCGCTGGATGCCGATACCGGTAAGCGCTGTCCAGACTTTGGTCAGAATGGGCAAGTAGACACCAGTCGCGGTATGTCTGCCTTTGATCCTCCGGAGTACGGCATTACTTCGCCTAGCGCGATTGTCGGCGACACGGTTGTTACGGGCGCCATGGTCCTGGATAACATACGTACAGATATCCCCGGCGGTATTGTACGGGGTTACGATGTGCGTACCGGTGCATTGCGCTGGGCTTTCAACCCTGTGCCGCCAGGCGGCGAGCCGCGCAACGCCGACGGTACTTGGCGTAATGGCACGGCGAATGTGTGGTCTATTATCGCGGCAGACGAAGAGCGCAACCTGGTTTTTCTGCCAACGGGCAATACGTCGCCAGACTACTTTGGCGGTAACCGTGACGGCCTGGACTATTATTCGAGTTCGGTGGTTGCTTTGAATGGCACTACCGGCGAAGTTGTCTGGCACTACCAGTTAGTGCATCACGACATCTGGGACTACGATACGCCTGCCCAGCCGACGCTGGTAGATTTGAATATTGATGGCAAGTCTGTGCCCGCAGTGGTGCAAGTGACAAAGATGGGCATGACGTTTGTGCTGCACCGGGAGACGGGTGAGCCACTGTGGCCAGTAGAGGAGCGGCCTGTTTCGCAGTCGTTCAAAGTGCCCGAAGAATATTTGTCGCCCACACAACCTTTCCCGACGCATGTTCCCTATACCATCGATCAAACACTGACACCGGATGATGCTTGGGGTTTAACGCCTATTGATCGCAAGCAGTGCGCGCGCATTATTGAAGACTTGAATTTCGAAGGCCTGTACACACCTCCTTCGCTGCACGGCACTATCAACTTTCCGGGGAATGCCGGGGGCAACAACTGGGGCTCTCCGGCTATCCACCCCGACACTGGCGTCATGGTGGTGTTTACCAATCGGGTGCCCACCTACACAAGGCTGATGCCGCGTAGCGAATGTGAAGGTGAACTGCAGCCGCAAAACGGTACGCCTTACTGTGTGGATAGCTCGTTTTTAATGTCGCCATTGGGGCTGCCCTGTGTGGCGCCTCCGTGGGGAACACTCGATGCCATTGATTTGGCTAATGGTAAAACGCTGTGGAGCGTGCCGTTGGGTACAACACGTAACCTCGCGCCGTTTCCGTTCTGGTGGATTAAAGGGTTGCCTGGCATGGGCGGCCCAATGATGACGAAGTCTGGTCTAGTTTTTTCCGGTATCAGTAATGAGCATGCCATTCGCGCGTTTAGCCTGAGCACAGGCGAAGAACTCTGGAAAGGTGATTTACCAACGGCGGGCAATGCTGTACCCATCACGTATCAGGTAAATCCAGAAGGTAAACAGTATGTGGTGATCGCGGCCGGCGGCCATTGGAGTGGGGGAAGCCCGCCTGGAGATCACCTGGTTGCGTTTGCGCTACCCGACAGTAAGCTGCCCAACAGTGTGCTAAATACGAAATAGAAGTAACAAGGAAGAGCTGTCCATGAAATTTACTCAGATTGTTTCCGCGGTGACGTTTGCAACGTTGTTTTTTTTAACGAGTGGCTCTGCCAGTGCTGACTACGAACCCCCACGAACCGCAGCCGGCAAACCTGACTTTACCGGCGTATGGCAGGTGTTGAACACCGCCAATCAAAACCTGGAGGCGCACTCCGGGCGCGCCGCGCAAGTGATGCGTGAGGGGCCGGTAGTGCCTGTTCCCGCGAAATCGCTGGTTGCGTTAGGTGCAGTTGGCGCACTACCTCCGTCTCTTGGCGTTGTGGAAGGCGGCGAAATACCCTACAAATCAGGCGCATTGGCCAAACGTGAAGAGAATCGAAAAAACTGGGTGACTGCCGACCCGGAAGTGCGCTGCTATCTGCCAGGGATTCCGCGTGCCACGTATATGCCGCACCCCTTCAAGATCGCTCATAACGATACCGCGCTGATGTTTTCCTATGCTTACGCCGGGGCTGTGCGCAATGTTGCATTAAGTGACCCCGGCCCTGCACCCATCGACTCCTGGATGGGGCAAAGCTGGGCGCGTTGGGATGGCGATACTCTGGTGATAGAGACAACGGGCATGAACGATTCTTCCTGGCTTGATCGCGCTGGCAATTACCATAGCGACAAGCTCAAGGTAACAGAGCGCTTTACGCGTACCAGCGACCATACTGTTGATTACAGCGCTACGCTTGAAGATCCCGAAGTTTTTTCTCGCCCCTGGACGATTGCGATGCCGCTGTATCGTCGCGTGGGTGCCGATGCAAACATGCTGCAGTTTAACTGTGTCGAGTACGTGGAAGAGTTGATGTACGGGCATTTGCGTAAAGAGCCTTTGGATTAGGAGATTGGCAATGAAAATTTCCGCGAAGCCAAAAGCGCTATCCCTAGTGGGCGAAAAACTGCCGACGTTGACATGTATAGCAGCGCTGAGTCTGGCCATTGTCTGCACAGGCGTGCAGGCGCA
>JBGCFE010000254.1:0-15930 GCA_045106775.1 Halioglobus sp.
CGTTTGCTCATTTTGTTGGTGGGTAACTCGACAATTTTCATATCTGGTACCTGAGCTAAAGAGCGTTTAGACCAGATGACTATAGCGCCATTTCAAAATATTTTCTGTAACGTTGGAAAAATCGGAGGCAGAGGCCCGCCATCCCGTTTATATTGACGCAATGCATTCTGAATTTACAGAAACAGTGCTTGTGGCTACGGGAGCAAGCGCGATTCGTCAAGCTACCAGCATTCAATCACTGTGGAGTGGCTACGGTGAGATTGTTCGGTTAACGCTCGAGGGTGGGCAGTACCTATCGGTCATTCTAAAGCACATCAAACTACCTGAAGCGGGTAGTCATCCTCGCGGTTGGAATACTGGGGTTTCCCATCAGCGTAAAATTCGCTCCTATCAGGTGGAGACAACCTGGTATCAGGATTATGCAGCCCAGTGTGACAATGGTTGCAGAGTGCCCAGCTGCCTGGCCGTTAGTGCGACAGCGCATGAAACGCTACTGCTGTTAACAGACCTTGATGCCTCTGGCTTTAGCGTGAGAAAGGAAAGCCTGGAAATAGAGGGCGTTCACGCCTGCCTGAAGTGGCTCGCTAATTTCCACGCGACGTTTTTGGGTAGCGGTGCCGACGGTTTGTGGGCGTGTGGTGCTTACTGGCATTTAGCAACGCGCCCAGATGAGTTGGCCGCCCTTGACGACGCACCGCTGCGCGAAGCCGCGCCGCTCATAGATCAAGCGCTTGCACAGTGTCGTTATCAAACCCTTGTACATGGCGATGCAAAACTCGCAAACTTTTGCTTCTCGGCAGACGTGCCTACGCCGGCTGTGGCGGCGGTAGATTTTCAGTACATCGGCCGCGGGTGCGGTATGAAAGATGTCGCCTACTTTATTGGCAGTTGCTTAGATGAGGAGGCGTGTGAAGCATTAGAGGCGCCGTTACTCGATAGTTACTTCGTAGCACTTGTTAAGCGCGTTGCACAGAAACATCCCGATGTGGATTGCGTACGTTTGGAAGCGGAATGGCGGGCTATGTACGCCATGGCGTGGGCCGATTTTCATCGGTTTCTGAAAGGTTGGAGCCCTGGCCACTGGAAAATCAATAGTTACAGCGAACGGCTAACCCGCGATGTTGTTGCTGGGCTACTGTCATGAGTATTCACTCGCTGCCTTTAAGGCTGTTGTGCGATACCGCTATGCAGGCGGCGCAAGATGCTGGTGAGTATATTGAATCAGTCGATCGCAGCGCGCTTGAGCAGCACTTTAAAGAGTCTGGAAGTAGCGCTGCATCGCAAGTGGTCACAGATGTTGATCTGCATAGTGAGCAAATCATTCGCGCTGCGCTGCAGCCCCTGTCTGATCTTTGGGATATTGCCTTTGTTGGTGAAGAGTCCTCGGTGGCAGGCGGTGATGCGAGCGCGCAAGGTGAAACTATGCCGCAGCGGATACTCAAACCGTATTTTTGGTGTGTAGACCCACTCGATGGCACGTTGCCGTTTGTGGAAGGCCGCCCTGGCTACGCAGTTTCAATTGCATTGGTTGAGCGCTCTGGAAACCCACTGCTTGGTGTTGTCTATGATCCCGTGGATGGGGCGCTGATGCACGCAATCAAAGGGCAGGGTGCATTCAACGGCGGAGCTACGCTTAAGCAGAACGCTGAAACTTCAAAGGTGCTAACAGTGTTTGCCGATCGTAGTTTTGAAACGCATGAGCGCTATGGGCAAGCGCGCGATACCTTGCAAGCCTGCGCTCAAATTTTGGGGTTGAAGGGCGCATCCTTCCAATACGGCAGTGGTGCCGTCAAAAATGCGTTTCAGGTGTTGGGTTATGGGGCGGCCTGCTACGTAAAACTGCCCAAGGTAGAGGAAGGCGGTGGCAGCATTTGGGATTTCGCCGCCACCGCTTGCATAGTTGACGAGGCCGGCGGTTCGGTGAGTAATATTTTTGGTGAGCCGTTAGCGCTTAACAGAAAAGAGTCGACGTTTATGAATGACCAGGGCGTGATCTATGCATCCAGCAAGCGGATCGCGAACTATCTATGTAAAGCATTTTCTAATGCGTAGCTGGCGGGATACTGCCTGAGGAGTTTCAAACATGGAGTACTGGTTAGGCTGGTTTCATGAAACTAACTGCGGGCAACAAGTAAAAGCGATCGCCGCCGAAGCAGAAACGTTGGGTTACACCGGCGTTGCGCTATCTGATCATGTTGCGCTCCCCAAAGAACAGGTTAGTCGGCATCCATTACGCGGCATACCCTATGACCCAGAAACCCCCAACATCGAGCCCATCACAACTGCTGCTGTGATGAGTGCCGTAACCGACTCTCTGCGTTTCATGACCTATGCGTACGTGATGGGTATGCGCGATCCTTTCACGGTGGCGAAGCAAGCAGCTGCGCTTGCGGATTTAAGCGGCGGCCGTTTTTCCCTAGGCATTACGCCCGGTTGGAATACAGATGAAATAGCACTGCTGGGGCATAACCCCAAAACGCGCGGCGGGCGCTTTGCTGAATCTATCGATGTGATTCAAGGGCTTTGGAATAATGATCTGTTCACTTACGAGGGTGAGCATTATCAGTTTACCAATGTTGGCCTCTCGCCCAGGCCCGCGGTTTGCCCAGATATTTATGTAGGCGGCAACTCTGCTGTTGCTATCCGGCGCGCGGCAAGTCAGAGCGGCTGGATAGGTATGAATCATTCTTTAGATGAGTTGAGCAGTATGCTCGCTGAGCTAGATCGGTTATCAGAAGGGCAGGCGGCGAAGTACGTTATCGCCAATGAGGCGCTGAGCGATGCTTACATTAGCGCGTTGAGTGCGCTGGGTATTCAAGGCGTTGTTCTCATGCCCTGGGTTGGCATGGCTTCACCAGAGGGTGATCTGGACGCCAAAGTGACTGCCATGCGCGAAACCGCCAGGTTTTGGGCGTAGTGAGCTGGCGTTAGCCTTTACTGTGAGTTGTAGTAGTGCAGCCGGCTATCGATGAACGCCAGGATAGCGGAGAAGTTGTTGCGTACTTCGTTGGGTATATCCACTGGCAGCGTAGTGGGTATGGAGTAGGTGGGCGCAACGGGCACACCATAAAGTTGTTGATACCAGACCAGTGCCGACAAAAAATACAATGCGGGTAGGCCATGGGGTGCGTCATCTTCGAAGTAGTTTGTTGAGGGCACGTTGGCCATATAACTTTCATCCAGGAATAGGTCGGCGAGCACTGGGCCCACCGGAATCATGCTTATGTCGGCGGTTGGCCTTGCCGTTGCAATCGCATCTTCAAAACCAGTGAACCAGATGTGGTACTCGTCGCGCGTAAACTCCCAATAGCTGCGCCACTGGCTGTTAGAGAGGTTTGGGCTGCCTGGTACTCCTGGCACCATGGATGTCTCTGGCCAATGCTCTAAGATCAATCTTCGCGCAGTGGGCGCGTTGGCCATCCAAAAATCGACAACATTTAATGCGTAGGACAATGGGTCTGGCGTACCGTTAAACGGCGTATCGGTTTGAGCAAAGTTCCACGGCATGGTGACAACGTGATCAAAGCCAACTGAATTCCAACTGTTACCCGGTGTCCACGCGTCTACTACCGGGGTGCTACTGGGATAACCAAACGCAGCATCCACTTCATTGTGGGTATCAATGGGCAAGGCACCGCTGTGCTGATCCAATTGCCCAAACCGGCCTGTCCAGGTTGATTGCTTGTTGGCGTGATCAGCGAAGCGCGCCAGCCATTCGCCGGTGTGGTAGTCGAAGCTGGCGTGTTGCCAGAGCGAGTGGCCCATCACATAGCCTTTCACTGCGTCAATTTCAAGGGGAGGGTCACCGGGGTCTAGTGCGAAGGTTGCACGCAAAGGCGTGGCCACGCGGCCCCAAAACTGGCGCACGGTAGTGGCAGGAAAGCTAAACGAGCAGTTGGGCGAAGCGCTGTTGCATCCGTCCCAACCCACAAACACTGAGCCTGTGCGAGGAGTGGCCGTGTAGGTTACGTCATAGTTGCCAACAATATAATTGTCGCAGGGCTGATCTTCCTTGGCGCAGTTGTTTTCGCCGGTTGACGACACGATGTCGCCGTCGCCGATTATCTCAAGTGGGTGAGAGCACGCCACTGAAAGCAGAATAATGAGTAAACCAAGAAGCTTAGCTCTGAGCATAGTTGTGATCTTGTTTAGAGTGCGTTCAACTATCTTAGCACTTTCAATAAATCTATTTTCTCGGATAGCTATCTGGTTGGGCGAAGTTCAGTTTCTGCCGCGTTAGGGCAGCAGTTCACTGTAGAACTGTGTGTTTAAGCATATTGGAGCTTCGCCTTTTTTTCTTTTTTTTTAGGCGTAAACAGAAATCCTAAGTAAAACATGGCCAGCGCTGGCGGTATAACCATGAATAGATAAAGGCCAACTCGATTCAAATCAGCCTCTAGATCGCCAGACATTGGAAAGCCCTGCGTGGCCAGCTCTGTTATACGCGTCACCACGAAAAGTAGGAAAAAGAGCCTCCAAACCATTTTTGGCAACAGGGCCTTTTGGCAAATGTATGCCAGCAAGCTGATTATTGTAGCCATATAGATTAGCCAGAGCATCAGGCTCGATGCTGACATATCCAGACTTGAGCCACCAAGACTGCGCAACCATAGCATTAGGTTGACCAATACAATGCCTAAATAGAGAGCCGCAATTATCCTCATCGCGGCGTTATACGCAGCGATTTTTGTGACTGAATCTTCATTTTGGTTTTGCTTCCTTTCCTTGGATTACTGGTTTTTTCCTTATGCTGCCACTCGTTCAATGGCGGCTATCATGGCTCGGTTGTGACATAGATAATGCTGATATAGTATCTTTGAAGAAGTCGTGGCACATGCACCAGATGGTGTACTGAATGCGGAAGCCTTGGATGTTGCTAGTATCAGTGGCTGAGAACATATACTTATGAAGGGAGGCTTATAGGGCATGCCGAATCGTGGCCCATCTATACAAAATACGCTTAACACTTTGACGGACTTGCTCTACGAGTCGGTGTTAGATGAAAAAGTATTTGCTCAATTTTTTGGCGCGCTCGCACAGGCCACAGACAGCCACTTTGCGGGGATTGAAATTGTCAATCCTGCTGCAGCCAATCACTGCCAGTGGCAGGTTGATGCTACCTATGGGCTTCCACACGAAGCTCTGGTGAACCTGAATCAGACCTTTGCGCCGCACAACCCTTTTGTAAACCTCGTAGCCGACGACGCAACAGAAAGTTCGATTTACTTCGATTCTGATGTCATGAAGAAAAAGCAGTTTAAAAATATGTTGTATTACGATGAGTTTTTGCGGCACTACGATTTCGAACATATTAGTGGTCTTTACGTAATGCACGAACCGCATCAGTCGGTGATTGCCAGCACCTCAAAGGGGCGCGCGGCAGGTCCCTTTACAGAACGCGACAGAACCTTGTTCAAGTTAATCATTCCTCATATTCAAAAATTTATTCGCATCAATGAGCGTCTAGGTGAAACCGATATAGAGCGTGATTTGAGTTGGGGGGCACTGCATAGAATGAGCCAGGCAGTGCTGGCTGTAGATCGAAGTGGCAAGGTTCTGTTTGCAAATGATGCTGCAAGGGCGCTGGCCGATTTAAGGGATGGCCTCATGCTAAACGCAGAAAAACTGTCGGCTGCCTCCGCAACGATTAATGCACGACTATACAGCGCGTTGGGAAAAGTCTGCTCGGCTTATGAAGACATCGGTAGCTTTCAATCAGAGTACAACATTGTCGTTCCGCGAAAATCTGGCCTCAGACCGTTTTTGGTAAACCTGATGCCTTTGCGGCATGAAACACACTTATCAAGCGTAAATAGCGCAGCGGCATTAGTGTTTATTACCGATTTGAATAGTCAGGCTACAGTGCGATACGAAAGCTTGGTCGATATCTATGGACTAACTAAAACAGAGGCAAGAGTGGCGGCTTTGTTGTCGGAAGGTCTGCCGCTTGAGCAAATAGCGCAGCGGCTCGATCACTCTGTTCACACCACTAGAACGGTTCTGAAACGTATTTATTCTAAAACAGATACACATCGCCAGAGCGAGCTGGTAAGTTTGCTACTACGAGGCGTTGCTTCTCGGCACTAGTTGGCCGCGGTAGCGTCTTGCTTTAGATGAAATACCCATAGGGATGGGGCTGGAAAACCGAAATTGAACGGATTCGCACGAAGTTTTTTACAGATTGGCTCTCCTCTTTTTTCTTGCATAAGTTTCTGTTGCTTGTTGGTAATTGCCCCAACAATGGGCGCAAACATCGAAGAAGTGATAGTGACAGCCCAAAAGCGTAGTGAAACGATACACAAAGTTCCTCTGCCCATAACTGCGCTGACAAAGCGTCAGCTTCTGACTTCAGGGTCAAGCAATCTAGAAGACGCTGCGCTACTAGTGTCCTCGTTTCAGGTGCAATCAAGCAATGGCTCTGCGAGCACCAACTATCGGCTGCGGCGCATTGGTAACCTTGGGAATATACCTACCTTCGAGCCTGCGGTGAGTGTGTATGTCGACGGTGCGTATAGGGTAAACCCAATATTTACCACCGCAGATTTTTTGGACGTATCGCGCATTGAGATTCTGCGGGGTCCGCAGAGTACTTTGTATGGCAAGAATGCAACAGCTGGCGTGATTGCCATGCATTCGACTTTACCTGGGCAGCAGCCAGAGCATATAGCGGAGGTAACCGCTGGCGTAATCGACAGCACTGCTGGTGCCGCACCGATGTACCGCCTTAAGGCCGGCGCTTCGAGCCCTCTGTCTTCGACGGTATCGGCCTCTCTCAACGCAGTATGGACTCAGCATGAGGATACCTTTGATTCCGCTGTGGATGGCGTTGGTGAGGAAATGAATGATGACGACAGCGTGGCCGTAAAAGCCCAGCTTAGCGGGCAGTTTGGTGAGGCTTTCTCCTGGCGTTCTTTTGCCAGTCGCTCCCAGGTAAAGGCAAGGCAGCAAGCTCCAGAGACTTATCTTGATCCAGATGGTTTTGTTGCCAATCAACTGCTACCTGCGTTTCAAGCGGCTGGGGTCGCTGGCCAATGTAATGACAATGATGCGCGTAATCGTTCTACCTGTCTGTTAGCGGGTAATCTTTCCAATTCAACTGCAGATTCACTTACGTTGAACGGGCAGTACCGTTTAGAAAATTCGATTACTGTTGACACGACTACTTCCTGGGATCGCTTTCGTTATAAAGGCACCCAGTTAGACGCCGCGCAGGTGTTAACACCCTTGTTGGTGTTTCAAGATACTCAGGAAGCCGAGTCTTTCCAGCAGGAGTTGCGTATTACATCGGCGCAGAACTCGCAGCTTGAATGGATGACAGGCCTTTTTTATTATCGACAGCAATTTGATCGCGGTGAT
This sequence comes from Halioglobus sp., assembly GCA_045106775.1. Lineage (GTDB taxonomy): Bacteria > Pseudomonadota > Gammaproteobacteria > Pseudomonadales > Halieaceae > Marimicrobium. The sequence continues at coordinate 7,357 of JBGCFE010000254.1, forward strand.
GGTGGCCGGCGGCCGGTTTTTCTAGGTGACACAGCCAGCAGCAACGCCGCAGTTGCCGCTTTCAATCAGCTGCTATTCGGTGCCGAAAACCCTGTACCCTTCGCGACCACTGGTCAGCTGGGCTTTTTGGATTCTAGGCAAAATACGCGATACGTGGGCGCATTTGGCCAAGCTCGCTGGTATGCCGGTGACGCATTAGATGTGACAGTTGAAGTGCGTTGGCAAGAAGAACGAAAAAGGGCGTATATCCGGCAGTCGGTGAATGATCCAAGTCCCTCCGTGTTGTCACTCTTATTGTCTCCTTCCACAGTTTCAGCAGAAGGGCTCGCAAGAAAGGCGGACGATATTACCTGGGCAATAACACCGCGTTGGAATGTGACTGAGACCGCTACTGTTTATTCAACCGTTTCGAGTGGTTTTAAATCGGGTGGGTTCAATACAGGTTTTGGCGGGCTTCCTATCGCTGCCAGAGAGTTCGAAGATGAAACCCTAACGCATTACGAAATGGGTTTTAAAGGGCGCAACGGCGATAACAGTATTACGTATGCAACAGCTGTTTTCCTAACTGATTTTGAAAACTATCAGGATGCGGCTTTTATCGGCTCCCAGTTTACCGTTGGTAACGCACAGAAAGTTGAGCTCTTAGGTGTAGAGTTTGATAGCTCTGTTGCCTTAGGTGAGAATTGGACGGGGATAGCATCTATCTCTTACGCTGATTTGATTTACAAGAAAAATCTGAATGGTCAATGTTTCCCTGGCCGCGTACCTAATAGTCCACTAGACCCCACTGCATGCGATCTGTCGGGCGAACGCCCGATCAATGCGCCAAAGTGGACAGGAGCGTTTGCGCTGCGCTATGAACATAAGTGGCAGGACAACCTGCTGGCGGCACAAGTAGATTGGAGCTGGAGTTCAAAATACAATGCGAGCTTTTCTGCCGACCCAGCGCTTGTGCAGGGCCATTACCATCGTTTCAATCTCAATTTGAGCCTGGAAAGGGATGCGTTCTCGCTCGCGCTATGGGCTAAGAACCTTACTGATGAGACTGTCGTTGATGCTGCGGGTTTGACCAATATTTATACGGGTGATCAAAGCCATCAGAGCTTTTTACAGCCTGCTCGCAGTGTTGGCGTGACGCTGCGTATGGGGCTAGGCGATAGAAATTAGATAGCGAGATAGAGTTTAGTCGCTGGCCTTCTCGAACGGCGCCTCTATCTGCGTGATGCATTGCATTCAATCCGGTTTAGTATTCTGGCGCATCAAACCACATATAAGTAGTCGGTATGGGTTAAAGTGAGGTTCATTGCTCACTAAAAATGTAGTTCAGAGGACTTCCGTGATGTATTCGAAAGTTGTATCGCTCTTGGTTAGCTTTGCTTTGCTGCTGGTTGGCGGTTGTGTCAGCCCTCACTCTGAAAGCGTCACACGTATTGTCGCTGATCAGGTATTTACAGGCGGCACCATCATCACCATGGACATCGCTAAACCATCGGCAGATGCGGTAGCGGTTAAAGATGGGAAAATTCTAGCCGTTGGTAGCCAAGCCCAGATAAGTCCGTATTTAGGTGACGCAACCACTAGCATCGACCTTAATGGTGATACTTTGCTGCCCGGTTTCATAGACCCGCACAGCCACTTCACTCACGCTGCTGGGGCTGCTTCCTGGGCTAATGTTTCTGGCGCTCCCGTTGGGAAGATGGCAAGCATTGCGGACGTAGTGGCAGAAATGAAAGCTCTGCAGCAGCGCAATGCTGTAGCTGCCGGTGAGTGGTTAGTTGGCTATGGCTACGACGCCGATACGTTGATCGACGGCCGACACATCACGCGGGATGATCTAGACGCCGCGTTCCCCGATAATCCTGTTTTGCTGATTCACGTGTCCTTTCATGGGGGCGTACTCAATAGCAACGCATTCCGCGTGATTGGATACGATGAGAACACGCCAACGCCTGCAGGCGGCATTATCGTGCGGCGCGAAAACAATAATGAGCCGCTTGGGCTACTGATGGAGACAGCTTGGTTTCCGGCAATAGCATCCTTACCGCGCCCCGAAGGGGATGGCGTGTTGCAAAATTTCATTAAAACTCAGCGCCACTATGCGGCTAACGGCATCACTACTGCGCAAGACGGTGTGGTCAGTCTAGAAGAGTTTTCCGTTTTGAAAGGTATTGCTGCGGCAGGTGAGTTATTCATTGACGTTGTTGCGCTTGGTTCGTTTGCAGAAGCGCAAAATTTTGCTGTGGAGAACCAGAGCTACTCCAAATACAACCAGCGCTTGAAGCTGGGCGGTGTTAAATTTGTAACTGATGGTTCACCGCAGGGGAAAACAGCGTTTTTCACTGCACCCTATTTAACAGGCGGCCCCGGTGGGGAACAGAACTGGCGCGGCGAGCCAATGCTGCCGCCCGCACAATTCTCAGCGTTGCTGGGCATGGTTTACGCAGCTGGCATGCAGGCCTTTGTACACGCCAATGCCGATGCTGCGGTTGATCTGTTGCTCGAAGCGCACAAGGAGCACAAAGCCTTGGCAAGGGAAGACAGCCGCACTGTAATCATTCATTCCCAGTTTATTCGGCCTGACCAACTCGCGTCATATGCGCGCTATGGCATGGCACCCGCGTTTTTCAGTAATCACGCGTATTTTTGGGGCGACGTGCATGTGGAGAACCTCGGCGAAAAACGCGCGCACTATTTGTCGCCCATGAATTCGGCTACAGAGATTGGGCTTCACTTCACGAACCACAGTGACTACATGGTGACACCACTAAGCCCGCTATTTACAGTTTGGTCGGCGGTGAACCGAGTGTCACGCAGTGGTCAGGTGATTGGCGCGAGTGAACGCATTACGCCGTGGCAGGCATTGAAGGCGATTACGCTTGATGCCGCCTGGCAGTATCGTGAAGAAGACAGTAAAGGTTCTATCACCGTCGGTAAAAAAGCGGATTTGGTGGTGCTTGGCGCCAACCCGCTTACGATTGACCCGATGCAGATAAAAGACATTCCGGTGGTGGCGACTTACAAAGAAGGCCGAGTAGTTTTCTCGCAGTAACTTTCTCGCAGTAACTTTCTAGTAGCAGGTAGGGCGCAGAAAAGGATAGGTGAAAAGCGCAGGTTGGAAAAGACTGGTTTGAAAGCGCGGATTTGAGAGGGCTGGCTCATGATCGTTAGAAAGGTTCGCGTACTGTGTTTGCTTTTGCTCGGCGCATCTTTGTCTGGCTGTGGCGCTGATGAGCCCGCCCCTTCAGAAGCCGTTACGCCTCCCGCCATCGTTTCATCTACGCCTAGCTTCGTGGGTAATGATTCTCGCGACCCCTGTCGCCATCGCAGTGCCGATAAACAAGCCTTCTTTGGTGCTCTGCATATCCACACCAGCCTGTCTTTCGACGCTTGGGTCTTCGACAACAACAATGGCCCGGAGGCTGCCTATGCCTTTGCACGGGGCGAGCCGATTATCAGCGGGCCAAAGCAGGTTGAATTGCAGCTAGAACGCCCCTTGGATTTTGCGGCGGTGACGGATCATGCTGAGCTGTTTGCCATGATGGGTATTTGCAATGATACCCAGCACGCGAGCTATCAACACAAGGTTTGCCGCACGATTCGTGGCGACGTGTGGTGGGCCAAATTACTGCCCGACTCGCTGGCGCGGCTGGGCCGCATATTTTCAAGCGGTGGTGTTGGCCCGGCCGCGGTGCAGGCGGCGGATATTTGCCCCGGCGATCCAACGTGCACCGTGCAATCCCAAGAAGTATGGGAACGTATACAGCGTGCCGCAGAGGACGCTTACGACCGCTCCGAAAACTGTGCGTTTACCTCGCTCGTTGGTTACGAATACTCGCTGACCACAGAAGAGGGCGGTAATAACATGCACCGCAACGTGCTGTTTCGCAGCGGCACCGTTTTAAACTTGCCTGTGGGCTCGAAGCTAGCTGAAAGGCCAGAGCAACTTTGGCACTATCTTGACGGTGCGTGCAATCAAGCTGATGGTGATTGTCAGGTGCTTGCGATACCACACAATAGCAACGTTTCTGCGGGCGAAATGTTTGTGCCCATTACAGACACTTCACTATCCCCCGGCGAACAAACATCATTGGCCGCTTTGCGTTCGCGGTTAGAGCCGCTGGTGGAAATCTATCAATCCAAAGGCGACTCCGAGTGCCGTAACGGCCTTTATCGCGTTGGCGGTGCGCCCGATGAGTTCTGCGATTTCGAAAAGCTACGCCATGAATCAGAGGGTCTTGAAGATTGTGGTGACGAGGTAGGCGATAAAGGGTTTGCAATGACAGGCTGTGTGTCGCGCCGCAGTTTTGTGCGGTACGCGCTAACAGAAGGGTTGTCTGAGCGGCAGCGTTTAGGCGTTAATCCATTCGAGCTTGGCATTATTGCAGCCACTGACACTCACGATTCCAACGGCGGTGATGTGGATGAGTATGACAATCGCTCAGGCTTGGTGCTCACCGATACGCCCGAAGAGCGCCTTAAACCCGAAACTGTTTTGCCTGGCGGCGTAGCATCCGTGCGGCAGGCACGTTTCAGCCCTGGCGGCTTGGCGGGCATTTTTGCTCCAGAGAACACACGTGAAGCGCTGTTCGATGCCATGCAGCGCCGCGAAACCTTTGGCACCTCGGGGCCGCGCATAGTGCCGCGTTTTTTTGCGGCGGATGCGTTGCCTGAAGACTTATGTGATGACCCCGAACGAATTTCACGGGCCTATGCAGAAGGCGCGCCAATGGGTAGCACAGTTACTCGGTCAGCCCAGCTGGGCTCTCCGCATTTTATGGTAGCGGCGCACGCTGATGCCGGTACGCCAGAGCATCCTGGTGGTCTGTTGCAACGATTACAGGTCATTAAGGGCTGGGTAGATGCCAAGGGTATATTGCAGCAGCGCGTGTACGATGTTGCCGGCGACGCCAACAATGGCGCAAGCGTTGATACCCAAAGTTGTCAGCCTGAGGGATATGGCTTTGGTGCTCTGTGTGCAGTGTGGCGCGACCCTGACTATGACGGCACGCAAATGGCGGTGTATTACAGTCGGGTGCTGGAAAACCCGAGTTGCCGGTGGAGCACGTATCAGTGCAATGCGTTTGCCGCGAGTGACCGGCCTGAAACGTGCGATAACCCTGCTTACCCCAAAACGATTCAGGAGAGGGCATGGACGTCACCTATCTGGGTTTACCCTGAAACGGGGGCGTGACACACGGCAGAGCATCACTCCATAGCATCACTCCATGGGATAGGGGCTCTCGCCTTTCCTGCGAAAACTGCCGCTCACCCACGCTTTAAACGGGCCAACCTGCGCATCCCAAACCGTGTTGATTTTTTCACCCGATGACAGCCCGGTAGGTGGATACTCGTCGATAGCGGCTTTGTGATAGGTGCCGAATAAAATATCGAAAACCGGCAGCCATATTGCAAAATTTTTGTCCTGATGCTGCGGCAGCGAGGAGTGGTGTATCCAGTGGTATTGCGGTGTTGAAAACCACGGTGCCAGGCGGCTCACCCTGTCCATGCGCACATTGGCGTGAATGAAAAAATCCCACACCGGCGGGAACAGGCCGGCAGCCAGCACCGCCATGGCATTTTCGGGTAGGCCGTCAAGATCAAACACAAGCCCCACGGTTAAGCCACGAATCAGCGCCTGGCCAGACAGCTCAAGAAAATGTGACCGATAGATGGTGGTGCTATTCATGTGCTCTTCGCTGTGATGGAGCTTATGCAGCTCCCATAGCCACGGCACCATATGCTGCCAGCGGTGCCACCAGTAGTACCAGAAATCGCCCAGCGCGCTTGCCACCACGATGAGCACGAGCACCTGAAGAATGGTATCCACGATGGGAATTCCCAGGCCAATTTCGAATACCGGGTAGCCGAAACCCGGTAGGCCGAGCTTCGAAGAGAACCATAACGTGCCTGCTACTACCGCGGCGCTTGTCAAAGGCGTAAGTAAGAAATTGCAGAGAATCAGCTTCCAGTTAAAGGTGTAGCTGCCAGCCGGTAGCGCTGCACGCACAGGCCACAGTTTCTCAAGCAGTAAGAACACCGGCCAGGTAACGATAAAGATGCCGTAGGCCATCACGAGCAGGATGTACTGATCGGGCAGTTGCGCAAACCATGATGCTGACAAAATTTACTCCTATCTCAAGGTGGCCTGGCCTTGGAGTATATCCAATTCCGCCACTGTGCTCGGGAATGGGTGTCATAAGCGGTGACACTGTAATCGGCCATAATCTCCGAACAAACAGTACTTTAGTACTGCTTGCTTACTGCCATAGCCTCTAAGATTTGTCGCTCAGGTTTGGATAAATAGTGTCGGCGAGTTGCTCCTGATTGGGCCTGTTGCTTCGGCACAAGGAGAAAGTGATGAAGTTAGAAAAAGTAACGCGCCGGCTGGGCGCAGCAATTCTCTGGGTGGCGATGGTTGCCCCAGGTGCGCATGCAGGGCTGATCGGCGATGAGATAAATGCGACGTGGACATTCCCTCCCTTTTACACCGACAGCAACACGTTTGTAGCCTCCGATGGCCTGGATTTGATGGGGTCCTGGGGGTTAACTGGCGATCTCGATGTGAAAGACCTGAGTATTGAAGCGCTTACGGATAGCACTACCGGCATTGGCAGAAGAGTGAGCTGGTTGTTTCAAGGTTTAGACATAGACATTGTGGATGCCTTTGTCGTCACAAACTACGCTGGCTGGGATGATAGCTTTTTCGAATTTGGCGCTGGGTTTGCGGCGGTAAACTTTCTGCGTGATGTCAGCTTTGCAGAAGACGACAACTATTTTGAAATCTTTTTTGAAGTTGATAATCAGGCACCTGTGCCGTTGCCGGGTAGTCTCCCACTGGTAATGCTTGGCCTGAGCGCGCTCCTAATACGCGCTAGGTTTCGTGGCCAGTGCTCCGCATGATCTCTTAAGTAGAACTTGCCGAGTAGAGCCTCAGAGGTACCCTCAGCTTGGTTAAAAGCCGAGGGTACCATTGGCACTCTCTGCTGCTCGGCCCCTTCGCTGTAATCCACAGGCATGGCCAGATGCACTGCGACAACCGGTCATCAAACCCCATCGTTATGTCCCTTCGATAGAGTCCAAAATGGCCCGAGCCGCTTGAAAATTGTGACAAATTTCACATTTTTGAGCCCTATATCCGCCTGATTTTCCCTATACCTACATTTTTTTTCAGATTGAACGACATATGCAGAATGCGTACAGCCGTAATCAGTGATTGCGCCTGTGGTCGATGGTGGATAGCGACTTCGTTGCACCCGAGAATTTGAAGAGGTTTGGAATATGTCTGAAGAAGGCGAAAACAATAGTTCAAGAGACGAGGCTACAGAGAATCTCTTTAACTTTAGTGAACGCGACGAGGCGCGCAAGGAAAGCCCTGAAGAAGATGATCACAGTCAAGTTATCTACAACGAGGAGTTGTCGCTGCAGAACATCTTCATAGACAAGATTGAAGGTGACCCGCAAACCGCTGGTGTTCGCCGCGAGGTTGCTAGCGATGCTGCCAATGAAGCTGGTGAGGCCTCGGGCTCAGGCTCTAGTGACTCTTTAGCTGTAGCTGCGGCCGCCTTGTCGACTGCCTCTGGTGACCAGGCCGAGACATCATTAGCCGGCGCGGCGTCAGATGATTCTCAGCGATTTGAAGATAATACTGCCCCCAGATCCAGTGGCCTTCGTATGTCGCAAGATGCGAGCGATGCAGCGAATGAGGCGGGTGCAGCGGCGCTAGATAAGGCACAAGCCTCGACACGCACTACTTCGGAATCAGAATCTGTCAGTGAGTCAGAGCAGCCCAGTGGTTTGGAATCTAGTAATGGACTCCAGCCCAATGCGGAAATAGTGCAGCAGCTGCAAGAAGAAAGCTCAGAGCCGACACCGGTAAACAGCGCTCCTAACGCGGGCAATGATGCTGCAACTACAGTCCTTGAGGGGGCGCAAGTCATATCGGGGCAGCTAACCGCGACGGACACTGATCAAGATTCGCCATTGGTTTACAGCATCGGCGAAGGTGTGTCTGCACCTGAAGGTTTTCTATTTAACTCCGACGGCTCCTACTCCTTCGACCCAGCTGTGCAGGCTTATGATCATTTGAATGTAGGCGACAGCCAGGTCGTTACCGTTCCATTTACAGTCACCGATGAAGAGGGTGCTACTGATACTGCATTAATACAGATAACCGTTACGGGAACTAATGATGCGCCGATTGCTGGTGCGGATGTGTTTAGCACGGTGGAAGAGGGCGCTAGCCTAATAGCGGGCCAATTGGTCAGCGTTGATGTAGATGACAATGCCGCAGCGAGCTTTGCAGTGTCTGAAGGCGGTGTATCGCCCGCAGGCTTCGCATTGAATAGCGATGGTTCTTACACGTTTGATCCTTCCAGCTCAGAATATGAATATCTTGGGCTTGGTGACAGCCAAGTGCTAACGATTCCTATCACGGTGACTGATGAGCATGGCGCCACCGATGTCTCTCAAATTCAAATCACGATCACCGGCACAAGCAACGAACCATTGGCGGGAGCTAACGTGTTTGCTACGGTGGATGAAGGCGCCAGTGTTATCACGGGTCAGCTTTCTTCC
>JBGCFE010000255.1:0-3202 GCA_045106775.1 Halioglobus sp.
GTTACATGGGACGTCTCGGAATCCACCAGCGTGACCTATGAGTTTGAGTACACCAAGCAGGAGGTTCCCTTTGATCGAGGCGTTGTGTACTCCGATGAATTTGGATTTTCTCCACGCAGTACGTTTGCCGGAGAGCCCGGTGATGGGCCAATCGATACTGAAGTTGTAGGTCACCAATTTGAGTTGCAGCATAACCTCTCTGACAATTGGAGCCTGCTCGGCGGGCTGAGTTATCGCTCAACTGAGTTTGAGGGTAACGCCTCGGAGCCCAACTTTGGCGGCCGTCAAACCTACTTTAGAGACGGCCGAACGCTGTCGCGGTTTTTCCGTTACCGCGACTTTGAATCAGATTATTTTGTCGCGCGGGCAGAATTGGCTGGCCAGTTTACGACGGGTTCCATGCGTCATCGCGTGTTGATCGGCGCCGATTACGATCGTTTTGAAAACAATACTTTCATCCAGCGTTTTCGTCCGGGCGGCATACCTGCAGATACCGATATCAGCACGCTTGATCCAGCCGCCTATCTGTTGCTCGATGTGTTTAACCCAGTGTATGGCCAGTATCCGCTGCCGGTTCCCGGGCCAAATACCGATCGTGAAGAGGAGCTTAGCGGGCTAGGAGTGTATATACAGGATCAGATTGATGTGACCGATCAGCTGCAGGTTCGCCTGGGGCTTAGATGGGATGACTTCGAGCAAGACTTGACCAATCTCCTGGCGACTCCAACTACAACTATCGACTCTTCGGATGACCGAGTCTCACCTCAATTCGGCGTGGTTTACCTCGTGAATGAGGCCGTTAGTCTTTACGCGTCTTATGGTGAAGGTTTCCGACAGCAAACCGGCCAGGATTTTGAGGGTAACCAGTTCGACCCCAATATCACCGAATCGGCAGAGATAGGCATAAAATTGGATCTGGCGCAGTTCTCTGACGGGGTGAGCGGCTCAGTAAATGTGGCGCTGTTCGATGTAGAGCAAAGCAACATTCTGGTTAACGACGACAGAGATGTTGTGGTTGGGTTTTTCTCGATTGACGCGGGTGAAGCCCAAAGCCGGGGCCTTGAGCTTGATGTGAATGCGACGCTTGAAAGCGGCTTCAATGTTTGGTTTTCGTATGCCTACACCGACGCGGAATATAGCAACAGTAACCCTGATGCGGATGGTTTTGGTTTTATCGAAAAGGGTGACCCGCTGATTAATTCACCAGAGCATCAGCTAAGCCTGCAAATCAGCCAGAGTTTCGACATCGGCGGAATGCCGGCACAAGTGGGTGCGGGCGTGCAATACACCGACGAGCGAGCCGGGTTTGTTACATCGGACTTCACACTGCCTGACTACACACTCACTCGGTTCTTCGGCCAAATCGAACCAATGGAGGGTGTAACACTTCGATTCGATCTTGATAATGCCTTCGATGAAGAGTTTTACACCAACTCTTTTGCCGATGTGTGGGTAGGCCCTGGAACGCCACGACGATGGAGAATCACAGCAGCCTATTCGTTCTAGAAGCCGTAAGTACTTTTCAAGGAGTTGAATATGACCGCCATCGTTGTTGAAGATTTGTGTGTCAGCCGTAGCGGGGCAGAAATCCTGCAACGTATTTCCTTTACCGTGGAGCGCGGTAGCATTTATGCGTTGCTCGGTGGGAACGGTGCCGGGAAGTCCACGACGTTGTTAACGCTTCTGGGTTTTCTATCACCCGACAGCGGCACTGCGACTGTTTTGGATAGCGATGTGGCAAAAAATGTGAGCCGCCTTCGTCAGCAGATTGCGTATCTGCCCGAGGCGGCAACGCTTTACCCTCATCTCAATGCCTATGAAAATTTGGCGTATTTTTTAGATTTAGCAGGCAAGCAAACAACACAGGCTCAATTGGAAAAAGCGTTGGACGAGGTTGGGCTTCAAGCCGAGTCGCGTTCCAGGCACATGGATAGTTACTCTAAAGGCATGCGGCAGAAAGTGGCGATTGCTCTCGCTATTTTGCGTGAAACTCCTGTGCTCTTGCTAGACGAACCTACTTCAGGGCTTGACCCTATAGCGATTGACGAATTTAACGCGCTGGTGCGTAATTTGGCTGAGCTGGGCAAAACCATCTTGATGGTGACGCATGATGTTTATGGCGCGTGTCAGGTTGCCGACAGGATTGGCCTCTTGCGCAGCGGAAGCCTGGTTGGCAGTTTTGATGCGACTAACGGTGAGCGGATTGATACGGACCTTGTGCATGCCGCATTCGCCGAGCGAGCAAACGCATGAATAGCGCAGTTCGTATAGCGAAAGAGGAGTGGCGGCAATGGTTGCGCTCCCGTCTCGCTGTTCTGAGTTTGATTGTCTTCACCCTGCTACTGTTATTCACAACGGTGTTGACCCTGCTGGATGCGCAAGAGGCGCGTCATGAACGCCTGCATCAGCAGAAACAGGCTGAAGACGTTTTTTTGAATCAACCAGATCGTCATCCACATCGAATGGTGCATTACGGGCATTACGTTTTCCGTACGCCGCCGCCACTCGCTGTCTTTGATCCAGGTGTGGACGCGGTTACCGGGCAATCGCTCTTTTTGGAAGGGCACCGTCAGAACTCCGCCATGTTTGCCGATGCACGAGCGGAGGCGCGTACCGGCGGTTTCGGCGCGTTAACCCCAGCCAAGCTTTATCACCTTTTTCTCCCCCTTTTGATTATTGCACTAGGCCACGGTGTGATTTTGCGTGAGCGTGAGGCGCGCACGCTTGGGCCGCTATTGTCCCAGGGCGTCTCAGGCGTGCGGCTTTATCGCGGCAAACTGCTTGCGCTGTGTGCGTTGATTGGGCTGTTGTCATTGCCTGCGCTGTTTTCTTCGATAGCAGCAAGCCTGTTGGGCGAAAGCTTGCTCGCGAGTTTGGTGCTCTATGCCGGCAACCTACTGTACCTCGGTATTTGGGCGGCTTTGACACTGCTGTTGTCTATTGCAACGCGTTCGCGCGGAGTCGCGCTTGGCGTTTTGTCTGCGGTGTGGGTAATAACCGTACTCGTCATCCCGCGTATTGGCGTCACTTCTGCCAGCGCTATGCTGCCGACGGAGGGAAAAATATTAACCGACATGCGAATGAATGATGACTTGCGAAAGCTGGGGGACGGCCACAATGCAGCTGACCCGGCTTTCGCCAAGCTACGGGCCAATTTGCTGGCGCAATACAACGTAGACAGTGTTGAAGAACTGCCTATGAA
>JBGCFE010000256.1:0-2903 GCA_045106775.1 Halioglobus sp.
TCGGTTAGCGGCCCAGACACCATGCCAGCCAACTCCTGCGTTTCATATTCAAATTCGTAGTGCGCGCGAAGCTCTGCCTCGTACTCATCGGTGGGTTTGGCGGAGTTGATGATCATGGCGCCGGCTACCGTGTTCTTACCAAACAGAGCGCCCTGAGGGCCTTTGAGGACCTCTACCGCAGCCACATCCAGAAACGGCACCAGATACTGCTGCGACCGACCGGTATACACGCCATCTATAAACAGGCCTACCGATTGCTCAAAGCCGGCGTTGTTGCCAGAACCAATACCGCGAATAAAGATCTGTGCGGGGCTACCACCAGCCGGGTTCAAGAACAGGTTGAAGTTAGGAACATAAGCCGAGAGGTCTTCCATGCCTTGAATACCGGCTTCTACAATTTTCTCGCCACTAATGGCGGATACCGCAATGGGCACATTTTGTAGGCCTTCGGCTCGCTTTTGTGCCGTTACTATCACCTCTTCCAGCTGCAACGCTTGGGCATTGGCGAAATAGGCGCTGCTCAAGGCAAGAAGTGAGACCGCACTATAGGTCATCGATTTGAGCGTGATGAAGGGGGTGGAATGAGAGTGATCGCGAGTAGGCGGAACAATGTTTCGGCTGGCTAGAATCATGCGCAATTCCTTTATCGTTTTTGGCAGCGAATCAAAAGCGCACATAACCAGCGCTTGGCATGAATTTATATTGACACAATGTATGTAATTAAATCAACCCCTCTCGTTTTGCCTTCAGGCAACAATCCCTTGCTGCCGCAGCGCTTCAATGTCTTCGGCTTTCATATCCAACAACTGCTCCAACACGGCCTGCGTATCTTGGCCAAGCAACGGCGCGGGCGCGAAGCTCTCTTCACTGGTTCGCGATAGCTTAATTGGGTTTCCTGGCCCTTTCGTGGCGGCGCCATCGGGATGCGCAAGATCAATGACCATATTGCGGTGCTGTACTTGGGGATCAGACAGGGCCTGGCTCAGGCTGTTAACCGGTGAACAGGGAATGCGTTTTGCATCCAACTGAGCCAGCCAATGGGCACAGGGTTTTTCACCGAGGATTGCGTTGAGTCGCTCGTTAATGAGTGCCTTATCCGCAAAGCGCCCCGGTTGAGTGTCGTATTTTGGGTTATCGAACTCAGGGCAGCTAACAACCTCTTTAAGGTTTTGCCAAAAGTTGTCGGTAATGACAGCAATCACAATAAAGCCGTCGCTACAGCGAAAGGTATCGTAGGGCACGTGCACAAAATGCGAGTTGCCGATAGGGTAAGGGTCTTCACCGGAAAGAAAATGCATCGTGGCCATGTAGTTCAGCATGGATATCTGGCAATCAACCATCGCAATATCCACGTGCTGCCCTACGCCACTGCGCTCGCGCTCGTACAGCGCTGCCAGCAAGCCCATCACGGCAAACATGCCGCCGCCTAAATCGCCGATAGGAATTCCTGCGCGCACCGGATTCTCGCTGTCGTGGCCGGTAATCGACATACCGCCGCCAGCCGCCTGCGCCACCTGATCAAACGCGGGGCGATTTGCACCCGGGCCGTCTTCACCAAAGCCGGTAACCGTGCAGGTAATAATTTTAGGGTTGATCGCGCTGAGGCTGTTGTAATCAATGCTCAGGCGCTCCGGCACACCTGCGCCGAAGTTACTCAATACAATATCGCTTTTCTCAACCAACTGATGAAACAGCGCCATTCCGGCCTCTGCTTTCAGATCAATGGCGACACTTTTTTTATTACGGTTCAGCGTTAAGTAATAGGCGCCCATGCCTGCAAGCGAGTTGTTAGGGTCTTGCGCCAAAAGCTTGCGTGTACCCTCGCCGTGCAACGGCTCGACCTTGATTGACTCAGCGCCCAAGTCGGCCAGAATCATCCCGCCGTAGGGGCCCGACAACATATGCGTTAAATCCAGCACGCGCAGGCCAGTGAGAGGTTTGTTCATGCGTTATTTTGCTCCGCGCAAAAAAGATAGCCGGGGCTACGTGCCCAGCTGTTCACCCATCATTTGAGCCAAAAGCTCAATGGCTGCACGCTTACTCAAACCCTGGTGATAGCGCAAACGGTGCCACATTTCAAAGGAGCCTATTGCGTCAACAGCTTCGCGCTTGCTCGCTGGCAACTCTTTTAACTCCGGCAACCAATCATCCAAATCTTTGCGCAGGCCGCGCTGGTTGCGCGCGTAATTTTTCTTTAACACGGCCGACTTCCAGAGCAGAGCAGACGTCGACAAGATGACATTCTTTTGAGTTTCGTAGCCTTCAGCGCGGCGTTCAACCGCATGCAAGATGCGATCCTCTAAAGACCCTTCGCGGTCTCCGCCTAAAAACAGTGACTCATAATAGTCACGGCTGTGCTCATCTACCGCGGCAAACAATGTCTCCATATCTGCAAAATGCCGGAAGAAGGAGCGTATTTTCATCCCTGCCCGGTCAGCAAGCGTTTGTGCTGTGGGGATAAGATTTCCCTCGGCCATTAGCGCCAGTGCTGCATCGATAATGGCTTCGCGGCTTCGCTCGGTGCGTAGGCGACGGCCGTCTATCGGCTCTACGCTAGCACCCTTCGCGCCCTTCACATTCGTTGGTTCTGACATACCTTTCCTATTGTCTCCTTCTAGGGGACGGACCCTTTTGGCGAGCAACATCGACTCAGCACAGATGGTACAACCTCTTCACAGAAAAATCTCTTGAGCCACTCTTGGGACACTATTGGGCCACTTTACGACTCCGCTACCAGCTGGCCCAACGTCTCCACTGCACGCTCAACCTGCTCAGACCAAAGCACTCCACTGTTCAATCGCAAACAGTTTTTATACTTGCCTCCCGATGATGAAAATATCTGCCCGGGCGCAATACTAATGCCTTGGGCTAGAGCCTGGTGAGCGAGCTCCGTGGTATCAACT
>JBGCFE010000257.1:0-5284 GCA_045106775.1 Halioglobus sp.
AATCCTGCTTCCATGATATGCATCAGTGCGCGGTGCGAGCCAACAATATCGGCCTCAGAGTTTAGGTTCCATTCCGGGCTAGACCAACGCTCGTCAACTTCTTGAAGCAGGGCAATAAACTCGTGTAGCGCCGTGCGGCTCTGGGTTTGCAGTGTCATAAAAGCTCCTGTGCCGTCTTGACTAGGCATTGGTTGCGTGTGGGTTTCTTGTTTCTTCGGGTATGTTGAAACGCTCGCTGTAAAAGGCGAGCGCCGAGCGTACCTGCTGCGTGTCTAAGCCAAATTCATCCAGGCTATATTTGTGCGCACCGTGTTTGTGCTGTTGGTTTTCATCTAGCCATTGCTGCATTCCGTTTCTGGCCTGGTAGGCAAAGGGTATGCCCAGAAAATCATAGACACCCTGCATCGCCTGCTGCCAGTCAGCCGTGATGTCTGCATAGAGCAGGTCGTGCTGTTGATTGGCGGGAATGGTTTCGCGGGTGGCCAGTGTTTTCTTCAGCATGCTCTGCGTTTTGGTAAACCACTCGTTGCCCACCCACTGCGGCGTTACGCTGTCGTTATCGCGCACCACTGAGTTCCAGGCCATTGAGCAGCTAGACCCTACGACTTTTACCGGATCACGGTGCGGGCAGAGTATGCGCGCGCCGGGGAATATGTTCATGAGTGCATCGAGATCTTGCATGTGTTGTGGCGATTTCAACAGCCACTGCTTGCCCGGTGGATCGTTTCGAAACCAGCTAACAATCTTCATCATTCGCGCAAGATACGCGTACGCGGGTGTTTGATCCGTAGTCATCAGGTGATGCGCAAAGCTCGGCAATTGAGACTGGATTTCAAACAGCTGCGTCGCAAATGCATGTTGCAGCAACCCGATTTCTTCTTCGACCTCAAAGGTGCCTAGCGGGTGCACTGCGGCAATTTGTGGCCCCATGTACAAGACGGCCTTTAAACCTTGCTCGAGTGCGATAATGCGCGGATCTGTTTTGCCCTCATCGCGTGCGGAGAAACACTCCGGATAGGGAACGGGGTATACGCTTTCCCAGGATTTCAAATGGAGGAACCGCTCATCGGCCGCTAGCAGGCGGTGCAGGCGCGTGGTTCCTGAGCGTGCGAGGCCCACTATCACCACGGGGTCGCCCAGTTCGCGTTCCAGAATCTCCGGATGCCTTGCAATCAGATCCTCCGCTTGCAGTCTGCCCTTTAAAAGTCTGGAGATGTTGGAACGGGCGAGAAAGCGACCCACTGGGTTAAGGTCTGCTTCTTCTTCATACGACTTCACCAGTATTCGCAGGGGTTCAAGAAAACTGTCGTCGCCAAAGTCCGCCAGGCCGGTCTCTTTACGCGCCGAGGCAAGTAAGCCATCGACATTCATAGTGAACTTGGCCAGACCAATCGTATTAGCAGCGCGCAGAGCGCCGTTGAGTATGCGAATGGGCGTGCGTTGGTAGTCTTTTGCCTGCAAAGTGGTAGAGCTCGCGCCGATGGGAGTGCATACGATGGTGGTGTGTATTGTGTAGCTTGGCAAGTTAGCCGGTCGCTATAGCAAACCGGCTACCTAAAACTTTTACGTCTATTGCCTGTAAAAGGCAGTCAGCCGGGGCCGGTTATGCCGCTGCATAGGCGGAAGCAGGATTTATATTCGAAATATTCTGTTGAGATTCCAGTACGGGTGAAGCCGATTGGGCAGCCAATATTTCAAAGGCGCAGTTATAGCCCGGTAAAAAGGTGACGCCGGGCCCGGGGTGGCAAGACGCCCCACACAAAAACAGGTTTTCAACCGGTGTGGTGTGGCCGGTGCCGTCAATCAGGCAACGCTCGCCTATCATTTGATCAGGATGTAGCAAGCCGTGGGTCCAATCCCCATTGGTAACACCTTGCATGCTAGCAAAATGATCGGCTGAAAATATGGCCTGTGAATCGATCAGCGATCGAAAATCGGGCATGTGCACGCTGATGTGATCGATGATTTTCTCGGCCATTGCATCACGTAGCTTCCCTCTATCCTTCTTCTGGGCTTCACAGGGAAAGTAAAAACCGTAGGCGCTGGCTATGTGGAAGCCCTCTGGCGCGAGGGTTGCGTCCATTACTGTCGGGATTTGGAATGCCAGTGGCACCTTTTCTGGCATCTCACCACGCAAGCACGCTTCATAGGCTGCCTGCATTTCTTCTGGTGTCGTGACCATTGCGCCACCAAATTTCGCATTTGGAATTCGGTTCAGTTTTTGCAAATGGTCAGAGTAGTGCGGTAGGCCCTTGAGTTTGAACAGCATGTGAACAAAGGCGCCCTGATGAGTAAAGGCATCTACTTTCTCCTGTTCCTGATCACTTAGATAGTGGTCGTTCAGCAACACGTTGAAAGTCGCCTGTTTGTCCAGGTTAGAGACAATCGTGTTTGCCAATAAGTGTTCGCCGTTCTTAAGGGCCACGCCAACGGCACGGCCGTCTTCAACAATAATGTTGGCCACCCGTTGTTTCAGCCTTACTTCACCGCCTAATGCTTCTATCTGCTGAGTAAGGCATTCGGACAATTTGCCCATGCCACCTTTTACTCGCTGCATAAGGCCTTCAGACCCTTCTTGGGCCATGGTGTAGATCAGGCATAGCCCAGAGCCAGCCGAGTAAGGGCCTTTATACGTTGCTTGAACGGCAGCAAACGCCATATTGGCGCGTAATTCGGCATGTTTGATTGGGTCTGGAAAGAACTTGTCGATGATCTCCATGGCTGACCCGTTGAAAGCCAGCTGCAGATGCTCGCGTTGCTGTGGTGTCTTAGCTTCAGCGATCAAGTCCTCGAGCTTGCGCGGTGCTTTGCGCGCCGTAAATCTATCCAATACTCGCGCCGGATACTGGCAGAACTTCATTAGTTTGATGAAACCCAGCATGGCACCTGGCCCAAAGTCTCGAAGAATGCCCGCCGCGAGCTTTAGAGGGTTTTTAAAGAACACCAGCGGTTTGCCGGTGGGGCCACTCAAGTTTACGGCCATCACCGGTAGCGGGATTAGCTCAACGCCGTGTGATTCGAAGTCGAAGTAGTCTTTGATTTCTGCTGAAAGCGGAAACAGGCAACTGGCGCCAACCTCATTCTGGCAACCTTTGAGAATTTCGCGCGTTCCGCCCATGCCACCGACAAAGTCATTCTTTTCCAGCACCAGCACTTTTTGGCCATTGCGAGCCAGCACCAGCGCGGTGGCCAGACCGTTGTGGCCTGCACCTACAATGAGGGTATCGAAGGCTTTTTGGGGTTGAATCTTGCCCAGAGCACTATTCATGAAATTTCCTCAGGCTGCCTGCGCTCGTTGGAGGTGAGAATCAACGAGCAGCGTAGGAGCAGCGTAGGTGAGCCAGCTTGAACGCATGGGTTATAGCCCATACTATAAAAAGAGTGGGTGGCTGACAATGCGCCACGCAGGTCAGAAGACACCCCAAATACCCACCCTTACGTCACCAGCACACAGGATCTTTCTCATGCGCGATACTGCCTACATAGGTTGGAGCCTGATACGTGGTGCCTGGCGTCTGTTTCTCGATGTAGTGGGCGACGCACTGGGCGATGGAGTGGGCGGTAGCCTGCCGTATCTTCCGGCCAAGGTGTTAGACCCCGTCGTGCTGACAGATTTGCTTGAGCAGGGCGCGCTGGTGGAGGAGGCTAAAGTGACTACGCAAAGGGCCGAGATTGTATCTGTCACTCAACAGAATATTCCTTCGATCAGCAGTAACTGCGTCAATTTGACAGTGAGTATCGAGCAAGCCGGTGAAGCAACCCTACCTGCAAGCCTGTTTGTAAAAGTGCCAATGCAGCAGCGGGCAACTCGCTTCTTTTTTAGTGTGATAAATGCGTGGCAGTTGGAATCACATTTTTTTGCGCACGTTGCCAAGGGGCTGCCGTTTCGCACGCCAATCACCTATGCCACCCAATGGCGACGCTCGCGGTTCTATTTGATTCAGGAAAACCTGCGCGAAGACCCTTCTGTAGAACTCTTTGTAAACCCAGATATGGTGCAGGGCCCTTCATTGGAACGCGTGTATGCGTGCCTGGATACCTTTGCAAAATTGCATGCGCACTACCATGGGATGAGCGCGCTAGACAGAGAATCGTTGTTACCCACGCGTCTGCACCCCTTTTTGTCGCGCGACATGGGCACTATCGCGAAGAACCTGAATCGTTTGGCGTTGAATCCCTGTATGAAAAAGCGCCCAAATGCTATTCCCGATTCTGTTGCTGAGGCCTTCCGAACCACCATTGCGCAATGGGATAAGCTGTTAAAACACTGGTTTAGCGAACCACTCACTCTATTGCACGGTGATAGCCATCTCGGCAATTTTTTTGTCTCTGGGCAAAGCATGGGTATGCTCGATTGGCAGGCAGCGCACTGGGGTAAAGGTATTCGCGATGTGCAGTATTTTTTGATTGATTCATTGCCAGCGGCAACGCTGGCGGAGCATGAGCGAGCATTGGTTAGTTATTATGTAGAGCGTTGTGCTCACTACGGGGCACCCATCGATGCAGATGAAACATGGGAGCATTACCGCAGTTTTACTTTTCATACGCTGATGACGATTGTAGTGTCAGTGGGTTTTGGTGCACTCAATGAAGAGCAGGCAGTACTAATGGACGAAATTCTCGATCGTTCGGTGGCCGCTGTGCAGCGAGTAGATTACCCCGGTTGGCTCTCGGCTTTTCTAGAAAATTAGGAACGCCAAATTTGGTAAGTGTAATTCACGTTTGATTCAAACTGTTGCTCAAAGACTTTGCTGAATTTCTCGGGGATATCAGGGAAGAACACATCGCCCTCAGGCGCTATATCAATTTCTGATACGTGCAGTGTATCGACCTTCGATATCAGGTGTTTATAGATCTCACCGCCGCCAGCCACAATCACGTGGTCAGTAATATCGGCTAAAGCCGCTAACGCCGCATCGGTTGATGCGAACACGCGCACGCAGTCGGCATCTGCTCCAGCAATTGACTGAGCGGCACTGCGTGATATGACAGCGTATTTGCGATTGGGCAGTACACCCATCGCTTCGAAGGTTTTTCGCCCAACCAGTAACCACTGGTTGTAGGTGATGGCCTTAAACAGTAGCTGCTCACCCTTGGCTTGCCACGGAATATCCGGGCCGTTACCAATGATGCCGTTTTTAGACACAGCTGCCATCAGGGATAGTTTCACCCGCTTCTCCTATGCTGAGTTAGTCACTCAGTACCATAGCGCGCGTGAGCGTGTTATCCAATAGCTCCTGATAATTGCTGACAGTTTCGCTGAGATCTTTAGCGCCAACTTTTT
>JBGCFE010000258.1:0-11837 GCA_045106775.1 Halioglobus sp.
TTTTCACCCAGGCCCTGGGTGGCCAATAGCACGCCGCGCTCTTTGGCCTGTGCCAGCATGCCTTTACTAGGGTCTAGAGCAACCACCAGGCCTTCTGGCCCAACCATTTGTTGCTCTAAATACGTGACCACGCCCGTACCAGCGCCAGCATCCAGTACCGTCATGCCTGGCTCAAAGCCGATACGTTCAAGCACTTGTTTGCGGTAGCGCTCCCCTGAGCCGAGGCTCATCACACTGTTTATCCAGTCGTAGTGGGGTGCTGAGGCGTCAAACATTTCGTCAACGCGTGCTCTTCTGTCTTGCTCCGCGCCATAGTACTCAGACAATACTGGATGGGGCGGTACGCCGTTCTCGGCTTCGGCCATAGCTTGCAGTTCCCGTGGTTGTACCAGTGTCAGTGCCGGTTTTCGTACCGGTCAGTCGATCTGGTGAGTGTGGCAGCGGCTCACTTTAAGCCTGCTAGGGGCAATTTTCAATCGTCGTGTGGCCCGAAGCGGAGCGCCGCATGCCCTGATGGGTTAGCGTGACAGCGCGCAAGGCGGTGCCGTATAATTTCGTATGAAATCCAAGGTTTAAGTCAGCCTGTTAAGCGGGCACTAACCTGATAAGGCATTCAAGGATGATGGCCAATTGAAGTACGCGATAAAACGAATAAACTGCCTCGCCACGTTGCAGAGGTGCTCAAACAGACTCTCTCAGGAAAACCCCGACAATGTCATTATCCGTCGGCTATAGCACTGCATCAGCGGCCCAGATTCTCGCAGAAGACGGTGTATTGGCCCTAATTAGCCCCAGCGCGGCCTCCGAGCCCGGGGCAGATCCGCGCCACTTTGGCTGCGGCCTTATCGGGCTTGGCGATTCTGCCACCCATGAAGTCTGGTATGCCCAGGGCCCCATAGAATGCGGCGTCGACGGCGAGATACGTTGGTCGCAAAGCGAGGAAATGTTGTTCGCCGGGCTGTGGGTTGAAGAGGGCGCCTTCGATTCGCAACACGACGCAGTGCACGTTGCCTATAAGCGATTGCTGCAGCACATACAAAACAGAGGTTTCCCGGTGATTGTGCGCGCCTGGAACTACATGCCTGCTATCAATGAGGGCGAAGGCGATAACGAGCGATATCGCCGTTTCTGTTCTGGCAGGCAAGCGGCGTTTACCGAATGTGATCAGGAGCGCTTTGGCTATCCGTCTGCCTGCGCACTGGGCAGCAGTGGTGGCAAAACGGTGATTTATTTACTGGCCAGCCGGGAAGCGGCTCTGCACATTGAAAACCCCCGACAAAAAAGCGCCTACGATTACCCCCGAGAATACGGCCCTGCAAGCCCATCCTTTGCGCGTGCTTCTCTGGCTAACTGGCACAGCGGCAGTGCGCTGTATATTTCGGGTACGGCCAGTATTGTTGGGCACGAGAGCCTTCATCCTGAGGATTTAGAGCAGCAGCTACTAACCACGTTCGATAATGTCGACATACTGCTTGAAGCCACGGCAATGCAGGCGGGCTTTTCGGGTACGCCTGCAATGAGCCTGATAAAAGTGTATGTGCGCCGGCCAGCGGATTACGCGGATGTTGTTTATCAGGTAGAAAAACGCTTCCCCGGTGTGCCGGCTTTGTACGTGCAAGCCGAGGTTTGCCGCCGTGAGCTGTTGGTTGAAATCGACGGCGTGTGCGAAATACCCGCCTCGATAGCATCAGATGCTACACCGGTTCAGGCAGCACGCAAGGTAGCAAGTGACTGAATCCAAGCTGTCTTTGATGGCTGAAGACGAGGGAATTGATGCACCGCTACTCTCGTTCAAAGTGTTTTTTTCGGGGTTGAGTTTTGGTCTTTTTGGTTTGGTGGGTGCAGTTTTAGCGCTGACAGTTTTCCCAGTTTTGTATTTGGCACCGATTGGCGTGCGGCGGCGGCAACTCACCGCTAGACACATTGTGTCCTGGCTGTTTGGCTTTTTTATTCGCTTTATGGAGGCCTGTGCACTCATCAAGGTGCGTAGGCAAAACTGGTATCCGCCCGGTGACACTGGCCGACTCATTGTGGCCAATCACCCGTCTCTGCTGGATGTTGTGTATCTGGTGGCGCTGGTTCCCAATGCAAACTGTCTGGTCAAACGGGCGATGTTTAACAACCCGTTTACCGCTGCGGCGGTGCGCGCAGCCGGCTATATACGTAACGATTCAGTTACCCTGCGAGAGGAGTGCAGTGCTTCATTGGCTGCGGGCGATAGTTTAATCGTTTTCCCCGAGGGCACGCGCACCGAGCCGAATAAGCCCATGACTTTTTTACGCGGTACGGCCAACATCGCGCTCGCGGCCCAGTGCGATATTTATCCGGTGACTATTCGCAGCACCCCGGCGCGGTTAATGAAGCATCAAGCCTGGTATCAAATGAGCGCAGACACGCTAGACGTGGTTATCTCCACCCATCCCGCGCTGCAGATACGCAGCTATCTTGATACGGGCCTGCCACGTTCACGGCTTTCGCGGCGTATTACCGGCGATCTGGAAGCGTTCTACCGCTCTGTGTAGTCGCGATGGAGAGCGTGTTAGCGTCTGCGACTTTGGACAAAAATAGCGTGCTTCTGGTAATCTAGAGGCAACCCCGCCAAGCGAATAATAGGGAAGTAGCGCCAGTGCATAGCAAAGAATCTATCCAACAACATATCACTAATGTGCTGGTTGAATTGTTTGAAATTGAAGCAGAAGCGATAGTGCCCAGCGCTCAGTTGATGGACGATTTAGACATCGACAGCATCGACGCCGTTGATATAGCCCTGCAGATGCAGGAGCTCACGGGTGAAAAAATTCAACCTGAAGATTTCAAAGAGATCACCACTGTCCAGGATTTGATCGATGCGGTTTTTGGCCTGGTAGACGCTGGCGCAGCCTAAGGTCTCTGCGGTATTCCCCATACTATGGCGCCCGCCCACAACCCGTGTATTTTGGTTCCTGTTTACAACCACCCCGATGGCATACAGAACGTATGCGCCAAATTGGCCAATCATACCGTTCCCTGTTTACTCGTTGACGATGGTAGCGACTCGCACTGCCAGGCCATCTTGCAGCAATTGGCCGCCAACCATGAGTGGATTCACTTGCTCCGGCTGGAGAAAAATAGCGGCAAAGGCGCTGCGGTCACTGCGGGCTTGCACTGGTGCTATGAGCAGGGTTTTACGCATGCTCTGCAGGTAGATGCCGACGGCCAGCACGATTTAGACGACGTACCCCTGTTTCTGCAGCGCTCGCTGGAGCATCCGTTGGCGGTTGTGACGGGTACACGCGTAGCCGATGGCATTTCTGCTGCTCGGCACTACGGGCGCAAGCTCACCGATTGGCTGGTGTGGTTGCAAACACTCTCCACCACCATTGAAGACTCGATGTGCGGTTATCGTGTTTACCCGCTGCCGGCAACGGTAGATTTGCTGCGCCGCCACACCGTTGGCCAACGTATGGATTTTGATTCCGATATTCTCGTGCGGCTAACGTGGCGGAATGTGGCCGTTGAGCAGGTCACTACACGGGTTATTTATCGCGAAGGCATACCGTCGCATTTCAGAATGTTCTGGGACAATCTGCGGCTGGTGCGAATGCATACGCTGCTGGTACTGGGTATGCTTGTGCGCTCTCCTGTTCTCATATTGCGGAAGTGTAAATCTGCGCATTAACGGTAAGCAAATGAAAGACGAAATCCCCGATTTTTCCAGCCACATTGATATTGAAGTTCCCTTTCACGACGTCGATTCTATGCGCGTAGTTTGGCACGGACACTACACCAAGTACTTTGAGCTGGCGCGCTGCAAATTACTGGAGTCTTTCGATTACGGTTATACCGATATGTTTGAATCGGGTTATAGCTGGCCGGTGGTGGATATGCGGTTGAAGTACGTCAAATCTGCGTATTTTGGTCAGGTCATTCGTGTGGAAGCGTCACTGAAAGAATGGCGGTATCGGTTGAAAATAAACTACAGGATTACTGATGCGGAATCAGGTGAGAAGATCACTAGCGGCTACACCAGCCAGGTTGCGATCGATCTCAAAACCAATGAGATGTGTTACCAGTCACCGGATGTGCTTGCGCAGAGGTTGGGTATAGAGCCGTGAACGTTGGCGCTGCTATGCACGCCTGGCGATATTGTTTGCTGCTCTGTGCACTGTGCAGCGTATCAGTTGCGGCAGCTGACGATACCGTCACCGGTGACGCTGTTGCCGCACAAGTACACTCAGCTGCGTCGGTTACAGCGCGTCTGGCGAACCGAAACATACTTCATGGGCTCTTCGAACAGACCCGCGAATTACAGGGAGTGAGCGGCGGGCTTACCTCTACCGGCGAATTCTACTTCTGGCGTGGCCACGGCATTTATCTGTCAACTTTGGAGCCCATCGTGCAGGCAACCACCTATCGCAGTGATACAACATTGCGATGGGCGCCCGGAGAGCCTAAACCGCAAGTTCTGAATGGCCGACGTGATCGGCATTTTCGCGACTTGTTAATGTCGATTTTCGATTTCGATACTGAGCAGCTCGAGCGAGACTTTCAGCAGGCGTGGCGTTTTGAAGATCAGGAATGGGAGCTGCAGCTAACGCCGCGCAGCTTCGCAAGTAAGCGCTTTCTCGAGAGCATTACGCTGCGCGGTTCCCAGCACATTGATGCGTTGACCATCGTGAGTAAATCCGGTGAAAAACTGCGCATCCTGTTTTCATCCACGCAGACGCTGGCGGCGCTAGCCCCTCAAATTTGTGTCGAACGGTTCGCCTACAGCGCCGAGCAATGCGGCAATAGTGCAGACCATGGTCAAAAATAGCCTTCGACTGGCCTTCGGCGTCTGGCTAGCATTACTGCTGGTGGGAGTGGTGCGAGTGCTGCAGGGCGATTTTTATCTGCAGAGCGATTTGATGTCGTTGTTGCCTGAAGATGAAAGCGGGAGCGTTGCGCGAATCGCCAGCGAAAAGCTCACGGGTGAAATGGGCGATGACTTTATTTTTCTATTGCAGACTGCTGATCTCACCGCTCTTGTAAATAGCACGCAGTATCTTGAACAGCGCATTGCCGCGGCTGATTTTATGCAGCCGATAGATCAACGCCAGCGCGTAGAGCAGCAGCTGGCCTACACGCGCACGCTTTTGGCCCACCGCAACTACTTATTAACCCCTCAGCAAACACAGGTGCTTCACTCTGAACCGAGCGAGCGTATGCTGAACCGGGCAATACAGGCGATGTATGATCCGTCCGCAATGTCGGCCATTGTTCCGGTTAGCGAAGACCCATTGGGTTTGTTCAGCGATTATGTGTTGTCTACGGGGCCGGAGCTGCCAGATTTCTTCCCCGTGGGCGATACGATGGTGTTGGAAGAGGCCGGGATATATTCCAGTCTTGTGCAGGGTCGAGCTGTGCCCGGGTCTTTCAGTCTGGATGCGCAGGAGGCTATGCAACAGCTGCAAGTTGATTTGGCGGCGCATCTGTCCTCTCGGGGTGGCGTTGTAAAGGCCTATGCTTCTGGTGGCATTTTTCATGGAGCGAAGGCAGCAACTAGCGCCAAAAAGGAAATGGCCATTATTGGCGGCGGGTCTAGCCTTGGCATTTTTCTGCTATTTTTTTACTGTTTTCGATCCGCTCGGCCGCTGCTGCTGAGCCTCTCATCAATCGCGTTTGGCTGTGTGGCGGCCCTCATTGTTTGCGCTAATGTGTATGGCAGCCTGCACTTAATCACGTTGGTATTTGGCGCGAGCCTGATCGGAGTGTCCGTTGATTATTCACTTCACTTTATTACCAGCGCCTCCAACGACACGACCGCTACGACCGGCACCGCGCCAATAGTGTCCAGCATTGGCCTGGCAATGCTTACCTCAATACTAGGTTACAGCAGCCTCTTGCAGGCACCGCTACAAGGCCTGCAGGAAATGGCGTTGTTCTCAATGGTTGGTTTGTTCTCGTCTGGGCTGTTTGTATTGTGTCTGTTCCCGCGTTGGCACAACCATCGTCTTGGGCGGCCCCCGGCGCCAGCGGCGCTTACTTGGCTGGCATGCCTGCCGGGTAAACTTTGGGAGCGCACCCAGCCTTTATCTCGACTTTGGCTCGTATTGTTACTGATACTTCCCGCAGCTGTTGTTGGCCTAATGGCCTCCAGTGATAGCAATATCCGCGTGTTTCACACGCCAGATACCGCGTTGTTAGAGCAGCAACAACATATTGAGACAGTGCTTCCTCGCCGTGCACCCAATCAATTTTTTCTGATTGAGGGTTCAGATGCCCAGGCGCTGCTGGAAAATGCAGAAGGGTTTAAGGCTGTGCTTGATGGGTTGCGTAGCCGTGGCGCTATTAGTGGCTATCAATTGCTCAGTGATGCACTGCCTTCGGTAAAACGGCAATTGGAAGCCAGGGCGCTGTTAGACGCCGGGGTTTATGCTGAAGGCGGCGAAGCAGATCGTTTTTTTCAGCAGGTGGGCTTTGATGCCGGCGTTGCCCGGCAGTTTCGAAAAGAAAATGCCGAGGCCCTGCCTTTAACGGTAGACACCTGGTTAGCAAGCGCGCCGGAGCACCTGCAGAGCACCTGGCTGGGACGCATTGATGGCCGGTTTTATTCGTTGGTGTTATTGGACTCGGTACATGATCTTCAACCACTGCACAGCGCAGCACGGGCCAATCCCAGTGTAGCGTTTGTTGATACTGTGGCGGCCATATCAAACAATTTGTCGCAGCGGTTTGATGCCGCTCTACGTTTACTCTTGGTGGCTTATGCAGTGATAGCCTTGTTGATGCTTTTACGCTATCGCCGCCCGGCGGCGCTGACATTGGTATTGGTGCCCCTTGTTTCCAGCCTGCTGACTATTGCCATGCTTAGCGCTTTGGCTATTCCGATTAATTTGTTCCACCTTTTTGCTCTGTTTTTGGTATTGGGCCTAGGTATGGATTACGGCATTTTTCAGTTTGAATCAGCGAATCATGTCGATGCCTGCAGGTTGGCTATTCTGTTGTCGGTGCTTACCAGTTGTTTAGGCTTTGGCCTGTTGGCGCTGAGCGATACCCCGATGATCAGTGCGTTTGGCCTGGCTGTATTGCTAGGCAGCGTGGCTAACTGGCTATTGGTGCCGCTGGTGGGCCCGCTAGATTTTGGTGAAAAACTTGAGAAAAAAGGCTGACCCGACAACAATGTGCGCCACGACAATATTGGCTACAACAGTTAAGGCAGCTCATTTATGACGCGTTCTATTCTGGTGACAGGCTCCAGTAGAGGGATTGGCAAAGCCATTGCTCTGGATCTTGCACGGAAATCGTTTACCGTGGTGTTGCACTGCCGCAGTCAGATCGATGCGTTGGCGGATGTTCAGTCGGCGATAGAGGCTGAAGGCGGCACTGCGCGGTTACTCCAGTTTGATGTCTCTGATCGCGAAGCCACGGCGCAAGCGTTGAACGACGATATGGAAGCGCATGGTGCGTACTACGGTGTGGTCTGCAACGCCGGTGTTACCGCCGACAACGCTTTTCCATCACTTTCTGGTGAGCAATGGGATACCGTATTGCAAACCAATTTAGATAGTTTCTATAACGTGGTCCATCCAATTACGATGCCGATGGTAAGAGCAAAGCAGGGAGGGCGCATTATCACTTTGTCTTCCGTCTCCGGCATCATGGGTAACCGGGGGCAGGTAAACTACAGCGCTGCCAAGGCAGGCCTGATCGGTGCCACAAAAGCACTGGCGGTGGAGCTGGCAAAGCGAAAAATAACGGTTAACTGTGTGGCACCGGGTTTGATAGATACCGATATGGTGGATGAAACTGTCTTGAATGAAGCAATGAAAATGGTGCCCATGCGGCGTATGGGTGAGCCCGACGAGGTGGCCGCGTTGGTGAGCTTTTTAATGTCCGACGGTGCCGCTTATATTACACGGCAAGTCATTTCGGTAAACGGAGGCATGCACTAGTGAAGCGTGTTGTAGTCACTGGGGCAGGCATAATCAGCTCGCTGGGTAATGATTGGGCAACCTTGCGTGCCAATCTAGCCAATGGGGCTAGCGGTATTCGCGCAATGTCCGAATGGGATATTTATAAAGGGTTGAATACTCGGCTGGGCGGGCCAGTGGATGACTTCGAACTGCCTGCACACTACACGCGCAAAAAAATTCGGTCGATGGGACGTGTATCGAAATTTGCGGCGCTGGCGTCAGAATATGCACTTACAGATGCGGGTTTGCTTGACGATCCAATTCTTACCAGTGGGGCAGTGGGGGTGTCTTATGGCTCTTCCACCGGTAGCCCGGATGCGTCTGCTGATTTGGCAACATTTCTGCTAGAACACGATATTGGAAAAATTACGGCTACCACCTATATTCGCGGCATGGGTCATACCTCGCCGGTGAATATTGGTGTGTACTTTGGGCTCAAGGGCCGAGTCTACACAACGTCCAGCGCCTGCACCTCGGGTAGTCAGGGTGTGGGCTACGCCTACGAGGCTATTCGGCACGGCCAGCAAACGGCAATGGTGGCCGGCGGCGCTGAAGAGCTCTGCGCTACTGAAGCTGCTGTTTTCGATGCGCTTTACGCAACGAGCACACGCAATGATGCGCCTTCGACCACACCCAGCCCCTTTGATCGGGATCGCGACGGGTTGGTAGTTGGCGAGGGTGCCGGCACGCTCATCCTGGAAGAACGTGAGCATGCGATGGCCCGAGGCGCGCATATCTATGCAGAAATAGTCGGGTTTGGCACGAACTCCGACGGTGGCCATGTCACGCAACCTGATACTCGCACTATGCAAATTGCGATGGAGTTAGCGCTGGAGAATGCCGGGCTAGAGGCGGCCGCAATAGGGCACGTTAACGCGCATGGCACCGCCACTGATCGCGGTGACGTTGCTGAATCGCAGGCCACAGCCAGACTGTTTGGTAGCAACATGCCTATTAGTGGGTTGAAAGGAAATTTGGGTCATACGCTCGGAGCGTGCGGTGCCATTGAATCCTTGGCCAGTATTGCGATGATGAACGAAGAGTGGTTTGCGCCCACGCTAAACCTGAACAACGTTGATGAAGAGTGCGGCGAGCTTGACTATATCGTCGGCTCGCCGCGCAGTATCTCCGCTGAATATGTGATGAACAATAACTTTGCCTTTGGTGGCATTAATACGTCGTTGATTTTTCGACGTCATACTGCCTAGCGAGTTTCAGGTATCAACCTGAAATCGCAATTAGCGCAGTGTTACAACTTCACCTTTGAAGGTCACACCCGCCATGATGGCGCCATTGCCACACTCGAACTCAGTCGCGCTGCTCACCTCGTTCTTGCGGTAGTAGCTGCGAATATTGACCACCGCGTTGCCGCCTGAGGCTTTGATACGGTCCTGAAAACTAACCATCGCAGACAAGAACGCCCACTGGCAGGCTTCTAAATCAGACTTGTTGAACGCATTGGTTTTTTTGTTGGAGGTGAATTCACCGTGGTTCTTCACAATAGCGCCATGGCTCTGGTTGCCAAACTTGAAGGTATAGCCTTCAGTAAGCTTGGCCTTGGCATTGGCGGTGTTCATTGCGTCACTGATTGAACGCATGTTCTTGTCGTCGCGTGCCTGCGCTGATAGAGCAATGCCAAATACGGCGATTGCCAGAAGAATATTCTTGATCATGAGATTGGCTCCAGTTTTAGAATGAATGGCGCGAAATACACAGCGTGTTGCAGCGTTTGCTAGCGCGCGTATTGCAACACAAAGCAGGCCAATTGGGCAATCTCTGGCGGCCAGACTATGCAACCCAGATAAGCGCGACCGTGAGTAACGTAATGCAGGCTAAGCCCCCATTCACCGCATACCGGTAAATGGGTTTCCCCAGCAGGCCGCTAAGCGATGCACCAAACCAGACCCACGCAAAGTTACACAGCAGGCCAAGTGTGGCGAAGCCCAAACAAAGTGAAAGCACCGCGGCAACCATGCCCTTATCGAAACCCAGCGATATGTTAATTCCAGTGGCTGCCATCATCCAGGCTTTGGGGTTTGAAAACTGGAAGATAATTCCCTCGAGAATGCGCATAGGTTGCGCGCCATTTTGTTCATTGGGCTGCGCGGGTGTAAACCCCAGAATCTTCCACGCCAGATACAGCAGGTATCCGCTGCCAAAGAGCTTCAACGCCACGATGGCCGCAGGAGCCGCAAGCAAAATTTGCCCAAGCCCCAGCCCGCACAGCAGAACCAGAATATACACGCCACAGTGAATGCCAATCACATGAGGTATGGTGCGCCGAACGCCAAACTGTATGCCTGAGGCGGCCAGTAGCAGGTTGTTGGGCCCGGGGGTAATGGTGGAAACCAGTACGAAACCCAGCAGACCGGTCAATATGTCCATAGCAGCGTACTTCCCATCGTTAGAAGTTGTACTTTAGTGCGCTGGTTCGGTACGGTACAGATGCAATAAAAAGTATTTAATACGGTACAGATTGGGCTTGTTTCTATCTGTACTGGTTTTAAACATAGGATCTGTACCGCTTATGGCTCAGCTCTACTCGGAGATAGCAACCCATCTTGCAAAAAAAAAAAAAAAAGGCGTCTACCAGGCAGGAGAGCGGTTGCCAGGTGTGCGCTCCATTAGCCGCAGTGAGGGAGTGAGCCCGTCCACGGTGGTCACCGCTTATCGTCACCTGGAAACAGAGGGCTACATAGAGGCGCGGCCGCGTTCTGGCTTTTACGTGCGGCCAAGAATGCACTCTAGCCTTGAACAGCCGCGCACATCGAAACCAGTGGCTAAGCCAAAGCCAGTGACAGGGCAGGGGTTGGTGCTGCAGCTGATTCAGAATATCAATACGCCCAATCTTGTGCAGCTAGGCGCGAATGTACCTGACACAAGCTTCTTGCCAACTCGAGCGATCAACCGCGCGCTATCTGCGGTGACCAACGCTTCTCAAAACGGTATTTGCGGTTATGAAGTACCACCTGGCCTTTTAGCGCTGCGCCAGCAAATTGCACAGCGCATGGTGGCGCGTGGCTGCATTACCGACCCGGACGACATTGTGATTACCTCGGGTTGTCAGGAGGCGGTTTACCTCAGCCTGAAAAGCGTAACTAAACCCGGTGATATTGTGGCCATTGAATCGCCAACCTACTACGGCCTGCTGCAGGCGATTGATGCGCTGGGCTTGAAGGCCTTGGAAATTCCGACACACCCTGCAGAAGGTGTTTCGATAGATGCACTGCAATTGGCCTTAGAGCAATGGCCTGTAAAAGCCTGCGTGGTGGTGCCCAACTTCAGTAACCCGCTAGGCGCGCTGATGCCTGATGAGCGCAAGCAGGCGCTAGTTGCGTTGATCAATCAGCATAGCAACGTCACGCTTATTGAAGACGATATATACGGTGACCTGAACTTTGAAGGTAAGCGCCCCAGCGTGCTGAAAAGCTTTGAAACCAATGACAATATTATTCACTGCGCGTCGCACTCCAAGACGGTGTCGGCGGGGTTGCGCATTGGGTGGGCGATATCGCAGAAGCACTCACAGCAGTTGGCCTATGAAAAGTTTGTGTCCAATTGTGCCACCTCTACCGTCGGCCAGCTTACAGTGGCAAAGTTTCTTGCCAGCGGTAGTTACGATCGACATATCCGCACCATGCAGATCACGCTTATGCAGAACACAAGGCGGTTGATTGATCGCATTGCGCAGCACTTCCCCAGCGGCACGAAAGTGTCTCGGCCAGCAGGCGGAATGACGGTGTGGGTTGAGTTAGAGGGAAGAGTTGATACCACGGAGCTCGCTCACCAGGCTCTAGCCCAAGGCATTAGTATTGCGCCCGGGCAGATATTTTCATCATCGGGAGGCAAGTATAAAAACTGTTTGCGATTGAACAGTGGAGTGCTTTGGTCTGAGCAGGTTGA
>JBGCFE010000259.1:0-23163 GCA_045106775.1 Halioglobus sp.
ATAGCCGCTGAGCAGTAGCTTTATTGCAGTCCGACTCGACTAAACCGGCGCGCTTCTATGAACCAAGATCCGAAGTCTATACTGGAAAACAATCCGATGAACGGCTGGCAGTGGGCCGCGGTGTTGGTCACCGTGGGGCTCAATGCACTGGATGGTTTCGATGTGCTGTCGATCAGCTTTGCCGCCCCGGGGATTGCCAGTGACTGGGGTATAGATCGCGCTGCACTGGGCTGGATATTATCCATGGAGCTGGTCGGCATGGGTATTGGGTCGATAGTGCTTGGCCCGGTAGCTGACAAGATCGGCCGCCGTCCAACGATTCTGTTTTGCCTGGTGGCCATGACGATTGGTATGGCGGGAGCAGCCTACGCCAACGGTATTGCAAGTTTGCTTTTCTGGCGATTGCTGACCGGTTTGGGCATTGGCGGTATGCTGGCTTCAATTAATGCCGCTGCTGCGGAGTTTTCCAATTTACGGTGGCGCGGCTTGGCTATGGCAGCCATGGTAATAGGCTACCCCATTGGCGGCATTCTAGGCGGCCTGGGCGTGCAGCACATATTGGGCGCTGGCGGTTGGCGGGATATTTTCTTGTTTGGTGCTTGGGCCACCGCCGCCTTTATTCCCCTGGTGTGGTTTCTCATGCCTGAGTCTCCGGTGTTTTATGATCGGCGCCGAGCACCGGGCGCATTGGATCGCATCAACCCTATTTTGGCGCGCTTTGGACATTCCAGCGCCAGCGAGTTAAGTCCACTACCCGAAGCTGCAGAAAGAACTTCTCTCACCGACATATTCAAGCCCGGGCTCTTTATGGTGACGGTGCTGGTGACCATGGCCTATTTCGCGCACATCACCAGCTTTTATTACATCATCAAATGGATTCCGAAAATTGTTGTAGACATGGGTTATGAAGCGCGAAGTGCGGCTACCGTTTTAACCTGGGTCAATGTGGGCGGAGCCATCGGCGGAGCGATTTTTGGTTATCTGGCAACGCGTATAGCGCTTCGGCCATTAACCATTTTTGCTTTACTGCTTTCGGCTGCGATGATCGCCTGGTTTGGTCGTGGTAGCGATGACTTGAACTCGCTCATAGTGGTGGTGGCCATTACCGGGTTCTTTACCAATGCCGGTGTTGTTGGTCTGTACTCTTTGTTCGCTAAGGTTTTTCCTACGCATGTTCGCGCGACAGGTACTGGTTTTGCCATTGGCGTTGGCAGGGGAGGAGCGGTGCTGGCACCGGTGGCTGCTGGTTACCTTTTTCAGGCTGGGCTCAGCGTGCAGACCGTCTCATTAGTGATGGGCAGCGGTGCACTATGTGGCGCGGTTTTACTGTATTTTCTAAGGGAAACGCAGCCTTAGATCGCAAACATCATTTACGGATCAATCTCGGGTAAAGGCGCCCCCTGATGGCGGTATGCTTCAGCCTGAGTCAGCACAAAAACGATTCGGCAGGGCTGGTCACCTATTGTTCGCCACAAATGAATAGTGCCGCGCTGAATACAGATGTCGCCAGCACATAGCACGGTTTTTTCACCGTCATCCAGTTCAAGCTCAACTTCACCGGAAACGACAATGCCATAATCGATACTGTTCGATCGGTGCATGGGTGACGCTCCGCCTGGCAGCATATCTACCACGCGGATAACCGAGCCTTGTTGTATGGTCAAGCCGGCCTCGCGCAGTCGGCCGTCGGTTTCATCGTTGTTATCAGCCGGTAGCGTCGCTGTCGTCCAGAGCAGGGCGAACTCCGCGTCTCCAGTTGGTATAGGGCTGGGCGTGAATGTTTCATCCGAGCGAATGTGCGCACGACCCTCTTTGTTATGGCCGGTTACCACTCTGCGTATATCAGGCGTTGTGCTCATGTTTGTCATTCTCGTTTCATAGGTAGGAGAGCGCGTTCATTACCAGTTGCTCCACGTTACTGTCGTCTTTGAAGCCAAGCTCTTTCGCGAGAGTAAATCGATGCGGAGGTAGTTGGCCAAACACCGCTTCCAGATCCGGGTCTGGCTGGTAGCTGACGAAATCTTCCGTATACCCGGTAGCCTGAGCAACGGCTGTTACCAGTTCATGCATGCTGAGCCTCAGCGGGGGGAGTGTCATTGCACTGGCTAAGCGGAGTTGTTCTGCATCGAGGGTTAGCGCGTGAAGCAAGTTCTCAACAATTTTTGGTCGCGACATTAGCCACATCGTGGCCTCGGGCGATACTGGGCAGGTGAAAGGTTCGCCAGCACGAGCTGCGTGGAAAAGATTGCTCATAAAAGCAGACTTCATACCCGATGGCGCAAGAGGGCGTGCAACCACACCGGGTAACCGTAAAGACAGGCCTTGTATTTCGCCGCGCTGTGTTAGAGCCGATACCCACGTTTCAATCATGGCCTTTTGAGCGCCATAGATCATTCGGGGCGCCAAGATGGTGTCGTCTGTAGCGAGGCCTCCATCGAGTTCGCCATAGACGGCAATGCTGCTCGCAAAAACAATGCGGGGAGGGGATGTTGCGCTGCGCGCTGCTTCCAGCAATGCAAGGCTCGCATCTATATTGACCCGCTGCGCCTGTGCTCTATTGTCTTCGGCGGCGCCACCGGGGACCGTGGCCAAATGCAGTACGGCGTCGCAGGGTTTTGCGAATAGCTCATCTATAACGCCGGGTTCGGCAATGTCCCCTTGCAGCCATTGCGTGCTTGTATGCGTTAATGAGGGTTTAGCAGAGGGTGTAGCAGAGGGCGCAGTAGAGGGCGCAGCAGAGGTATCGACGGCAAGCAGCTGATGTTTACCTGTTTCCTCTAATGCAGCAATAACTGCCTGGCCTATAAAGCCGCCCGCGCCGGTGATGACAATATTCATCGTGTCGTTTTTATTTGCCCGCCCTATAAAACAAAACCAAACACCACAAATAAGGCAAGCCCAACGGCGCTGGTGAGTAAAGTGGGTACCCTGAGGCGCCTGGAGCTAAGGCCTAACCAAACGCCGCTAACCAATACCACCACTAGGCCAGCAGCCATGAGCTTCTGAAAGGTTCGGAACACTTGAGGGCCATGGCCTTTGTGCAGCTCTATCAGGCTGGCCTGAAAGTCGGGTGTTAGTCTCGTCAACTGCAGCGCTGCACCACTCTGGCTCAGCTTATAAGATTGACGCGATGTGGGACGAGTGATTAAGGAACTGCCTCTGCTCTTGGTGTACTCGAACGCATGCGGCTCTCCAGCGGCGGCCAGTAAATCCGCAAGGTCCTGTTCAACTGTCGGTGATTTGAAGTTGAACTCAGTGTCGGCGGGTAGCTCAATGGCTGTCTCATTCACATTCCCCTTTACACCGAGTAAATAGAGTCCACCTGAACAAGCCATCATGACTAGCACTGGCGCAAACAAGGCTGCGATATATAGGTGAATGTTCGTAAGAAAACTTCGAGACATGCTCAAGCCCCTTTTGATTGGAATGGTATACGGCTGGAAAAAACGAAGACTATAGAGTTTCTCTGTGCATTTTTGAAATCGATTTGATTGATTCCTGACCATCAATAATCTGTATTCCAGCTTGTAGTTATATAACAATAATCAATACATATTTATAAATAGAAACGATTTTATTTATAGACTGCAGCGCTGCAGTATAGACCGCATCAGCATTTGGCCCCGCGCTTTCATTCACGATAAGCGGGTTGATTAGCAGAACCGGAAAAGGAATGACAGTCATGGCTAAAGGGCCCCCACGTGAACTCGACGTTCTGGCAATGACTGACATTACGCCCAATATGAGGCGTATTACTCTGGGCGGCCCCGGCCTGAGTGATTTTCCAGCAAATCAGGAGGGAGCGTACATTAAGCTGATGCTTGACGAAGCAGGGCAGCCCGAGCCCTGCGTACGCACCTACACCGTGAGACACCAGCGCCAGGATGCGAGTGAAATCGATGTGGATTTCGTCATGCATGGAGATCACGGCATCGCATCTCGTTGGGCCAATAGAGCCAGCATTGGCGATAGGATTCGGGTGGGCGGGCCCGGGCCCAGGAAAATGCCTAATATGGAGGCCGATTGGTTTTTTCTGGCTGCGGATATGACGGCTTTGCCGGCATTGAGCGTCAACTTGGAAGCGATGAGCGAATCAGTCACTGGTTACGCTGTGATCGAAATCCTACATGCAGACGATCGCCAGAAACTGGACGCACCTGCGGGAATAGAGATTGACTGGGTAGTGGCAGCGCAGCCCGAGGAAGGTAGAGCAGCCGTTATCGAGAGTATACGCGCTAAACCGTGGCTCGCTGGCCGGCCTGCGGTTTGGGCGGCGAGTGAATTCGATACTATGCGGGCAATGCGGCTGTACTTTAAGAAGGAGCGCGGATTGCCCACCGTCGATGCCTATATTTCCAGTTATTGGAAGCGGGGAATACAGGAGGATGAACATAAGCGGGTTAAACGTCAGGATTCGAATTCTGCAGACGCTTGAACAAAAGCGAACATGTTGATCAAACGCGAAGCAAATAGGAGCCAAAAATAATGGCAATTGAGAATATTGGAACGGCGGCCGGTAACGTAGCATCAACCAAGCACGGCATAATAATACTGCTGGCAGCTGTTATGCCGCCGATGGCGATTATTTCCGTAGTGCCGGTCTTGCCGCTGCTAATGAAGGAATTCAGTTCGGTTGAAGGCTTTCAGTTTCTAGTACCCATTGCCATGACCGTGCCAGCTTTGTGCGTGGCATTGTTCTCTGCATTGGCGGGCTGGGTATCTGACAGGGTGGGCCGTAAGAGCCTGTTGGTGGTTACGCTGCTTATTTATGCAGCTATTGGAGTGTTGCCTTACTTCCTCGCCGATTTACATCAGATAATTGCCGCGCGCGTAGGTTTGGGTATTGCCGAGGCGTTTATCATGACCATCGCAACGGCCTTGATCGGAGACTACTTTGTAGGCCAGGAGCGAGAGCGCTGGATAGGACTGCAGTTTGCAACCGTGAGTATCAGTGCGATCGTGCTGATTGCGGTGGGAGGCCTCCTGGGCGAACTATTTGGTTCCCGCGGCCCATTCTTGCTGTACCTGCTAGCAATTCCTGTTGCGATAGTGGTGGCGTTCGTTTTGTTCGAGCCGCAACGTGCAGCTAAAAATGAAGAGGAAAGCAACGCGAAACTTCCGCTTGGCCGCATTATGCCACTACTGCTCACCACGCTGTTTGTCGGCATTGTTTTCTACACGATCATAGTAAAGCTTGGCGAAATTCTTGGGCTCAGTGCAGAAGTCTCTCCCGGAGAAATTGGAGCTATTGGGGCGGCCGCCAACATTGGTGTTGCCGTTGGCACTGTTTTGTTTCGCCGGTTTCAGGGCGCATCGGGCCCTCTACTCGTTCTCATCGGTCTATCCCTAGCGTCGATTGGGTATTTGGGCTCAGGGCTTTCTACGTCGCTGTCCATGACAAGCGTATCGGTGGTGATTGCCTCTCTGGGCTTCGGTATTTTGCTGCCAACTATGCTGACCTGGATTCTGCAATTGCTGCCAGACACTGTTCGTGGCCGAGGAACTGGGCTGTGGACAGGTTTGTTCTTTTTTGGTCAGTTTTTTGCGCCGCTACTTGCCGCTGCGCTACTCACTCGGCTTGGCGGACTTGAGAACGTGTTGCTGCTCTATGCGGGGCTGTGTGCCGTAGGTGTTGCGCTGGCGGCAACCAGGTTAAAGGGTGCTGAACGCTTGCTGGTGGAATAAGCCATCTCGTTACTCGTTTCTGCTTACGCCTGTATACATTGCATTTACAGCACAGGCGAAAGCAAACATAAAGTGTTTCCGAAGGAGCCGTAGGAAATGTTGAAGAGTCTTCATCACGTAGAATTCAAAGTTAAAGATTTGGCCGCGCTCAAGGCGTTCGCGACGGATTTTGGTTTCAACATAGTGGAGGAAACCGCCGAACGACTAGTACTGGGTAATCTCGGTGGAGACATGGGTGTCTATGTTGCCGAAAAAGCCGAGGAAGACGCGTTCATTGGCCTGGCCTTTGAGGTCGATAATCGCAGTGATCTAGATCTCGCAGTGAAAGAGCTTGGAGCAAGCGAGGTTGCTGATCTTGGTCTGCCATGTGGCGGTCAGTTTGTTTCCCTGGCGGATCCAGACGGAAACAAGGTTCATTTAGTGCATGGAGCGTCTCAGGTTGCCGAAGGCGAGCTGGAAGCGGATCTAATGATCAACACGCCTACCAAAAAAGTTCGCTTTGGCCAGAATCAGATCAAGCGGAATTTCGGGCCGGCAAGATTATGGCGTATTGGGCATGTTGGCCTTTTCGTCAAAAGTTATGCCGCATCAGCAGCTTGGTACGCTGAAAATCTTGGCCTGATTGGCAGCGATGTTTACAACATCCCAGGTCAACCAGAGGCCAAGATCGTTGGCTTTCACAGAATGAACCGTGGCGATGAGTATGTCGACCACCACGTAGTTGCCTTGATGCAGGACGAGCGCGGTGGCTGTCATCATATTTCGTTTGAGGTTCTTGACTACGAAGCGCAGTTTACAACGCACCGCTATCTTCAAACGAAAGACTATGAGTCTATCTGGGGGGTAGGGCGCCACCCTCACGGCAGTCACGTTTTCGACGTGTGGCGCAGCCC
The DNA here is from genome assembly GCA_045106775.1 of Halioglobus sp. GTDB lineage: Bacteria > Pseudomonadota > Gammaproteobacteria > Pseudomonadales > Halieaceae > Marimicrobium. The sequence continues at coordinate 6,579 of JBGCFE010000259.1, forward strand.
AGACGGAGCGCGCTTCGAAACTTTTTCAGACACCGACCTGTTTCGAGAGGAAGACGGTACCAACTTCCACGATATCTCCACGGTTGATATGGACAAGTGGAGTAACGATCCGCCTGACAAATATTTTATTTAGCGCACCCATATTTCATTTTTAGGAAAAATTATGACTGATTTTCATCCGGCAACGGGGCTGGCCCTAAATAGTTTTGGCATTGGAACCTACAGTGAGCAGGGCAAACCTGCGTTTCCTGGGTTGGTAAAGCCCGACGGAACAGTATTGGATTTGTCTCAATTCTGGCATGACACGCACGCGATTTTTGAAGATTGGGATCGTAATTTCGACAAGTTGGTCGATCTCAATGAGAGTGCTTCATGCCCAGAGCACGAGTTTGAGAGTCTGCATGCGCATAAAGCGTTGGCCCACCCAAACTTGCTGTTTGCGGGTTCTAACTACCGCCAACATGTTGCCGAAATGATGACCCACAATAAATTCAATCAGCACGAACGCAAAGAAGGTGAAAGCGACGAAGATTTCTTTCAGCGTAATCTAGCCGAAGTAGATCGACGTGCCCGTGAGGGTATGCCCTTTCTATGGACAGGGCTGCATTCTTCACTGGTCGGTGCAAACGATGATATTGAACTGCCGCTAATTGGCGAGCACCCCGACTGGGAATTGGAACTGGGCTTTGTTGTTGGCAAAACCGGGCGGTACATAAAGCCTGAAGAGGCGAGCGCGCATATTGCTGGCTACGTGATGGTCAATGATCTTGGCACTGTAGACGAATTCAGACGCTCGGATGTCAGGTTTCAATTCGATTGGATCAGCAAGCACCAGCCAACGTTTAAAACCTTAGGTCCTTTTATTGTTCCCAGACAATTTGTTGAGTTTTCAAAAATTAACATCGAGCTCAAACTCAATGGCAACACCATGCAGGACTGGCCTGTAACAGACATGATTTTCTCGCCAGAGCAAATGCTGTCTTATGCTTCTGAGCGCGTTCGCCTGGTACCTGGCGACTTGTTCTCTACAGGTTCGCCTCCGGGCAATGGCGCTATGCACGGTAATCGCTGGTTGCGCCCTGGCGATGTTGTGGATAGCGAGCTTACTTATCTTGGCCGTCAGAAAAATAATATCGTGGCAGAAGATTCGGGTGAGCGTAAGCCGTTTTGGGGCCCTCTTCCAACTTAGCGAGTAACCGCCATCACGCAGAACACTATTCACGATTGCGGCGAAGCGGCCTGCAAGCACAATGTTGTCAGGCCGCGTGGCAAACACGCGGTCATCGACATTCACGCCCATATGAATGTAGGGGCGGCAGAAGCTTTGATTCGAGAAGCAATTCCAAACCTTCCCAAGGGCTTGCCATTCTCATCGGCAAGCTCAGATAAAGTGAATGGCAAAATGTTCGCCCAAATTGGTTCGCGTCTCAATGGGGTGAAAGAGCGGATTGAAGACATGGATCGATTGGGGGTTGATGTTCAGGCAATTAGCCCTAACCCAGGTCAGTACTACTATTTTGCGCCAGAAGAACTCGGGCGAGATCTTGCGCACCTGATTAACAATAGTATTGCTGAAGCAGTGGCGAGTCACCCAGATCGCCTGGTGGGTATGGGCACTGTGCCGTTGCAAAATGTGGAGATGGCGATCGCTGAGCTGAAGCGATGTGTTAAAGACTGCGGTATGCGTGGCATTGAGATTGGCACAAACGTTAATGGTGCAGAATTAGCCGATCCAAAGTTCAGGCCCTTCTTCAAAACAGCACAGGAGCTTGATGTTTTACTTTTTATGCATCCATTGGGCTTTACTCAAGGTGAAAGGCTTGCCGAGCACTATCTAAACAACATTATTGGCAACCCACTTGAATCCACTATTGCATTGAGTCACTTGATCTTTGGGGGCGTGTTTGAGGCCATGCCGGACTTAAAACTGTGCGTTGCGCATGGTGGCGGTTATCTCTCTGGATACTGGGGTCGAATGGATCACGCTTATCGCGCAAGAGAAGATTGCCGTGAACACATTACTAAAGCGCCATCATCGTACTTGCGTAACGTTTGGCTTGATACTTTGGTTTTTGATTCGGAGGAATTGGAAAGCCTGGTCAGAACGCACGGCATTGAGAAACTTTGTATGGGCACTGATTACCCCTTCGATATGGGTGAGCCAGACCCGGTGGGCTTTCACAAGAATCTAAGCGATGACGCACAGTCCAGAATATTGGGGCACAACGCAGCTGCACTTTTGGGTATCGAACTAGCGTCGCACAAAAAAGAGTAAATCGAGAGACCCATTGTATGTATCCGTTCAAGTATGAAAGTTCGATGGTGCAAAACCGCTGGTATATGGCCGCTTTTGCGAACGAAATTTCGCGCGAACCTATTGAACGCACTTTTTTGAACAAACCCGTTGTCCTGTATCGCAAAGAAGATGGCACGCCGGTTGCCCTGTATGGGCTGTGCCCACACCGCTATTTTCCATTGGCAAAGGGTCGGCTGGAGGGTGACGCAATCGTCTGTGGCTATCACGGATTCAAATTTTCCGACTCCGGCGACTGTATCGATATTCCCTCGCAAGACAACGTCACTTCCAAATTCTGCCAGCCGGTTTATCCGCTGCAGGAGCGCGGCCCAATCTGCTGGATCTGGATGGGCGACAGCGATAAGTGCGATGCCGACCTTATCCCGCCGTATCACGACTTTGGATTGAATCCGCCTGATTGGCACTATAGTTCGGAAAACTATTTTCATCTAAAAGGCCGGGCGCAACTACTCGTTGATAATCTGATGGACCTTAGCCATCTTCCGTACATACATTCTCAGCTTGGCGGTGGCGGTGGCAATGAGTTGAAAAAAATTCCGCTGGCGGTGGAGCAGCGCGAATTAAGCTATCGCACAGTGCGCAGCGGGAAAATGCCTTGGAACCCTTTCCTGGCTAAGGTGTTTGGAGAAGAGGCCGAGTTTTCAGGGCTGGCAGACTTTGAGGTTGTGAGTGATTTCTATGGCCCCGAGCTGATACGCACAGGCTTGCCGAAATTGACCGTACTGGGCGACGATAAGAAGCCCAAATGCCTTGGGTGGATGTCAATCCTTCATGCCATTACGCCAGAAACAGAGACGACAACGCACTATTTTGGATTCTCCACGCGAAATTTCAGGCAGGGCAACGAGGCGTTGGATATCTCGCAGCTCGAAATGGAGTTAGAGGTTCGGCAACAAGATGTCGATGCGATTGGAGCGGTCGAAGCAAGGTTGGATGTGGCGGCTGAATTTCAAAAAGAATTGTCAGCGCGCGCTGATCGACCAGCCTTCGAGGCCAGAAAAAGGATTGACGCCATGTTGGCGGAAGAAAACGGTACCACAAACGTTTGAAGAGAATAGGAGTACTGCATGTATCCATTTGAATACGAAAGTTCAATTGTGCGAAACCGTTGGTATATGGCTGCGTTTTCGAACGAGATCTCGCGCGAGCCAATGGAGCGCACCTTATTGAACAAGCCTGTTGTTATGTATCGCAAAGAAGATGGTACGCCGGTTGCCATGTACGGATTGTGCCCGCACCGTTACTTCCCTTTAGCCAAAGGTCGCTTGGAAGGTGACGCCATTGTCTGTGGTTATCACGGTTTTACGTTTGCCGATACTGGCGAGTGCATCGACATTCCTTCACAAGACAGTGTGACAACCAAAACCTGCCAGCCTGTCTATCGCCTGGAAGAGCGAGGGCCTATCTGTTGGATATGGATGGGCGACGCTGACAAATGCGATACCGATCTGATTCCTCCGTACCATGATATTGGTGTAGATCAACCAGGTTGGCACTACAGCTCAGAAAACTATTTCCACCTTAAAGGGCGTGCTCAGTTGCTGGTAGATAATTTAATGGACCTTACCCATCTGCCGTACGTGCATCATCACGTGCCGGGCGGGGAAGCTATGGGAAAGGTTCCAATCCACATAGAAGAAAGAGATGTCAGCCTGCGAATACTGCGTAAAGTGAAGGCGCCTTGGAATCCCTTCTTCGGTCTAATCTATGGGCATGATGCGCAGTTTGAAGGGGTTGCAGATTTCGATTCAATCAGTGATTTCTATGGCCCTGAATTCATTAAAACCAGCTTGCCCAATGTTACCAAGTTAGAGGGTCGCGATGACGTGCCTGAAGCATTGGGCTCTTTGCTTATTCACCACGGCATCACGCCCGAAACAGAAACGACTACGCACTATTTTGGTTTTTCCACGCGTAACTTCAGGCTCGGCGATGAGGAGTTGGACGCCTTTCAGCGAGAGTCGGATATCAAAATACGCGAACAGGACGTTGATACAATAAATGCGGTGGAAGAAAGGCTAGAGCAAGCTGCGCAGTTTAAAAAGGAACTGTCAGTTCGTTCTGATCGGCCGGCATTTGATGCGCGAAGAAAAATTGAAGCGATGTTGGCGGCGGAAAATTCCTAGGAAGATTCTGCTAGTCTCGATTTCTTGCCCTGAATACGGGTACAAAAAAAGCCCCATCATTTTCATGATGGGGCTAATCCCGCAAAACACTCCTGATTTATTCCAGACTAGAAGTTAGCCTTCAAACGAATACCGTAGGTGCGAGGTGGCGAGAAAATCGCGTACGTCAGCCCCCGGTTTGAGACGTTTGTGTTCGTTGTAAAGCGCTCGTCATCTGCATTTCTGACGTATGCCGAAACTGACCATGCCCCATCTTTCGCAAGCAGCGTCGCATCGAAGTTAAGCGTGGTATACGATTCTGACACTGTCTCGTCCAGGAAGAGGAAGTTGGTTTCCTGGTCGGAGCGGTGTGACACGACGCCAGTCAGAGACAAATCATAATTGCCGATGTCGATAACGTGGTTAACGTTCAGGTCGGCGCCAAATTCAGGCGAATAGAGCATTTCGTTTCCTGCACAACTGTAGGTTTCAAGGCCGTTACTCACACCCTGAGACGTACAGCCAAATCGGCCCCGACCGGGATCGGAAACCAGAGTCAACTCGTCATAAGTAGCGTCCAGAAATTGTAAATTCAACCCGACTGTTGTGCTGGCACTTGCCGCCCAGATTATGTCTAGGTCAAGTCCTTCAATTGTCGAATCGGCATTGGCAATCGGGAACGCTGAAGCCGAATCCAAAGTCGTGAAGTACGTCACCTGCTGGCCATCATATTCCCATCGGAACAATTCAGCGTTAACTTGCAGTGTGTTATCCAGGAAGCGGTTTTTGGAGCCTATCGTATAAGCGTCAATGTATTCCGGGTCGTAGGTTGGCGACACTAGGCTAAGATCGACCCCCCCCGCGCGATAACCGGTTTCGAAGGTGGCATACAATAGGCTGTCCTCTGCCCAATCCCATTCCACTCCGAGTCTGTAAGTGGTTTCGTTGTAGTCAAGGTCAGATGATAGCTGCCCATCGCCGACATTCACAATGGCTGCAAGATCGGGAGAAACCCCTCCGGGTATCGTCAAATTATAAAAGGGAGGTCGGCCCATGCCTGGGACAGTTGCTACTGAATCTGGCGCAATCAGTCCGTTATCAACGAAGTGTTGAATAAAGGCGTCGCGATCACTCGTGATCGGGTGTGCAGGCATAGCACCAGAGGCGCACCCGTTGGCGAAGCTGAGTGGCGGAGTGAGGAAGTTGCCAGTGAACGGCGCACCGCCACAGAACGTCACGAAAGTATCGCTAATGCCATCCGCATACTTTTTGTCCTCCGTGTAGCGAACCCCGGCATTCAGGCGAAACGCCTCAGTGACGTCAAATGTGCCTTGCCCGAAAATTGCCCAGCTTTCACCCCCGTTATCGTAATTTTGAATCGGAGACGCGTAGTTTTGCGCAAACACGCCGCTCGTGCTGATATCTTCTTCGATGTAAAACGCGCCCAGGATGCCGTTCAGGGGGCCATCCAAATCTGTTGCAAAGCGTAATTCAACAGATGTCTGCTCGTTCTCTTCCAGTGTTTTGGCAGGCGCAAAGCCTGGGCCAGCGAATTGATAATCCTGATCTGACTCCCGGTACGCCGGAATAAACGTTATCGTGCCAACATCTGTCTGATAGTTAATCTCAGCCATGTAGCCAGTCCAGTTATTGTCCTGGTATAGCGCATTCGGATCAATCGGTTGAAACGGGGCAAAAGACGGGGTGTGAAGCACGCCTTCTCGAATAGCATTGGCACCCGGGTCCGTGGGCCCAGTATCAATTGACAGCCCTGATGGCGTGAAATTGGTAATCACTCCACCTGGTGGGTTGTCATAGGTTCCTATCAGGTCACCACCTGGGCCAGTGCTGCTTACATCGGAATAATCAGCTGCCACTCGAATGGATAATCTATCGTTTGGCTCAAAAAGAACTTGGGCGCGCAGGCTGTAGGTATCCCGGTCATTCGTTCCATCATCTGAATAACCGTCGCGTTCCAGCTTGTTTCCTGAAACCCGAATGGCAACGGTGTCTGAAACTGCGATGTTTGCTGCACCTTGTACGCCAAATTTGGAGTAGTCGCCAATCTCTCCTTGCAGGTAGCCAGAGTTCTCACCCAGGATCGGTTTATTCGGAATGTAATTGAGCACACCGCCTGTTGCATTTCGGCCATACAGTGTCCCCTGTGGCCCCTTGAGCAATTCGACACGCTCCAGGTCATACAGGGACTGGCCGGCAGCACCACTTGAACGACCCATATAGACCCCATCAATGTTCTGCGCAACGGCCGAGTCGGTTAATGGGTTGACCGTGAGAGAACCTACGCCGCGAACAAACAGGCTCGTCAATGGGCCACCCCCGGCAAAGATGCCCAGTGCAGGAGTGAGTAGAGCGAGGTCCTCGGCAGATTCCAGACCCGCCTGAGTCATCTGATCCTGGCTAAAGGTCTGAACAGGAATCGCCGCGTCTTGCAGCGTTTGTTCCCGACGCTGTGCCGTTACAATCACTTCTTCAAGAGATGACCGATTACTTGCAGTCGGTTCACCGGCATCTTGAGCGGCGGCACTCGGCAGGCCGAGTAATATGGTTAGGGCAGTCATGCTGGATGCGGTCAGTGCTAACTTAGCCATAAAAAATATCCTTTTGTTATTAGCAGGTTCATTGAGCGGGTATCACGAAGACGATATATATCGCAATCCTATATGTAAAATTAATTGTTTTTATCGTGGAGTATAAATTTTGTGTATGTAAGTTTCGGGGCGTAATGGCGCTGAAGCCCCGTCTCAAATTTTTCGTCTATAGAACGGTGTGGGTATTCTTGCGGGCTAGTGCAGCAGGAAGATAGCGGTCAGCGTTAAGTTGAAAGTACCGGCTAGAGTGCTGGAGGGGCTTTAGCTGTGGAGTCTGGGGGGCGAATTCAAGCCAATTCTTTAGCCCGGTCGATCAGCCAGCGCACGCCGGAGTCGTGTTTACGTGCTGCATGAAACTGGACCATCTCTCTCATTGTGGGGAAGTCGAACGGTAACTCGGCAATAGTGATATCAATTCGTTGGGCAAACAGTTTCGCTAAACGCTCATGCATGACGGTCAGCTTCATGGTGTTCACCACTATTTCAGGAGCGGTCAAAAAGGAAGAAACCTTCATATCAATGCGGCGCTCGCGATTGAGATTACGAAGGTGGCTCTCAGCAAAGGATGATCGAGCGGATTCCCCGATTTCTACCGTAACGTGACGAGCACTGAAAAATTCATCTTCGCTGACTATATTGCCTTCAAGCGCCGGGTTGTTTTTCCAGCCCACCACCACGTACTTCTCTTCGAACATTAGCTCAGAAGGATGCTCGGACAGGAGGTGATTCTCAGGCGCAAACACCAAGTCTATATCGCCCTGTTCCAATAGCTGGCTTGAGTGCTCAGACGGTTGAAAGCACTCCATGGTAACCCCTGGTGCAACCAACTCGAGTTGTTCCGCCAACGCCGGGAAAACGACGGTTAGCATGTAGTCAGACGTGACTATGCGGAAGCGTCGCTCTGAGGTTGCCGGGTCGAATCGGGTGGTTTTTGTGACCAGTAGCTCCGCATCCTGCAACAGCTCCTTTAACGGCTCGCGCATCTCAAGGGCTGCAGGGGTGGGTATCATGCGTTTACTGTGCAACACCAACAACGGCTCATTGAAGTGTTCGCGCAGGCGCGACAGGGCCGCGCTCATAGCTGGCTGGCTGATGTTGAGTCGTTCGGCGGCCCGCGTTACGTTTTGTTCGTCAAGCAGAACATCCAGAGCAACCAGCAGATTTAGGTCCAGCGATTTAAATCTCATTTTTATGTATAAATCATATGGATGCCGATGCATAAATATAAACAATTTTAGTTATTCGATGTCAAGCGCTTATGCTAGCGCATCGCTCAAGTATTCCAGCACAAAATGCAAATAGTGGAGATGAAAATGAAGAGACCTTTGGTGCTTCTGGCCTGTGGGCTTCTTATGGCCGCGTGTCAGAACCTTTCTGCTGGCTCAGCGGGCTCGTCGTCAGCGGCACCCGGCCAATCGGCTAAGGTCAGTAGCTTTATCACCCTCGGCACGGCTGCAGGCCCTAGCGGTGAAGCAACACGTTCGCAGCCTGCGAATGCCCTGCTGATCGGCGACGACTTGTACCTCGTAGACGCTGGTGATGGCGCTGCTGCGCAACTAACAAAGGCGGGCTTCCGTGTTACGAATGTGAAAGGGCTCTTTATCAGCCACCTTCATTTCGATCACACTGGAGGCGTGTTGGCTGTGCTGGGTTTACGTATGCAGATGAACGCTTCTGAAACACTGACGATTTACGGCCCTCCGGGAACCCAACATTTTATCACCGGGCTGCTCTCTGCAATGGATCCGGCTAGGGAGGCTGCCTATGGCATGCCGGGTCAGTCCTGGAAAGCCAATGTTGAAGTCAAAGAGTTGATTCACGATTCAGTGGTTGAAGTGCAAGGTGCCACAATCAAGGTGGCGGAAAACTCTCATTTCAAGATTCCTGAGAGCAGCGCTGTAAGCGAAAAAGCGAAATCGTTATCTTTCCGCTTTGATCTGAAAGATCGCTCCATTGTTTATACGGGTGATACAGGGCCCAGCAAGGCTGTTGAAACGCTGGCCCAAAACGCTGATCTTCTGATTAGTGAGATGATGGACATTCCAGCTGTACTAAAGAATATTCAAAAGGCCAATCCTGGTATGCCTCAGGTCGCACTCGATCGAATCGAATGGCATTTCAGGGCGCATCATTTAACGCCTGTGCAGGTAGGAGAACTGGCCGCAAAAGCCGGGGTTGAGCGTGTGGTGGTCACTCATATGTCGCCGAATATCAAAACGCAAGTAGTGGCCGATGGCTATCGTAGTGAAATAGCGAGAGCATTTGATGGCGACATTACGATTGCCAACGATCTCGATCGTTTCTGATAGCTTTACGCCATGAGCACGTGTAATTCCAAAGGAAAATTTCAATGAAGTTGGCAACACTAAACGACAGCAGTCGCGATGGTCGCCTGGTTATCGTGTCCAGTGATTTAAGTAAAGCTGTAGATGCCGGCATGAAAGTCACGACGATGCAGAGTGCCATCGATCGCTGGGATGACGTTGTCGATGAGCTTCAGCAACGCTATGAATCGTTGAATAACAATGAGCTAACCGGGGCGTTTGACTTTGATGTTTCGCAGGCCATGGCGCCATTGCCACGCGCGTGGCAATGGTTGGATGGGTCGTGTTTTCTTGCCCACGGCGAGCGCATGCAGAAGGCATTTCACCTAGATCCCATACCGGGCGCTGAAACCATACCGTTGATGTATCAAGGCGCGAGCGACAGGATGCTGGGCGCTTGTGATGATATTGCGTTGCCCAGCGAGGCGCACGGCATCGATTTTGAAGGCGAATTTGCTGTGTTGGTGGACGAGGTGCCCATGGGCTGTTCCGCAGAGCAGGCGATGGGGCACATAAAACTGATTATGCAGCTGAATGACGTCAGCCTGCGGGCTCTCGCTCCACGTGAAATGCAAACGGGCTTTGGCTTTATGCAGGCTAAACCCACCACCAGTTTCGCGCCGGTAGCGGTAACGCCGGATGAATTGGGAGTGGCCTGGAAGGGCGCGCGTATCCACCTTCCATTGAAGGTTGAATGGAACGGGGAGTGGTTTGGTGAACCTCACGCCGGTGAAATGCATTTTGGATTCGACGAACTGGTGGCGCATGCGGCACTTAGCCGAGACTTAAGCGCAGGAACCATTATTGGCTCCGGCACGGTTGCAAACGCCGATCTTAGTGCAGGAGCCGCCTGTATTTCAGAAAAGCGCGCCCTGGAAATGATTGAGTTTGGCGAACCGAAAACGGGTTTTATGAAGTTTGGTGACAGGGTGGTTATGGAAGCGCGCGATCTGGAAGGTAAGCCATTGTTCGGCGCCATCGATCAACACGTGACCCGCAACGGAGAATAATGATGACTCAAAGTAAACGCAGACTAGTTGATCTTTCCGTAACGCTGGACAACAACCCTAATTGTGATCCGCCGCCACTGCGCGCCAATGTGGACTACATGGATCACCAGGAAGGCTGGCCAGAAATGGAGGCCATGTTTCCCGGGCTCACGCTTGACGATCTGCCGGGCAAAGAGGCGTGGGCGGCAGAGCGCCTGCAAATAACAACGCACAGTGGTACGCATATGGATGCACCCTGGCACTATGCGTCTACCACCGATGGCGGCAAGCCTGCCTACGGCATTGATGAGTTGCCGCTGGATTGGTGCTTGCAGCCAGGTGTAAAGCTCGACTTTAGAGACTTGCCGGATGGCCACGTGGTTACGGCCGCCCAGATAGAAGATGAGCTAAAGCGTATCGAGCACGAATTGCAGCCGCTGGATATTGTGCTGGTGAATACAAGGGCTGGCAGTGTGTTTGGTGAACCGGAATATTTGACGGCCGGAGTGGGCTTGGGCCGTGAGGCCACGATGTATCTGCTAGAGCGCGGCGTTCGTGTTGTAGGAACCGATGCCTGGAGTTGGGACGCGCCTTTTTCATACACACGTGAGCGCTTTGAAGCCACGGGCGATGCTTCCTTGATATGGGAAGGCCACAAGGCCGGTCGCGATATTGGTTACGGACAAATGGAAAAGTTGGCGAATCTTGATCAGTTACCGCCGGATGGATTCACTGTCTCGTGCTTTCCCTACAAAATCAAACATGCCTCTGCCGGCTTTGTGCGGGCTGTGGCGATATTCGAAGAGTGAGATAAAACTGCATGTTCAAATACTTCCCCACGAATTACCCATGGAACCTGTCGGTTGATTTGGCCATTGAAATGGGTGCACGCATCGGTGAGATCGAAGAGATGTGCGCACCTCTGCAAGAGGCTGCCAACGCACGCGATGCTGCTGGCACTCAGGCGTTTCGCGATACCTGGGCCAAAATGGCCGACAAGTTGAGCGAACTGGCCGCCGAGGATGAGCAGCAGGGGCGGCTGTTGTCGGCCGGTGAAAAATACAATCGGGCTGCCATTTATTTGATCACCTGTGAGCGCCTGCAGGCCCATGATGCACCAGGTCGTATTGACTTGTTTAAGCGCCACCTTGAGTTGTTTCAAAAGGGTATAGAACTCACGGGAGAAAACTGTGAGCGCGTAGAGATTCCGTATGAGGGAAAACATTTGGCCGGTTTGCTAGTGCGCGCAGAAGGCGTCACTGGCCCTGCGCCATTAATGGTGCAGGTGAATGGTCTGGACTCAACCAAGGAAATGAAATATCGCGTTGGCTTGCCCGAGTGGTTTGCCAAACGTGGGATATCTTCCCTCATTGTCGATCAGCCAGGTACGGGCGAAGCCCTGAGGCTGCAAAACCTGAACGCGCGTCACGACAGTGAACACTGGGCGAGTCCTATTATGGATTGGCTGGAAACACGCAGTGACGTTGATCCAAAGCGCATCGGTATGGAAGGCGTATCACTGGGTGGCTATTTCTGCCCGCGAGCGGTGGCCTTTGAGCCGCGCTTTGCCTGCGGTGTGTGCTGGGGGGCGAACCACGATTGGCGCGATGTACAAAAACGTCGTTTGGAAAGCGAGGGTGATTTCCCCGTACCGCATTATTGGGCGCACGTGTTCTGGGTATGGGGTGCCAAAGATATTGATGAGTTTATGGCAATTGCCGAAAACGTTCATCTGGACGGTGTTATCGAGAATATCAAAGTACCGTTTCTGGTCACGCATGGCGCTAAAGATTCTCAGATTCCCATGAAATGGGCAGAGCGAACCTATGAGCAGCTAGTCAACAGCCCTAAAAGAGAGTTAAAGATTTTCACCGAACGCGAGGGTGGGGTGCAGCACTCCAGCTTCGACAACAGTATTAACGCCGGTCACTACATTGCTGACTGGGTAGCAGAAACCTTGGGCGGCAACACCGCTGTCTGATTGAAGAGGAATTTATGAATATTATTGGACCTGAGTTACTGGTTTTCGGCGTGGACAGCGTTGAAGACTGTACGCAATTTGTTACTGATTATGGCCTTGAACCCAAAGGGGGCGGCCGATTCGACGCCCTGGATGGTACGGGGCTGGTGATAATGGCTAAGGACGACCCTTCGCTGCCACCGGCAATGGAATCTGGCACCGCAATACGCAAAACAGTTTATGGTGTGGCTGACCAGCAAACACTGGAAGCCATCGACGCTGAGTTGAGTAAGGATCGTGAGGTTAAGCGGCTGGAAGACGGTAGTCTGGAATCTACCGATGATATGGGTTTTACGTTGGGCTTTCAGGTAACGGCGCGTAAAACGCTTTCATTGCCTGTCGAAACAGTCAATGCACCGGGTGCTCCGCCACAGCGGCCGGTTAACGCGATTGGCGTCCAAAAAGAGGCTGACCCGAAACCTAGAACGTTGTCGCACGTCGTGTACTTTGTGCCTGACTTTGCCAAGGCCGAGGCTTTTTATCGCGACCGATTGGGGTTTGTTACTACCGATAGGTTCAGCGGACTTGGTCCGTTTATGCGGCCAGCCGGCACTGACGACCATCACACTCTGTTTTTCCTACAGACACCGCCGCACATGAAGGGCATTGAACATTTCACGTTCCATATGGGTGGGCCTACTGAGGTAATGCAGGCAGGTAACAACATGGTTAACAAGGGCTACCAGAGTTTCTGGGGGCCAGGGCGACACATTTTTGGCTCTAACTGGTTCTGGTATTTCAAAAGCCCTCTGGGCTGCAACATGGAATTCGACGCGGATATGGATTTGCACGATGAAAGTTGGCAGGCCCGCGAGTTACCCCCGGGCGCGGACAACTCCCAGGCATTCCTTTTAGAGTACCGCGAGAAGTGGGCGCCAATGGGCGGGCCGCCACCCGGAAAATAACGATGCAGGCAGGCATTGGCCTCTGCAATCTGGAGGATATAGCTCCGGACAGTGCGCTAGGTTTTGATTTGGACAAAAAGGGTAGGGATACGCTGTTTATTGTTCGAACGGGCGCTAAGGTTTTTGCGTATCGGGATGAGTGCCCTCATTACAAGGGAAGCACTTCGCTGCCTTGGCGTAAAGACGCGTATCTGGATAGCAAGGCGGAGTTCATTATTTGCGCTTCACACGGTGCCGAGTTTGAGATTCACACGGGGCTTTGTGTTCGCGGGCCCTGTGTTGGAGAATCATTGAACAGCGTTCCAGTGCATTTGGCGCAGGACGGAACAATTTTTATTGAACTTTGAATGATAAACATAGTTTGTCGAAAAGAGTGCGCAGGAGACAACAATGAAACAACAGAATATTCTAATAATTGGCGGTGGCATCGGCGGGTTAACCGCCGCCATTGCGCTGGGTAAATACGATCACACGCTAACGGTTATTGAAAGAGACCCCGAATGGAGTGTTTACGGCGTCGGTATCATTCAGCAGTCCAACGTGGTTCGGGCCATGCAGCAGTTGGGCATTCTCGATGATTATCTGGATGTTGGTTTTGGCTATGATGGTATCGAGGTATACATTCCAACTGGAGAGCGGGTTGCGCAAATACCCTCGCCCAAGCTGGTCGATGACAAGCCCGCCAATGTTGGCATCGGAAGACCGGCGCTACACAAAGTGTTGGGCGATAGGGCCAAGGCGGCAGGTGCTGAAATTCGTTTGGGTGTAGTAGCCGATACTATTGAAGAAGTCGCCGATCAGGTGTCGGTTAGTTTTTCAGATGGCAAGCAAGAACACTTTGACCTGGTGATTGCGGCTGATGGCGTGTATTCCAGCACTCGCAGAATGCTCTTTCCGGAAGCGGCCACACCAGAGTTCACGGGTCAGTCGGTTTGGCGCTACAATTTTGAACGTCCCGCAGACGTTACTTGTCTGCACGCCTACGAAGGGCGTACCGGTCTTGGTTTGGTGCCGCTTTCAGATGAATTGATGTACATGTACGTAACAACGCCGGAGCCGGATAGAGACGACTATCCAATAGACGGCATTGCGGCCGTAATGCGGGAGAAGGTCCCCAAGACTGCGCCAAAAATAGCTGCATTAGCCGATCAGATTACAGAGGATGCCGGAGTGGTCTACCGACCGATGGACGTCATGTTTCTAGATAGTGATTGGCACACAGGCAGGGTTGTTCTATTGGGCGATGCCGTGCATGCGACCACGCCGCACCTTGGGCAGGGCGCCGGTATGGCCATCGAAGACGCTATCGTCTTGGCCGAGGAAATTGATAGGGCCGATACGCCGACAGGCGCTTTTACTACCTACCAGAGCAGACGACATGATCGCTGCAAATATATTGTTGATGCCTCATTAGCCATCTGTCGCGGCCAGCTTGGGCTTGCCCCTGCGCCGGATCAGGCTGCAGCATCAATGGAAATGTTTCGCGAAATCGCCAAACCCATTTAGACACTCGGTGAACACAGGATGATTGAGTCTGAGCTTGATCCTTATTCAGAAGAATCTCTGCGCAACCCACATGCGCAGCACGCGCAGTTGCGTGACGCAGGCCCTGTGGTATGGCTCAGCAAATATTCCATATGGGCGATGGCTCGATATGAAGAAGTGAACAGTGCACTGCGCGATCACGAGACGTTTTGCTCGAGTGCAGGCGTGGGCATAAGTAACTTCCATCATGAAGAGCCGTGGCGGCCACCCAGCCTGTTGCTGGAAGCTGACCCTCCTGCGCATACGCCCGTTAGATCTGTGGTTACTCGGATTCTAACCCGCCAGAAACTGGAGGTATTACGTACGTCATTAGAGCAAAAGGCCAATGTTCTGATAGATGAGCTGTTGGAGAAGGGCGGCAACATCGACGGAGTCAGCGAGTTATGCGAGCTTTTTCCGCTACAGGTATTCCCTGATGCCGTAGGCCTTAAATCATCAGACCGACATATGCTTCTGCCGTATGCTGACATGGCGTTTAATGCCTTTGGTCCACGCAATGCGCTGCTGGAAGAGTCCACGAAAAATGCAGCTCCGGTTGCCGGGTGGATTGCCGATCAGTGCCAGCGCAGTGCATTGAACGAAACGGGGTTTGGAGCGCAAATATACGCGGCAGCCGACGCGGGTAACATCACCCACGAGCAAGCACCATTGCTGGTTCGTTCTCTGCTCACTGCTGGCATGGACACAACTATCCATGGGCTAGGCCATACTGTGCACTGCTTGGCGGCGAATCCGGAGCAATGGCAAAAACTGCGTCAGAATACTGAGTTAAGCAGAGCCGCCCTTGATGAGGCTGTGCGTTTGGTTTCGCCCGTTCAAACGTTTTACCGCACCACTACGCGCGCCGTTGACATTGGTGGCACACAAATAGAAAAAGATCAGAAGGTACTCTTGATTCTTGCTTCGGCCAATAGAGATCCACGCCGCTGGGAACGACCGGACGAATACGACATTGAACGAGAAACACGCGGGCATGTGGGCTTTGGTGCTGGCATTCATATGTGTGTTGGGCAGATGCTTGCGCGCCTCGAAGCTGAAGTGCTGCTCACCGCGCTAGCGAAAAAAGTTGAGAGCATTGAACTGTTAGAAGCGCCCGATCTGCGGCTAAACAACACTTTGCACGCCTTGGCCAGACTGCCTCTGCGTTTAAAGCCTGTTTAATCAATTCGTTTACAAATAGAAGTAAAGTTGGCCAATGAATGAAATAACCTTGTTTTACGCACCACAAAGTTGCGCCCGCGTTCCGACAATCGCGTTGGAAGAAATTGGCGAGCCTTTCGATATTCGCCTCGTTCGTTTTCTCAAGGGGGAGCATAAATCTCCCGAGTACAAAAACCATAACCCCAAGGGCAAGGTGCCGTGTCTGTTGATCGATGGCGAGAGCCTCACTGAAAATGTGGCGATTCTCAGCTATTTGAACGACCGATTTCCCGACGCTCGGCTATTGCCACCTGTCAGCAATGCACTGCAACGCTTTCAACAGATTGCCGACCTGAGTTTTTGCGCTGCTACTTTGCATCCTATTGTTACCCGCATCCGCATGCCGCGTTTCTTTTCCAAGCCAGAACACGCTCGCGCTGTTTGGGAAAGTGGTTGCGCCGCAATGAAAGAATACTTCAATTTGATTGAGCAGCGCCTGGCGAATGATGCCTGGTGGTATGGCGAAGAATGGAGTGTGATGGATGCCTATCTCTATTGGGTGTTTTGGCGCGTTGAAGGGGCAGACTTTGATGTGAGCGCCTATCCAAATTATAAAGGTCATGCACAACGT
>JBGCFE010000026.1:0-5383 GCA_045106775.1 Halioglobus sp.
CGTTGGGAGCATCTCAACCGCCGCGATAGCCTGCTCACCGAATGCCAGGCAATGATGCTGGACTCACATTTTGCACTGGAGCAGCAGGTGCGCTACGCCAGCGGTGCGCTCTTCAACTTTAACGGCACCGCCGGGATCTGGCGTACGCAGGCTATTCTTGACGCGGGGAACTGGAGCGCTGATACGCTCACTGAAGATCTAGATTTAAGTTATCGTGCCCAGCTGAAGGGCTGGCAGATGCGCTACATCAATCACCTCGCTTCACCCGGCGAGCTACCTGCCGACATGAACGCCTTCAAAAGTCAGCAACACCGTTGGGCTAAAGGCGGCCTGCAGGTGATGAAGAAACTGCTACCCCAAGTGTGGCGCTCAGCACTACCGCTGAGACACAAACTGGAAGCCAGTTTTCACCTCTCCAACAACATGGCCTACTTTGTGATGCTGTTAGATACCACGGTATTTCTGATTCCCAGCCTGCTTGTGCGTGACCGCCTGCAATTAGAAACCATTTTCTGGCTAGATCTGCCGCTACTCTTGCTGTCTACCGGAGGACATCTGGTGTACTTCTATTTTGGACAGGTTGCGCTCAGCCAATCGCGACTGCGCGCAGTACTGTTAATGCCTCGGCTTCTTTTAGTCGGTATTCAATTGGCATTCAACAATGCCAAAGCCGCCTTCGAGGCGCTGGCCGGCCACCATAGCGAGTTTGTGCGCACACCCAAGGCGGGAGATTCGCCCGCTCTTAACAAAAAGCCGAGCACAAAGCCGAGCACAAAGCCGAGCAAGATGGGTAACACGCTATACCGCGCTATCACACCGCGCGGTGGTTGGTTTGAGGTACTGCTGGGCACAATCTATCTGTTTGTGCTGTTTTGGGGGGCTGCACATGGGCATTGGTTTATGCTGCCGTTCCTCATGCTGCTCGTTGCCGGCTTTTTCACTACGGCCATTGTCACGTTGCGAGAACAATACCGCCTGGATGCAAACTAAGTGGGCTTCAAACCCCACCCACTGATTTACCGGCTAGCGTTAATAGGCGCTTTCTGCACCGTTAGCGCGAGTATCTGGCTCAGCCATATCTACGGGCAAAACCTGTTCAGTGACAGCCTCCATTTTGGCAATCTGGTCATCCTACAATTCTCGGTATTGGCTGCCTGTATGTTCGGCGCCTGGTGGTCAGCGCCAGAGAGCGCAGGCGCAAATACCTTTGCCAGCGTGCGCACATTGCTGATGGTTGGCATCGCCTGCCGACTAATACTTTTACCGCTGGAGCATTACACCTCCAACGACATGGATCGTTATCTGTTCGATGGCAAGATCGCACTGTCGGGCATGGACCCTTACTCAATCAACCACAATGCGCCGGAACTCGCCCACCTGAAAGAGCAATGGGCGCCTCCTGAAGAGCACACCCAGTATCCAACCCTCTACCCGCCCGCCGCTTTGGGCTTGTTCACGCTTGCCGCTGCTGCCGATGCAAATCTTGCACCGCTGGCATGGAAAGGCCTGGCCACCGCAGCGGGCATCCTCACGCTAATAATCATGGCCTACCTGTTACAGGCGCTGGGGAAACTACGACACCTTCCACTCATTGCCCTGTCACCGATACTGATTCTTGAAACCGGTATAGGAGTACATGTTGATGCATACTCTGCGCTGTTTGTGGCAGCCGCGCTGTACGCTTACCACCGACACAGCCTGCGGCTCACAGGCGTTTTTATTGGCTTGGCGACACTGGTAAAGCTGCTGCCCATACTCTTACTGGCGCCGCTAGTACTTGGACAAAAATCCCTACGCAGCGCCCTCACGCTAGGAACAAGCGCCTTGGTGATAATACTGCTGGGCTACAGCGCTACCTTTGCGCTAGGCCTGATACCCATAGGCTCTATCGGTACGCTGTTTGAAAAGTGGCGCTTTGGCTCTCCGCTTTTCTCGCTACTGGCCGCTAGCCTTCCTGGCATGCAGCAAACCCTAGTTGTCTCGCTGATTGCATTGGCAGGGCTGGCGATAATCGCCTATCGCGCACTACGCCTTCCCACCTCAATCACACTAGATAGCCCACTATTAATCGCGAGCATGGCGCTGATACTCGTGCTAAGCCCCGTCATCTTCCCGTGGTATTTGATGGCGTTAGTGCCAATGGCTGCTGTGGCACCAAGGCCATTCTTGCTAGTTTGGCTCTGTACGCTGCCATTCACGTATGAAGTGCTAGGCGCATTCTATGCTCAGGGTGATTGGCAACCGGCGCAGTGGCCGCTGTTGCTGATAGGATTGGGCTTTGCTACTGCGGCGGTTTGGGAATGGCAACTGCGCGAGACTCCACGATGACACAACAATGACACAACAACAGGCTAATGGCTCATGGTTCTAAGCGGTATCAAACAGTATGCACACTGGTTGCATGGCCAATGGCCTGCCGGCAAAGCCGAAAAACTCCCGCTGGTTAATCCAAACCTCACCACCAGCATTCCCGGCGTTTACATTGTGGGCGACCTTACCGGCGTACCACTACTGAAGTTCGCCGCCGACTCCGGCGCGCGGGCCGTTGACAACCTGCTGAAAGATCCCAGTTTCAAACAACGAAAAGCGGATTCAAGCATCACCGATGTCGTTATCATCGGCGCAGGCATCGCGGGCTGTACCGCCGCCATGCAGGCCAAAGCCGCTGGCCTTAGCTTTCAGCTGCTGGAATCATCAGAAGCCTTTTCAACCATCAAGAATTTTCCCGCGGGCAAACCCATCTATACCTACCCTGCCGACATGCAGCCTGCAGGGGCGCTATCGCTAACTGAGAAAGAAAGCACAAGAGAAACGCTGTACCAAAGCGTGACCACGCAAATGGCCGAGAGTGGCATTGCAACTACGCAAGCCGACGTGTCACACATAGAGCAAGCAACCGGTTGCTTAGCGGTGATCTGCGAACCACGCCAAGTTCGCAAAGCGCATCGCGTCATTATTGCAATTGGTAAATCGGGCAACTTCAAAACGCTGGATGTACCTGGTGAAAATACTGCCAAGGTCGTCAATCGCCTGCACGACCCGGCGTTCTACAGCGACCAAAACGTAGCGATTGTGGGAGGCGGCGATAGCGCGTTAGAGGCGGCAATCGCTATCGCAGCCGCGCAGAAAAAACCGGCAGCCAGCGGCGCGCTAACACTTGTACATCGCGACACCACCTTTGCCAGAGCCAAACCAGAAAACCGCGCAGCGGTAGAGACACTGGCGGCCTCTAACCAAATACAACTACAGCTAGCGGCCACGGTTGAATCGATTGAAAACGATTCGATCACGCTAAAAACACAGCACGGCATTGAGCACCGCGACAATGACGCCGTGCTAACTTTGCTGGGCAGAGAAGCGCCGCTGGATTTTTTCCGGCGCAGCAATCTGCCTATCAAAGGCGAATCAACCCCCCTGGGTTGGTTCGCGCTTTTCGCCTTTCTGCTGTTTGTTACCGGCCTCTATGATTGGAAGAACTACGGCTTTCTGAATAGCCTGTGGGGCATCACCACGTTTCCAGACGCCATGCCGCAAGTGCTTTCAGGGCTTGGGCCCTGGTGGGAAGCCACCATTGCCGATCGCTCTACGTTGCTGGGCACCATTGCTGTCTCTATGAAGAGCCGCTCGTTTTACTACACAGTGCTGTATACCGCCTGCATAGGGTACTTTGGCTGGCAGCGCATCAACCGGCGCAAGACACCGTACATTCGGCTACAAACCTGGTGCCTGTTTCTTATTCAGTGCATTCCACTGTTTTTGTTGCCAGAGATTATTTTGCCCTGGCTGGGGTACAACGGCGCATTCGACACCGGCATTGCAAGAAGCGTCGTTGATAGCCTTTTTCCTAGCTACATTTCCGCAGCCGAGCTAGCGGCGCAAGCCTGGCCGGATTGGGGCCATCCCAGAGCGTACTGGCACGCTTACGGTTTCATACTCGCCTGGCCGTTGAGCGTGTACAACGTGTTCACGCCCTCACCCATGATGGGCTGGTTGATTATCTGTTTTGTGCAAACGTTTGTGCTGATACCCGCACTCATTTATCGCTACGGCAAGGGCGCTTACTGCGGCTGGATCTGTTCCTGTGGCGCGCTGGCTGAAACAATGGGCGACACTCAGCGGCACAAGATGCCACACGGCAAAGCCTCCAACCGCTGGAATTTTGTAGGCCAGGTGCTGCTGGCCATTGCGTTTGTGTTGTTAGCGATACGTATCTACGGCTGGATAGCGCCAGAAAGTTGGGCCGCCGCTTCGTTCGATCTGCTGCTCAAAGGTGAAAACAGTGACTATGCATTGGTAAACCCCATTAGCTGGAAGTGGTCTGTGGATGTGTTAATGGGCGGGATACTGGGTGTTGGCCTGTACTTCAAATATTCCGGCCGCGTTTGGTGCCGTTTTGCCTGCCCGCTGGCCGCGCTGATGAATATCTACACGCGCTTCAGCCGCTTTCGCATACTCTCCGAAAAAGAAAAATGTATCAGCTGCAACCAGTGCACCAGCATCTGCCATCAGGGCATTGATGTCATGGCCTTTGCCAATCAGGGCAAGCCTATGGAAGATCCGCAGTGTGTGCGCTGCTCTGCCTGCGTTGAAGTGTGTCCTACGGGTGTGTTGGCGTTTGGCGAAGTCGACCGCAACACAAACAAGCCCATACGATACGACACGCTGCAAGCCAACAAACTACACACGCAGCCCGTGCACGTGTTCGACCCTAAAAACGGTGGGCAGTAAAAGCAGTATGTATAAAGGGCTCACCATCTGCGCGATTATTCCGGCGTTTAATGAAGCACCCGCTATCGGCAAGGTGGTTACCGAGCTGCTCGCCATCACCGATGACAATGCTGCTAGCGTGATCGACGAAATTATCGTTTGCGACAATGCGTCTGTTGATAACACCGCCGAGGTTGCCCGCACAGCGGGTGCACGCGTTGTACACCAACCTATTCCAGGCTATGGGATAGCCTGCCTCACCGCGTTGCAAGCGCGCGCATCAACGGACGTTGTCCTGTTCGTTGATGGCGATGACTCGTGCTTCCCACTGCAGGCTTTGCGCTTGCTCGACGGCATTGCTGCAGGCGACGACGTTGCCATAGGCTCACGCGCGTTGGGCGACCGCGAGCGCGGTGCACTCACTCCGGTGCAGGAATTCGGCAACCGTTTATCGGCGTTTCTGATACGACAGCTGTGGAATGCACAAGTCACCGATTTAGGGCCGTTTCGAGCGGTGCGCTCTTCGGCGCTCGCAATGGTGAACATGGAAGACAAGGCCTTTGGCTGGACGGTTGAGTTACAGGTGAAGGCGCTGCAGCTAGGGCTGCAGATGAACGAATACGCCGTCGATTCCAAAGTCCGTATTGGTGAGTCGAAAATTAGCGGTACACTCAAG
>JBGCFE010000260.1:0-28945 GCA_045106775.1 Halioglobus sp.
GCCGGCGTTTAATTTTGGCGATGACGGCGAAGGTGCGCGAGAGCGTTTAAAGCGCGAACCTCGATTTGATTTACGCAGAACGCCGTCGCAAATGGGCCTGATGACAGAGCTTTTCCGTCGCTCTCGCGGTGTTCTACAGAGTCGCCATCCTGTTTACCGCATTGCAGCGCTGGGCCCCGAGGCCGAGGCTATTGTTGCCGGCCACGAGCTTGCGCCCAGTGGAATGGGCGAGGACACGCCCTTTGGCTATATGGCGCGTTGTAATGCGCATATCTTTGGCATAGGTAAAAGCTTTCAGGTAATGACACAGGTTCATCAGGTGGAAACGCTAATGGCCGACCAATGGCCTTCTCCTTTGGGAGAAATGCCAAACCTGAAAGTGACTGTCGTTGAGAAAGACACTGAGACAGAAATGGAAATCGGCGGAGCGCACCAACAGTGGCGATTCAATATATGGAAGCTTCGTGAGTTGATGAGCCCCGAGCAGTTACGTGAATGGCGGTTTCACAATTGCCCCATGTTTGCCGCAAGGGCCGGTGAAGTCACAGACACATTGGTAGAAGCCGCCAAGCGCGGTACGATACTCTACGATCCGTAGTTATTAATGGACAGAGTTATCAACGGTCAGAGTTAACCATGACTATAGTTGGTGAAGCTTGTAGCCATCTAACAGGAAGAATTAGTGAAGCCCAATAGGCCTACCCAAGTTTTGCTCTCCATTGATACCGAATTTAGTATTGCGGGGCATTTTCAAAACGCCGAAAAATACCAGCCGGTTGCAGAGCCGGTTGTATACGGCCACGTAAATGGCAAAGACGAAGGGCTTGGGTTTCTGCTAGACACCTTTAACAAGTACAACACCAAAGTGACATTCTTTGTGGAGTGTGCCAATTACTTTCACTTTGGCGATGAGCCTATGCACACCGTTGTGCAGCGCATTAAGGGCGCAGAGCAAGACGTGCAGTTGCACGTACATCCTATTTGGTTGCATTTTAATAAAGATGAGAAGCTTGGCGTTTTCCCTCAGAACGATGATTGTAATGGCCGCAGCTACGACGATCTGCGTTTAGCATTTGAGCATTGCATTGATGTGTTTGAGCGTTGGGTAGGCCGTAAGCCAAAAGCTATTCGTACTGGTAGCCTAGTTGCTGATGACAATGTTTATCGCGTCATGAGCGATCTCGGTATACCGCTCAGTTCGAATCTGGCACTGGGTCTGTTTACGCCCAAAGAGCCCGAGCTAGCCCTTAACTCCGGCCGCCACCTAATTCATGGCGTGATGGAACTGCCTGTCTTTACTTACCGCGATATGAATATTGCTGGTAAAACACACCAGAAGTCGCTGCAGATCACCAGTTGCTCATGGCCCGAAATGAAGCACCTGCTTTGGAAGGCGAGGCGTATGGGTGTAGAGAATGTCGTGATACTTACCCACCCCTTTGAGTACTTCAAAAAAACAGATTTTCGTTACGATAAACTAACGCGCAATCGGGTGAATCAAAAACGACTGGAAAAACTCTGTGCGTTTTTGCAGCAGAACCCTGATGATTTTTCCTCTTCAGACTTTAGCGAGCAGCATGAGCAATGGGCGACAGATGAGATCCGACATCCTGATGTCACTATGCCTTCTCACTATGCTGTTGTTCGTAAGCTACACAACAAGTTGAACGATACTTTGTGGGGGTATTAGGTTTACTTCTGGCGCTGGCTCTCAGTCTTTTGTGGTTGGGCGCGCAGCAGGGTCTTTTTAGGCGCTTACCTTCTCTTGTTTTGGTCGCGGCGTGATCTAGCGGTATCTGCTTTATTCGGCTTTTCACCCTTCGCAATCTTTGAGGCCCGGCTGATCTCTATCAAGCGTAGCGTCTCGGAGTCCCGCAGTTGCGTGGCATTTTTCTCAAGCGTAATCAGCTCTTCGAAACTGTAGATGTCGTTTTTCAGTTTTTCTATTCTGTCCATTAACCTGATCCCTAGGTCCTTTCTGTTTTTGTGGAGCTTCTTCGTGTTTTCGTGGAGCTATTGAAGCGTTGAATGTGTCAGCAGGGTACTATATAGGTAACTGGCTTTGATTACCGAGGTGTTTCTATGTCTGCCGATCAGCTTTTTCTATTGTGTAATTACGCAGTTCTGCCTGCATGGATGTTACTGGTTTTGTTGCCCCATCATCGTATTACGCAAACGTTAGTGCATGCAGTATGGGTGCCATTGTTGCTTGGCCCGTTCTATGTATGGGCGTTGTTTTTTGGAGAACCTGCTGCACCTGGCGCTGGGTTTGGCTCGCTGCAGGGTGTCATGCTGCTGTTTCAAAGCCCCACGGCGGTCTTGGGTGGGTGGATTCATTATCTGGTTTTCGATCTCTTCATCGGGGCTTGGATTGTGCGTGATGCGAAGCGCCATAGCATTAATCACTGGCTGACTGTGCCACTGTTGATTGCAACGTTGATGGCTGGCCCTGCTGGCCTCATGCTGTATCTCATGCTTCGTGTAGGTTTAAAACGTTCAGTGACGCTGATTGAGACCCGCCGATAGAATCTGTGATTGCGTCGATCAGCGTATTGCGGGAGGTTCTAATACAGACCATTTTAAGAAAAGCGGTTGTTCTATACATTCGGAGAGCGTTGTAAATGGCCACATTACCAAGGGTTAGCGTAAACACAGATATTACTGAGGTCCTGGCCGCTCTAGATGAGTTTGGTGGCGTCATCATTGAAGACCTGCTTTCTCCAGATCTACTGGAGCACATGAACAACGAGCTAGACCCTCACGTTGAAACAGCGAGTATGAAAACCGAGATCAACGAACTGATTGACGCGTTCTTTGGCGAGAGCGTGCGGCACGTCTCGGGTCTGGCCGGTAAATCGCATCGCTTTGCCGAAGAAGTCATGTGCCACCCGTTGTTCCTTGGTTTGTGCGATCACTTGTTGCTGCCTTCATGTGCCAGCTATCAGCTGAACCTTGCACATCTAATGGACAGAGGCCCAGGCTCCGAGCAGCAGATGATTCATAGAGACCAGGACGTTTGGGCACATTATGTGAACCAGCGAGAAAGCGCAGGCGACGCAGCTCAGAATGAAATCCAAGTAGCGACGATTATCGCGCTAGTAGATTTCACCAAAGAAAATGGCGCCACCTGTTTGGTGCCCGGCAGCCATCGTTGGCCCTATGATCGTGAGCCGACTGACGAGGAATTGGCATACGCTGAGATGCCAGCGGGTTCGGCCGTTATCTATCGTGGTTCCGCTCTGCATGCTGGCGGTGGCAACTCCACATCAAACCAGTGGCGGCGCGGTGTTCACATGAGCTACTGCCTGGGTTGGTTTCGTACCGAAGAAAACAATGTGTTGGCTGTACCGCCCTCAGTCGCGAAAAATCTTTCCGTGCGCGCTCAGGAATTGTTGGGTTACGGCATTCATGATGCGATTCATGAGGCGGGGGGTTATCTTGGGGCTGTAAACATGCGCCATCCAACCAAGCTCTTGGAAGAAGGCGGGCTATAAAGTAATTACCTACGGACCTTATGGCTATCCGAAAGAGGCTAATTAGCAAGTTCTGAGCGATCTTCTATTAGCGGTACTTTAGTACTGTTATATATTTTCTTTGTCGACTTATTCTTCGGGTTCTACTCGCAGCCTGGACGCTTCTGGTTGCTCGAAATTCAGCAAACAATAACTTATTAGCAGGAAGTCGCCATGAATACGATCGAGAAAAGAATTGTTGAGGTTTCAAGTGTGCTCTTGCTGATTGTTGCTGGCCAGGCGAATGCTCAAGGGGTACAACAAGGTGGCGTTTCAATTCAAGGGGTCGCTACCCAGACAGTGGGGACTGGCGCTGTGACTACTGGCGCTGGGAACATTGGAGCTGGCGTTGCCCGTACCAAGATCGGTGCAATCAACAACTCGGCCGTAGGCGGTGACCTGGCCCAAACAGTTGGGGCAGGCGTAGTTATCACAAGGTCTCAAGGCGCACTGACATCGGCTGCAACCAATATTGGCGTAATTGAGGATACTTCGGCACAAGGCCATATAACGCAGACTACCGTAACTGGCGCTGTGGGCACCTCTGCGGTTGGTGTGGGCGCGGGGGCTAGCACGAGTATCGGCACGATGGAGGGAGCCACGCTAGCCGCAGAAGCTTTTCAGTTGACTACTACTTTTGGTGCAAACAATGCCGCTATGGGCGCCGGGGCCGCCGCAAAACTTGGTGTTGGCCAGATAAAAGACAGCAGTGTAAAGGGCGAGATAAATCAAAGAACAAACGTTGTAGGCGTGCTGAACAACCAAGCCATTGCGGCGGGCGGTATCGCTTCTACAGAAATCGGCGTGATGAAGAATAGCTCTGTACAGGGTTCGGTTAATCAAACGACAACCGTTATCGGTGCTGTCAGCACGATGGCGGTCGGTGTGGGTACAGTGGGTGTTACGGAAATAGGTAAAGTGAACAACACCGAGGTATCAGGCTCACTAGACCAGAGCACTACGGTTCTAGGTATCGTCGCTACGACCGCGGGCGGCGCAGGTGCGCTAGCCTGCACTAGTATTGGTACAATCGGGCAGTCAGAGTGCGGGCTGCAAGCGGTCGACGAAGTAGTAGATGAGGTTATTCAGGATGGTGTAGACAGCATCGTCGCGCCTAGCGCACCTACCATAGCGAGGCCCAACCCGGTAGCAGGTCGCCCCGCTGGTATAAGCATTCCCCAATCGCGTGTTGCGCCAACAGTATCGATTCCTGCGAGACGATAAATGGCGGTTAAAAATGTTGTCGGTTTTAGCGCAGCGGAGCTTTTAGCTGCGGTTCTTGGCTCTCTCGTACTCCTAATTTCAATAAGTACTAGCGCAAAACAATACAATGAAAGCTCAAGCATGAATCCCGAGCATCGAGTAAAGGTTGACAAGGCAATCGCTAAATCACGGGCGCAATCGCTTGATGATTTTGATTCAGAAACGCTAATCTCCGAAGGAGAGACCAATACAGGCTGCGGGGAATTATCTATCGGCCATGTTGATACAGGCGGTGAAGATCAAAAATATGGACGACGGCCAATCACCGTTGATAGAGATATTATTATTACCGGCGACGTTATTAACGTCGCCACAGGCTGTAACAGTGTCAACGATGAGTAGTGTGAAAAGGCTGCTGTTTGTTTTGCTAGCTTCACTTTTAGCAAGTTGCGCCGGCCAGCAATCGAGCCAGCCCGTTGTCGATGCTGCACAACCCAAGGCCAGGCCTACGCACAATCTCACTAGCTTTGATGAATCTTTGCGGTGCATGGATGGTCTCTTTCTTGACCATGGCATAAAAGACGTTGTCATTACCAGTCAGGGAATTCCCGACGCCACGGGTGAAATTCGTACCGGCAGTAAAGAAATGCTCATCTCAGCCATTTCCCGTATGTCTACGTATAGTGGTGCGTTCCGGTTTGTGGACTACGACCAGCGTCAGTTTGATATCAACGAGCTACAAAAACTGGTGGGCTTCACTGAAGACTTTCTAGTGCCCAATTACTACATTCGGGGCGCAATCACGCAGTTTGATGAGCAGGTGGTATCCGACAGCCAAAGTGGCGGCCTGTCTTTAGATGTGTTTGATGTAGGCGCGAGTAAAAACAAAGTCACTTCGCTCGTGTCTATCGACCTTAACGTGGGCAATCTTCTCACAAGACAGATACTCACCGGGACATCGGCCACAAACACTATTGCCGTTAGCCGCACCGGGAAATCGGCAGACAGTAATGGCTCTATCAGCAAACTCAGTCTTGGTTTTAGCTTCAACGTCAATATGGGGCGAAGTGAAGGCATGCATCAGTCTGTGCGCACGCTGCTGCAGCTGAGTGCGATAGAGTCGCTGGGTAAATTAACAGAGGTGCCTTACTGGCAATGCTTGGGCCTTGGGCAAACCAGCACGGCGATGATGGAGCAGGCGCGCGGCTGGTATTCCACGATGTCGAAAAAGGAACAGCGTCTTTTTGTGCAGCGAGCGCTTTCTGGCCTGGGCATTTACAGCGGCACCATTGACGGCGCTGCCAGCTCGCCATTGCAAGAGGCCATTGGTCGTTACCAGTCTGGAAAAAACCTACTGGCCGATGGAAAAATTAATTTCCAGCTGTATGCATCACTCATTAGCGAAGACCTTGCGTTGGGTCAGTCTCCGTCGGTGGCGAGGCCTCTAGCGGATCAAAGAAAAGTCTCAGCCAAAGCGAAACTAGCCCCTATATCCAATAGCAATTCCACACCCTTGGGCCTAGTTCTGGCGACAAGGAATAATCAAACCAACTACAGCAAAGGTGATAGCCTTTTTATTACCCTTCGCAGCACCGAAGACGCTTTTGCCTACTGCTACTACAAAGATGGCGGTGGCAGTGTTGTGAGGCTCTATCCCAATCGTTTCCAGCCCAACGCACTCATCTCTGCTGGCAAGACGACACATATCCCTGGCGAAACGTCGCGCTTTGAAATTGCGCTAGAGCAGTCGGGTGTTGAGGAGGAGATACTGTGTTTAGCTTCAGAGCAAGAATTAGGGATTGCGCTGCCCAAATCGCTAAAAGGTAAGGATCTAACGCCGCTACCTATTCGCTCTCTCAGCGCTGTAGCTGACGTGTTTGAATCGCTTGGCGATACTCCTCTGGTGTCTGAGCGCTTGCTGATTCCGGTTTCGCTATGAGAGCGCAACTGGGCTGTGCTCTGCTCTGTGCGGTTTCCATAGGCATTGAGGCGGGAGAGGTGAGAGTCAACTCACCAGCAGAAGGCTTAGCGCTGTTCAAACCAGATAAATTCAATGTGCAGTGCTGGCAAGAGGGGCAGAAAGTGCTGGATGAAGAGGGGGTTGGATTAAGCGCTTCGGCGGATGATTTAGTCAAGCCGCAGCTAGTGTTTCACCTGCCTGCCGATGATAAAAAGCAAGTAATGATAATGACACTGGGGCGTTCACTTTGCATGATCAAATCAACGTAACGCTAAAGGCCTATTGATGAAACTACACCGCGTATTACTACAGGCAAAAAAAAGTACAGGTATCGGGTTGCTCCCTTTTGGCCTGGTGATTTCGTTAGCTGCCTTTCCGGTTCGCGGGGAAGACGTTTTTCTTATACAAGAGAGGCCAGATCCAGCAGCCCTTGCTCAAATTCTTTTTCCTGTACAGCAAACTAATGTCCAGCGCCCGGCCAAATTCAAATTGCGCGGCATACGTTTTACAGATGAAATTAGCAACGATGCTGACAGCGCAGTTGCGGAACCTGCTGAGACAGAAAAGGGAGGCACAGCCGTCGGTTTCAATATTCAGTTTGCGTTGAACTCTCCAGAGCTTGCGCCACAAACATTGCCATTTTTAGATGCGGTAGGTGAGATGCTCATGCTCGAGGAGACGCGTCATTCCAAACTGACGGTAGCTGGCCATGCCGATGCATCGGGTGATGCCGCCCACAATCTTGCTCTTTCGCAGGCTCGTGCGACAGCCGTAGTGAACTACATCCAAAACCATTTCGATGTTGCAAGCGATAGACTTTCTACTCGTGGGTATGGCGAATATTCACCGCTACCTAATTCAGACCCCTACGATGCTGTTAATCGAAGGGTAGAGTTTCACCCAGCGCAGTAGTGCTAAAACTCAACCCTCAATCCTGCCTGTATTGAGTGTTCGTCTTTTAGGCTGTCACCCTGCACGCTGCTGAAACTAATAAACCCCATCCACCCATTGGGTTGAACGGTTAACAAGCTGAAGCCTGTGCGCCAGCGCGTTTTGTCTATCTTGTCTCCAGTGAGGTTCAGCGCGGTTCCCGACTGGTCTTCGAGAAATCGAGAGGTAGTTTGTACCTGATCGTCGTCCAATACTTGCTCTACCTCTAGGAAAACTTTGGGTACCCATACGCCAGCTTGAGTGTTGAATGGCATTGAAAATCTGGCGCCCAATGTACCAATGGTGTATTGGGAATCCACCTTATCAACAGCCATGCCAAAACCCTGGCCTCCTTTTTCGTTGTAAGAGTCGATGGAGGATTTCTGGTGGTTGAGGTTGATGTAGTAGTTCACAGCGAGAGGTCCCAATGAACTATCCAGGCCTAGGCCGGCGCTTAACGCCAACTGGTAGCCATCGGCGTTTGCGGATGTCGTTACCGCGCGATTGAACGATAAATCTCTTGTGGATTCCTGAAAGATGCCTCTTCGTTTGAATGTGTATTCTGAGACCCCGTAAGAGGCCAGACTTTCGATATAGATGTTACTGGTCAAATATTTGTTGGTAAAGATAGTGAGGCTTACACTGTCTGCATCGCTGCTACCGTCAGTTGAAGCAGGTTCGAAATTGACACCGATACTGTCTGCATCGAACGTGGTTTCTGCCTCCTCTAGCGATAGCATCGCGCCTATTAACCAGTTGTCAGCAAGGCGATAGTCGAAACCGACTTGTAGCTTATTGGTGTCAGATTGATAGCCTCTTTCGTTCTCAGATGCGCTTCTGTCCAGCTCAGAAAACTCACCCTGTATTAGGCCGCTGGTACCTGTGAGGCGGAAAACTCGCATAGCTGACTGCTCTGCTGATTGCTCTTCGTCCGCAAGATGGCCTTCTGGCCCTTGCTCTCGTTCTTGCCTTAACTTTGATTGCAGTGCGTTGATACGCGCTCGTGTTTCGTCTATCGCCATCGCATTGAAGCTTAGGTTTTGCGTGGGGTTAAGAGAGTCCTCGCTGTCTCCTGATAAGTCGCCATTAATTGATTCATTGCAGCGCCTTCCGAGCTCTCCCGCTGCGTTTTCACAGGCGGAGAAAAGAAATGCTTGAAAGTTAGGCGCGGCAGCGTAGCCCGGTATGGGACACGAGAAGAGCAGCGCGAGGGCTGTTGTTGGAGCTACGGTATTGCGTACGGCTGCGCTGATTGTTGTTTTCATAGTGGTTCCTTAAGAATAGTCGCGCCTAAATACGCGTGAACACAAAATCGCCTGCTTCATGGCCGGAGAACTGCAGAGGCGCATACTCGGGTACCTGCGTAAACCCGACGCTGGCCGCGGCGGCTGTCACTTTCGGTGCTATGCGATTAAACAGTTCATATCCACTCAAGTCGCCAGTGTTACTACTGAGCACAGCAATCAGCTCTCTTGCAAAAACGGAATGCTCACCACCCAGCCCATCGATTACAGGTGCAACGCCGCCAGATGTTAAGACTGTTCGGGTTCTTGCCGTTTTCAGCGAGTGCAACAGCTCTTCCCGCTCGAGGTTACTCATTGACGCATCAAGCATGCCCAGGGCGGAGCGCGACATCATGCCTGAATAGCAAGAGTCCGCTATCACCATTAGCTGGCGCGCCGGAATGATATTCAGTAGATCCGTGATTGCTATGTTGGATATCCAATTCGTCGAGTTGTCGGGTAGGGCGTCGATTGGTAGCCAGTGGCCGCGTTTATTAACGCGGTCCAGCTCTCCGTGGCCTGCGTAGTAAATCAATAATCGGGTTTCTACGCCGTAGTTTTCCTTTAACTTATGCAAGGCAGACAGCACATCAAAGCGATTGGCGTCTATAAGAATTTCTACCTCGAAGCCATAGCGTTCCCGCAGCAAATCTGCAATGGCGTTGGCGTCATTCACCGCAGTATCGAGTTCCGGTAGCTTCTGGTAGTGATTGTTGCCAATCACAAGAGCCTGATACTTCGAGTGTGTTCTTTTCTGGCTCCTGGATTGGTCTGTGTTGGTTTGCTTGCTGCCTACGCCATTTTCTTTAGCTTTGTCGCTGGAGTTATCGACTTTTGGTATCGCCGTATATAGCTCTGCCGCTTTGTGATACCAGAATTCCGCCATTTGTTTGTCTTGCTCAACGCCCATGCCCTGCGCAAAAAGATTGCCAAGATTAATGGCGGCTCGGGCGTGATTTTGCTCGGCTGCTTTTAGATACCAATGCGCTGCTGCGCTATATCCCGCCAAGAATTCGTTTTTGGTATCTGTTGAGTCCTGCTGTTTTTCAAAGGCTTCGCCGACGTAAGTTTGCGCCTGCGCATCACCTTGTTCCGCGAGCGGTAGCCAGGCGCGGAGGGTTGAGGCAACACTAGCGCGGTCGAAAGCTACGTACTCACCACCTTGCTTCTCACACTCGCCTGCGCCTGTTTTGATGGCCTTACGTGCGGCAATGTACGTTATCGATCCAAGGCGTCGAACTTGCCCTGGCAGTAGGCAGTCGACGACCATTAGGCTTTCTGCGCTGTAGGGTGAGGCTTCCGCTGATTCACCGCGTAAAAGCGGCGCTAGTAAAGCCAATAGGCCCAGAAAGAGCCATTGGTTTCTATATTCGCTTGCTAACTCCAAGCTAGCGCCAATCTAGGTCATGGCAGTTTGCGGCAGCAGAAAGTGATGTCATCGCCAGTAGAATCTTTGAATGAGAACTGGGTGACTTTAGTGTGAAAAATGAACGCGGCAGTAGTACTTTAGTACGGGTCGGCGGATCTCTGTAATGGCGCAGGTTTTGAAGTGTGGTGAGTTTACTATTCGCTAATGGCGTTTACTGATTTCTACAAGCCGCCGTCGACATAGAGACACTCACCCGTAATCCAGCTAGCTGCTGGCGAGGCCATAAACACAACGGCAGCGCCGATATCCTCGGGCGTGCCAATGCGCCCCAAAGGAACGCCCATGGCGCCAGCACCTGTAGCCACCTGTTCTTCACTTAAGCCAGTGGATTCATGAAAGTTTGGTGTAGATACTGGGCCCGGTGCAATGGCGTTAACGCGCAGGTTCGGTGCGAGTTCGGCGGCCAGTGACTGTGTGAGGCTGTTGGTTGCGGCCTTTGATGCTGCATAGGGAGCATTTTTCTTTTGCGGCCCCATCGCTGTTCTGGAGGATATGTTAATGATGGTGCCACCTGCTGCCATTACATTGGCGGCTATCGTTGCGCCCAAATAGACGGCCTTCAGGTTTAGATCAATCTGCGCATCCCAACGATCCTCTGGTGTGCGCGTGAGATAACGCGGTGTAGCATCGGGTAGGCCTCCGGCATTATTCACCCAGATGGTTGGGCTTCCAAATTCGCTGACGCAACGGTCCGCCAAGGCCTCTAGCTGCGAAGCGCTCGTCACGTCGGTTACGACGGCAAGCCCGCGTTGGCCTCGGCTTTCAACTTCGGCCACTACCGCTAGCAGGTCTGCCTCTGTTCGCGAAGCGACGACAACATCTGCTCCGGCTTCTGCCAGGCATAGCGCGATGCCTCTGCCAATGCCTTTACCACCGCCGGTGACGATGGCAATTTGGTTGTCCAATCTGAATGAGGGAAGAGATGCCATGGTTGCCTGTCCTGATTATGGGTAAGAGATTTTGCTGCGGTTTAAAACGGCACCCAGCTTCCATGAAAGCCCATCGGTACACGCGCAGGTAGGAGTATTCTGGCTACCGGCTCGCTTGCCATTGTATTGGCATCAAGAATTAGTACTTCGCTGCGGTTACTCTCTTGATCATACACGTAAGCCAGTAACCAGCCGTCGTCTTCGCTTGAGCCAGAAGGATCTTTTACGAACACCGCTTCACTGCCCTCGCGGCCGGCTCCCAGCTCTACAGTTTTGGAACTGAAGTCGTTGAGATCATACTTCATGTAACGCTCGCCGTAGGGCGACTCTTGGGCCAACCCCGCCATGTAGCCGTAGCGGTGCTTGCGCCCGATTAAGCTATCGCACACGCGTGGAAATTCTGTAGAGCGATCATCAATAGGTGTTTCACTCACGGTGCCTGCCTGGCGATCAATAACCCACCGGGTCAGTAAGGCAGGCGCGTCAATTTCGCCGTTCATAACGCTGGCTTTGCGGCACACATCAATAACGATAGTGTCGCCTTCTTCATAAGCGTTGAGCGGGTGGAAGACATAACACGGGTCGATGTCGTACCACACAACGTCACTATCACCGCCGGTTCTTGGCATGACGCCTAGCCGCGCGCCGTATGACTCATCCCATTTTATCGGTAGGCCGCCGGCTTCGAGCGTACTTATGTCCCAAACCGCGGGAAGATCCATCCACACTACAAAGTTTTCGGTGATGTTGAAGTCATGCATCATCGTGCCGCCTGGCACGGTAATGTCTTCCGTTTGAATCAATTCGCCTGCTGCGTTAACGCGGTGATACGTTAAATACGGAGGCATTACGCCGTACGCAAAAAACAGAAGCTCGCCAGAAGTTGGGCACACCTTGGGGTGCGCTGTCATCGGTGTGGCCAGCTTACCGTTGTAGTCCCATGCGCCAAGAGTCTCAAGCTGCGGAGAGACTTCCCAGGGCAGGTGCGCCTCTTCCAAAGCAAGAATTCTGCCCGCGTGATGGATTACATGTGTATTGGCTGCAGACTTGTTTAAATCCATTAGTGCTTCTATTGAATCAGCCTCTGGATCTTCCCACAAAGGTGTTCTTATATAGCGGTTGCGATACCAGTTCGCCTTGCCGTTCTCAAGCTCAACACCGTGAATCATGCCATTGCCGAAAAACCAGTGATCTGACCAGCCGGTTTGCGGATTGGGCCCATTGCGTAACAGCCGCCCGTTTAATGCCGGAGGGATAGCGCCGATTACTTTCAGCCCCTCGTCCGTCACTTCTTCATCTACTGGGGCAAAATTGTCTTTTAGATAAAACGGGAGTTTGAGTGACTGATTCATTGTGTTGCCTCTGTGTGTTTGCTCAACTAACGATGGAAGCCACATGGGCC
This sequence comes from Halioglobus sp., assembly GCA_045106775.1. Taxonomy (GTDB): domain Bacteria; phylum Pseudomonadota; class Gammaproteobacteria; order Pseudomonadales; family Halieaceae; genus Marimicrobium. Next base: position 12,649 of record JBGCFE010000260.1, read on the forward strand.
AATGCAGTGTCTAGTTCCTGCTCTGTATTCAGCAGAGAAGGCGCCATGCGCGCATAGCTTGTATGGTAAGGCGATGGGGCCGATACTACGCCTTTGGCGAACAGCGCATACGTTATTTCTAAAGGTGTCTTGCCAGATACTTCATAAGCCACCAGCCCTGACGACAGCTCGCTGGCGACTGGGGTATGCAGCGTAACGTTCGGCATCTTCGCTATTCCTTCTTTTACCAGCGTGTTCAGATCGTGAATTCTTGACTGCACTTTGGCCTTTCCCAATTGCTGATGCAATGCGAAAGCGGCGGGCAGTGCCCAACGGTGCTCAAAGGAGTGGAAGCCGCCCGGTGTCATGCGGTCACCCCAAGTCACTTCGCTGTCGGGTTTTTTGTTCAGCCAAACATCAAACGAGTTACCGAAGCTGGGAATGACAGGCTGGCTCTGTTCCCAGCCTTTGTCATTACCCCAAACCACGCCGGTTCCCCGCGGGCCGAAAATCCATTTGTGAGTGCCGGCAATAAAAAAGTCGCAACCCAGTTCGCTCACATCCACATCCTCGATGCCAAACCCGTGGACCCCATCGACACAAAAAATGATTTGTCTTGCGGCGCTGCGCTTGGCATTGATTTTTTCAATGCTGTCGGCCAGCGCGCGAATAGGCAGCTTTACGCCTGTGGAGGAATGTACCCAAGTAACGGCCACTACCTTCGTTGCTGCAGTTATTGCTGCCTCTAATCTGTTTACGCAATCTTTGACAGTGGTATCTGCTGCGTTGTCGTACATGGCAACTTGTCTCACCTTGGCGCCCGTGCGTTGCGCGCGGTGCTCGATCGCCATGAACGTTGCGTAATGATCGTGCGTCGTGTGCAGTATTTCATCGCCTTCGGCTAGCGTCAGGCCGCTGTACACCATGGCCGAGCCCATCGTGGTGCTGTCGGTTAAAGCGATTTGATCGCCTTGTCCACCCATGTAGGCCGCTGCGGCCTTGCGTACCTCTTCATCAACTTTGCCGTCATGAGTCACCAGTGCAATTACCGGATCGTAATCTAGCTCTTTTCTGAATTTTTCGATGGCACTCGCCACTGGCTTTGGGTGAGAGGCTAGTAAAAACGTAGCTAATTGTATGCGGTCATCACGCAGCGGGAAGAGTTTGCGGAATGCAGACCAGTCGCCTTTTACCAAAAGGTTGTCTGTTTCGGCCCTGGTTACCTGGCTTATCAGACTGGCGCTAGTGAGTGCAGTCCCCGCTGCTTGCAAAAAATGTCTGCGTTTCATTTATTTTTTCCTATTGCTTTCTTTATAGTCGCCTGGGTTAACCTAGGCCCTGGACGCGTTGCCTCAACTAGAGCCTAAGCGGTTCCTTCACCAATCCTACTAAAGGTAATGCTCAGTACGCCAGCCTGAATTTGTTGTCGCGATTGATAGATGCAGTTAGCGGTGTCTGTGGAATGGAACGTATTGTTTGCAAAACCACACAACTGTACTCGGCCGCTTTCAGTAGTTGTTTTACGAGCACTTCGTCTACTTCTGCAGCCGCCTCTATGTTTACGTGGGTGTTCAGTGACTGAAAGGCAACTGGGCATGAATCCTCCGCCCGCAAAGCGCCACGGACATCTGCGTTGCCTCTTACCTCCACTTCTAGCGCTACTAATTTCACGCCCAGACGGTTTGCGATGATGCGTATGCTTGAGTCTAGGCAGGCTGCAAGCGCACCGCAGAGAATGTCACCGGGGCAGGGGAGGTCGCCGTCTCCGCCCACAGCCTTGTGAACGCCTACTGGCAAGTGCGTGTCTCTAGATTGCCTAAAATTCAGATCAGCGCGTAGAGGATCACTGGCGGGCGTTCTAGCCGATGTGGTGATAGCATAATCCTCTACCCATGCGGCGGCAGGATTTTTGGCATACAGTTCGTAGAGCGGCGCTTGGCGTTCAGACATATTGACGCTAGTAGCGCTGGCGGTGCTGATGGCCGTATTGATAGTCTTTGTTTTTTTTGTGTTTAAGTTGCTTGTATTCATCCTGTTAGTACCTTGATGTTGGGTTCAGGTTTCAAGGTAGGGTATTACCAACGGGGAAAATACTTCGTATTGCGTAGGCATCCACTACGCATTGCGTAGCAAGTACGGTTCGGGCTGCGCGCTAAAGGAGACAACAATGAATGATTCGGGAAGTTTGTGCCCTACTATCAAGGCTTCGGAGATTATCGGCGATAAGTGGACGCTGCTCATTTTACGAGAACTTATGTTTGGTTCCACGCGCTACAACCAGTTTCAGCGTGCTGTACCACGTATATCGCCCACGGTGTTGAGTGGCCGGCTCAAACAAATGGAAGCAAATGGCCTACTTATCCACAAAAAAGTAGCCGGGCAGAAAGGGGGTGAGTATCGCTTAACATCATCTGGTTTAGAGTTGGCGCCTATCATGGATTCATTGGCGCGTTGGGGTCTTCGATGGGCCAGAGATCAGCTTTGCGATATTGATTTAGATGTGGGTAGTTTCATGTGGGATTTTCATCGCACTCTGGAAGTCGCGCAATTACCCGATGGAAAAACGGTCTTGTGTGTTATTTTTGGTGATCTGACAGAGGCGCAAAAATGGTGGTTGATTGCTGATCGCGCAGCAAGCGGCGGCCGCCCCTCAGTGGATCTATGCAACGAAGACCCTGGGTTGGAAGTCGATGTTTATGTCACTTCAACGCTGGATGCCCTGGCTGCTACATGGATGGGGGATGCCAGTCTCACAGAGCAGCTAAAGACTAAAAACGTCATTCTTACGGGTGAACGCCAGATAGTCAGTAGCGCACAGCGATGGTTTCCACGCTCTAGCTATGCGGATGTGCGGCCAATGGAAAATGAAGAAGCCAGCCAGGCCTCCGCACCTTGAAACAGTAGTGATTTCTCGGCAATGTCTCCTGTTAAGTTCTCCCGTAGCATCTAACTACGTAATACGTAGTTAGATGCTACGGCATCCGCAGTATTTTCCTTGTAGGGGTTTGCCTACTCTGTGCGCATCAGGAGAGAGCTTCTGTGTGCGACAGACAAAGTGAAATTCAAGGGAGAAAAGTGTGTCTAGATTAATCGTTTTACTATACGGAGTTGTGAGCTACTTACTGGGAGTGTTGGGCCTTCTGGGAATAATCGCCGCATTGCCGGGCTATGTTCCATGGGGTTTTATGTATGAAGGCGTCCGTGAGTGGAATCACCCAGTTGCCTGGAATCTGGGTTTGGTATTTCTCTGGGGCGTTGTGCATTCGGTTATGGCTCGTCCGAGTTTCAAAGCCATCATCACAAAGTTGATTCCGGAGCCAGCTGAGCGGCCTACTTATGTTCTCATTGCAGGCTTAAGTAGTATTGCGATGGTCGGTTATTGGGCCACTGTTCCGGGAACGCTATGGCAGATTGAGATGGTTTGGGCGGAGATTGCGCTGTGGTCTTTGTTTGGGTTTAGCTGGGTGTTATGCATTGGTTCTACTTTTGCGATAAACCACTTTGACCTTTTTGGCCTGCGGCAGGTTTTTATGCATTACAAAAATCTGGAGCGAGCACCGCTAGCGTTTGTGCAGAGAACCATCTATGAATATGTACGGCACCCTATTCAAACCGGCGTACTGGTTGGTGTTTGGGCAACGCCGGTAATGACAAACACTCAGTTAGTGCTAAGCGTTGGATTCACGGCGTATATTTTTATCGGCCTTTGGTTTGAAGAGCGCGATTTGATAGCCGTGCACGGCAGCAGCTATCTTCAGTATCGCGCGAAGGTCGGCAAACTGTTCCCCAAACTAGGTGGCAGAAACTAGGCTAGTGCGGGGCGCTTTGAAACCCGCGAATCAACTTGCCATTTAATTGGCCTGTGGATTCACCGTTTCTAAAAGCCACCTTCCCAGCAATGAGTGTGTATTCATAGCCGGTAGCTTTCTGGATAAGGCGCCTACCGTTGGCGGGTAGGTCGTTTACAACTTCTGGCTCATGCAGCGTAAGGCCGTCGAAATCGATAATGTTCACGTCTGCCTTATACCCTGGCTTTAGAAGGCCGCGGTCTAACAGCCCCAGCTGTTTCGCAGTGTCGGACGTTTGCATTTTTACCAAGGTCTGCAGTGGAATTTTGTCACCGCGATCTCTGTCTCTGCCCCAGTGCTGAATGAGCGTGGTTGGAAAGCTCGCGTCACAAAGCGCACCGCAATGCGCGCCAGCGTCGCCCAGGCCCGAGAACGTGAAGGGGTGGTCGAGCATGGTTTTAACGTGATCAAGGTTTCCGTTTTCGTAGTTAAACAGTGGGTGATATAGCAGTGCGGTGCCTTCCTTCTCCAGCAGTGCGTCGTAAATAAGCGCTTGAGGAGTGGTGCCTTGCTGTTGTGCCATTCCGGCAAACGAGTTTGAAGGGTCTGGCTCGTAATTAGCAGGATCACCCAGGCGAAAGAGCTTTTCGAAGCTGTAGAGAATCTCATGCACTAGCGGCACGCCCAAATCTACCTTTGGGGAGGCTAGTAGACGTTTTCGAAAATCGTCTGTGCGCATGATCGCCACTTGCTCAGCTAACGGTAGCGACGCTATTTCGTGGTAAACCTCATAGAGAGTGAACGGGTTCAAGGTGGCAGTGAGCCCTAGCAGTACGCCGGTTGCCCGGGGCGGCACCTGGCCATACATATCTACGCCTTCGGCTTGCGCTGCGGTAATGCCGTCTAGCAACTGCGTCCACCATTCAGGGCGTGCATCTTGCTGTTCGACGGTGAGAGAGATCGGGCGGCCTGATTCCTTAGACATTTTTTTAAACAGTTCAAACTCGGCGTCAAAGTTATAGAAATCTGAAATGCCCTGCAGCACACCGGTACCCGTCTCGCCTACTGCGCGTGCTATGCCTAAGAGCTCGTCTTCATGTGCAGTGATGGTAGGGGTTAGCGCGCCGCTGGAATCTTTGTGCTTTTCTGTGCGCGACGTACTGAAGCCTAATGCGCCTGCCTGAATAGCGTCTGCGACAATGTTTGCCATGTCGCTAATTTCACCCGCTGTTGCAACCTCATGATCTGCACCACGCTGGCCCATAACATAGGCGCGTACGGCGCCGTGCGGAATTTGGGTGCCTACATCTAGCGCCATCGGTTTCTCCGCCAGCACATCAAGATACTCTGGAAAGCTCTCCCAATCCCATTGGATGCCGGCATGCAGTGCTGTGCCAGGAATATCCTCTACGCCTTCCATGAGCCCAATCAACCAATCGCGCTGCTCTGGCTTGCAGGGCGCAAAGCCAACGCCGCAGTTGCCGGTAACGATGGTGGTCACACCGTGGTAAGAAGACGGTGCGAGCAGAGGATCCCAGGTGACCTGCCCATCAAAGTGGGTGTGAATGTCAACGAAGCCTGGAGTGACTATCTTACCGGTAGCATCTATTTCTTCCCTGCCTGAGGCCTCGATCTTGCCAATCTTTGCGATTTTTTCGCCATCGATTGCCACATCGGCTAGAACCGGTGTATCGCCTGATCCGTCGTATACCTTACCGCCGCGAATTACTATGTCGTACATGCTTTTATATCCTGCTTTGTGTATTCCAAACCCAGTATTAGAAAGCCAAGCCGGCTTTACAAGTGTTAGTGCGCCTTAAAAACCAACGCGATTGGTAAACCCGCCGTCGACAACCACATTTTCTCCATTCACCCAGCTGGCTGCGGGGCTGCAGACAAAGACAGCAACATTGGCAACTTCCTCTGCGCTGCCTAAACGCTGCTGGGGGTGCGCAAGACGGTCACGTTCGTAAAGATCTTTGTAGTTTTCTTTGATGCCATGCCAGGCGCCTCCTTCAATATAGATAGGGCCAGGAGAGACGCTGTTAGAGCGAATTCCCTTTTCTCCCCAATTCTGGGCTAGCTGCGCTGAGTAATTCACGGTAGCTGCTTTCAATGCACCATAACTGGGGCACACCGACATGTGGTGGTGCTCAAACGCAGTCACCGTGGCCACTTGTAAAATGGCCGCGCTTGAGGATTTTTCGAGGTAGGGCAGTGCACTTTCATTCATGGTGACTGCCGCCATTAGGTCAACGTCAAAACTATTGCGCCATGCTTCGTCGTTCCATTCAATGCTGGCCGAGGCACTCGTATTGTTGATGACGATATCAATGCCGCCCATCTGTTGTGCCGCAGATTCAACCCATTCATGCACCGCTGCATGGTTTGCTGCATCAACAGCTGCGCCAAAAATGTTTGATTCAGAAGAACCGATTTGCTTCTGCAATTGCGCGAGTGCCTGATCAACCCCTTCTACACCACGCGCGAAAAAGGCCACGTGAGCGCCTTCCTCCAAAAAGCGGCTGACGATGGCTAGGCCTATGCCGCGGCTGCCGCCTGAAACAATCACTCGCTTACCTTGTAAGTTCAGATCCATTCTCTTACCTTTTGTGTTCTTGGTGTCACTGTTCGGGTTACCTTACCTTTAACCTTAACGATTACCATACCTAAAATCAGACATAAAAATAGGAGTTCTCGATGACAGATGCCAAGGGCCTGAATGGCAAAGTAGCACTGATTACAGGCGCTGCGCGTTTTCGCGGTATTGGTCGAGCCATTGCATTGAGGCTGGCTGAGGATGGTGCCGATATTGTCATCAGCGGGCGCCCGCCAGGAGCAAGCTCATTCCCCGCGCACGAACAGGAAATGGGCTGGGAAGGCGTTAGCTCACTGGCCAAAGAGATTGAGAGCAAGGGCCGGCGCGCGCTAGCGGTTGACTGCGATGTCACCAGTAAAGATCAAGTAATGGCGATGATCGACACCGTTAAATCTGAATTTGGCCGGCTCGATATCATTGTGAACAATGCCGGTGTGCCTAGCGAGGCGGGCGCTTCACCTATTTTGGATACCGACGAAGACGTTTGGCTTCAAACCATGGATGTGAACGTGAATGGCGTGTTTCTAGTCACTAAATACGGCGGCCGCCTAATGCGCGATTGTGTCAATGGGGGTGCGATTGTGATGATCGCCTCACTCGCGGGCCGTGTCGGCCTGCAGGACTATGGTGCTTATTGTGCGTCGAAGTTTGGCGTTATCGGTTTAACACAGCAACTTGCATTGGAGCTGGCTCAAACGGGCATTCGCGTTAACTGTGTTAGCCCCGGCTCTCACGATACTGACATGATGGACGGCACTATCGCGCGTGCCACGAAGGCTTATCAGTTACCCGACGGTTCGTTTAAAGAGCAGTTGAAAAGTTTTATCCCGATGGGGCGCCAGGGTGATGTTTCTGAGTTGGCCTCGGTGGTGTCGTTTCTATGCTCTAAAGACGCCAGCTATGTCACAGGGCAAACAATCAATGTCGATGGGGGTGCAAGGTTAGACTAGCGTTAACCTCATATGAAAGAGAAGTTAAGCCGGCATCAGATCAAAAGTAGGCCATGGGTTCTCAAGTGAATAATTTTCTATGTTGAAACCCTTCGCCCGTGGGCTTTCTGCCTTTGCATTGTTTTTGTTCGGCTGCTTTGTCGTATTGGTGTTTAGCACCCGCCCAGAAATTTTGGCGTATCAGGGTACCACTGGCACAGAAAAGCGGGCTGCGCTGGGGCGAGAATTTGCAGTAGTTACCGGTACGCCGTGGGCAACAGAGGCGGCCGCTCAAGTGCTGAAAGACGGTGGCACCGCCTGTGACGCAGCAGTTACAGCGCTACTGCTGATTAACGTTACCCACGGCGAAGCCGCTGCGTTTGGTGGCGTTGCGCCAACGCTGTATTTCAATAGCACAACACAAGAAGTGAAATCCTATATTGGTGTTGGCACCGCTCCTGCAAAAGCCAATATCAACTATTTTACCGACGATGGGCACAGCTACATCCCGAGCCTCGGTATTAGTGCGCAACTGATTCCAGCGGGTTTAGATGTCATTACAGCATTGATGAAAGAATGCGGTACCTTGCCTCTGCGCGAGCTGGCTGCGCCAGCGATAGCGGTAGCGCAAGAAGGCTTTGCAATGCACAAGATCATGCTTCGCAATCTAGATCTGGCATGGTACGAGCGTTTGGGAATGCGAATTCTGATGCCTTCAACGGCCAAGGTTTGGCTGCGCAATGGTTGGTGGCAGCCTTTCCAGCTGCATCAAAAAACAGTGTTTCCTGAACTCGCAAAAACGCTTCAAACGCTGGTCGATGTTGAAACCCAAGTACTGCGTTTGGGTAAGGGCAGGGTAGAAGCCATAGGCGCGATTCGCGAATACTTCTATAGTGGCTCCATTGCAGAGAATATTGCGGATTTTCACACATCCCATAGTGGGCTGATCACTATAGAGGATCTGCGTGGCTATCGCGGAGGTTGGGAAAGCCCCATTGAATTTTCGCTAAATGAATACACCTGGTTGGGTAATGGCACATGGTCGCAAAGTGTTATGGAGCCATTGATTCTTAACGTGCTACAGCAAACGCAAATCGCAAGCATGGAGCACAATAGCCCCGAGTACATTCATACCGTTACCCAGGCGATCGAATTGGCCATGAGCGATCGCGATACTTACATTGGCGACCCAAGTTTTGTTGATGTTCCATTGGCTCGTTTGCTCAGCCGGAAATACGCACTAGAACGCCACGAGCTGATGAGCGAAGAAGCGTATCAGGCGCCCATTGCTGCCGGAGAGATTGCTGGTTACGGAGGTGTTCGAACCGATGCCCAGGCAGCTCTGAATCCGGCTTTTGATGTTCTTTCAGAAAAACCGAAAAAAATGGCGAACAAAGACAGCGCTATTCAATTTGCGGTGGGGCAAGATACGTCGCAACTGGCCGTAGTCGATAGGCAGGGCAACGCTGTTGTTATCACGCCGTCTGATTTCCCCAAGAGCCCAATGCTGCCAGAAACGGGCATTAACCTGGGTGATCGCATGACTCAATTCCGCCTTGATCCACTGCATGTGAATGCGCTGGAGCCAGGCAAGCGCCCAAGGATTACCCCGCATTCTGTGATTTTGTTTAGAAACGGCCAGTTCCATATGGCATTCAGTACGCCCGGCGGAGATATGCCGGCGCAGGCGCTTGTGCAGGTTTTTTTAAACATGACGCTTTTCGAGATGAGCTTACAGCAAGCGATTAGTGCGCCAAGGTTCTACAGTATTAATTCGCCTTCGTCGTTTTCGCCGCATGAGTCGGTTGCCGCCGGGCTCCGCCTGGAGCATGATTTGTACGCTACTAGTGCCCAAGGTCTACGCCAACGTGGCTATGACGTTATTGAAAGCCCCAAGTGGGATAAAGATTTTGGAGCTGTAGGCGCTATTATCAAAACGGCTGATGGTGCCCTCATTGCAGCGGGCGATCCCAGAGAAGAAACCACTGCTTATGCCCAGTAAGCGCCCGTCTTTGCAGGTGGGCATTGGTACCGGGTAGTTCCAAGAAAACGCAGTTGTTGATGCTAATGATTTTGCTTTTTCATTTTAATTAAAAAAGGATTCACGCTATGCCTAAAATTGAACTTCATCCTCTGGCGACCATTGAGGTACAGCTTGGAGAGCCGGTTGTTGTAGGTGGTGGAATTAAAGGGTCACGCCTGGTAATCGACGTACCTTCTGTAAAGGTCAGCGGGGAGCGTATCAACGCCGAACTGGCCACCAACGATGCAGCCGATTGGGCTACTTTCAGTGAAGACGGCTCTTTGGCTGCCCTCGATGTGCGTCTTACACTTAAAACAGATGACGGTGCTTACATATATGTTGAGTACACAGGGCGAATGAATGCAGAAACAGGCTTGATCGCCGTGGCGCCCACGTTTGAGACGGGTTCTGAAAAATACGCGTGGCTTAATGGTATGCAGGCCGTGTCAGCTGGGCAGGTAGATACCGAGACCGGCCTGCTAATTTACACGATGTATGAAGCGCGCCCGGTTGCTGATGTGTGATCGGTAGAAGAGGCCTGTTGCGAGCGTGCATATCGTGATTTTGCACGCTACTAACGTCAGCTTTTATTACATTTTGCGTAAGAATTTTACTAATAGATTTTCTTATCCCATAAAATTCAATCGCTTATGAATATGGCCCGCAAGTTGCTTTACTATTTAAACTACCCTCTGTGGCCCTGTCAGGTATTACTATGAAAAATGGCTTTCTAGGCATTTCACTGTGCATTGTTAGTTTCTTTGTCTCATTTCAAGCAGCAGCTATGCCTGCGTTATCGATTTCGGGCGGTATTGAAGGCAGCAACCCCAGCGGCACGTTTGTCTATGGCTGGGAGTTCGATGTATTCGAAGACACAACTGTGGATGCGTTGGGTTTTTTTGATTTCGGCAGTGATGGCCTCGTAGAACGTCATGAAGTGGGTGTGTGGAATGCCGAGGGCTCACTGCTGACGTCGGTGACGATACCTGCAGGCATGGCAGCCGAGCTTATCGACGGTTTTCGGTATATGGATATCGCCGACGTACTGCTCAGTGCAGCGGGTGGCTACGTGATTGCCGCTACGAATCTCCAGGTTGATCGCATGATCTTGCGTGCAGACTCGATCTCCACAATTTCAAGTATTGGCTGGATAGAATCACGCTTCCAGAATACGGGCGGGCCACTGGCACTACCTAACAATTCGATTGGGGAGCAATCCTACTTTGGCCCCAATTTTCTCACCAACCGTGTTGGCACAGTCTCCGTACCGGCACCTTTGATGCTAATGGGCTTTGGCCTTGCTGCCGTTGGAATGTTCAGGCGAACTCCCCGCTTATAGGCACTCATAGTTCGATTTTAGTTCTTCCTTTGTTTTTCCTTTATGGCGTAACTGGTCAAAGTGGCTCCGCGCCCGGCAAGTTCAGCCAGTATTGTTTCAAGAATTGCGATGGGCATAAGTGCAGCAGCCAATACTCCCCAACCGATGAGCGACACGCGTTCTCGTGCGCCACGCCCGCGTGTTAACAAATGATAAAGTCTGTTTGGCTTTTCTGGGAAAATGGCATTCAGTGTGCTTTGCAAAAAACCGTATACATTCTGCGTTGCAGTAAACGTATTGCTATCGACCACAACTAGGCCCAGCTCCGAAAGCTTTTCGTCGAGCCATGGCTTCTCGAAATGGGTGACGTGTCTGGGAATATCCAGGTGAAACCAGTGGCGTTTGAATAGCTGGCTTTGCCAGCTCGAAAAATTGGGAACCGAGATCACTAGCAGCCCGCCTGGGTTTAGGTGCTTTGGAAGCTCATCGAATAGTTGTCCCAAATCTGTGATGTGTTCAAGGACATGCCAGATAACAATGATGTCAAACCGGCGGCCTGTCAGTGCTGAGTCCGACACGCTTCCAACATGAAGCTCAACACCCTTTGGTTTGCTTCCTGGGAATTCATCGCGTTCGATGCCGAGGCAGTTTGCGCCAAGTTGTGCGAATGCTTGTAACAACAGCCCTCGGCCGCAGCCGATGTCGAGTACTGCTAATTCGTTAGTGGCCTTTGCACCCGCATTGCGCCTGTATTTTTTGATAATACTCTGCGCTTGCCGTCGTTGCCCGAAACGAACGATGGCCTCAACGACTGGAACGAATTTGGCTTTCTCAGAGCCGTAGTAGGCGCGTGAATATGCGGCTTCAAGTACACCGTCGCCGATGTTGGCGGAGTAAACGAGTCCGCATTGAGAGCAACTACGAATCGGGAAGCTTTGCAGTGCCGTATCGAAATCACGCGCTATAAAGATCGGCTCGGATGCGTCGCTGGCACAGTTCCAGCATAAGGAGGTCTTTTTGATCGCCTGATTTGTGAGGTCAGGTTCTTTTAGGTTAGCTTCTGGTGGCATCTTTAGCCCGCTCGGGTAGCCCCTTGTTATGTCTAACGTGATTAAGGTTGGGATAATAGGTTGTTGTTACGAATGAAGTAAACGAGTGTCTTCCGGCGAACACCCGTTTAGTTCCTGTGATAGTGTAGGGCTAAACAATCAGACTCCGCATCTGTAGTGCTTCGCACCGTCTTTTTCCTTGTCAATTTAAGCCGGTAAGACTGTTAGATCTAAACGCTTTGGGAATTTCACAATGCCTGATCAGACACCGTTTACATCCTTCATTGCAATTCGATGGTTACGCCTGTTAGCGGCCGCACTACTGCTGTCTTTGATTGCTTGCTCTGACAGCAACAACGACCAAATTGGCTCTGCTGTTATCTATCACGATCACGCCGTGGGTGTAACCCAGCAGACCTTGGTGGATGCATCTCGCCCAACCATTGCACATGATACGGTGCCCGCTTCATCACAGCGCATACTTGAAATCACGATTGTGTACCCCACTGAAGGGGCTTCTGGCGGCGAGCTTATGCCGAATGCGCCTGTGTACCGGTTTGCGGCACCTTACCCACTGTTGGTGTTATCCCACGGACTTGGTGGCTCAGCCAGTAATCTGCTGCCGCTCGCGCAGGCGCTTGCGTCGCGTGGGTATGTTGTCGCTGTGCCCAACTTTCCTCTTACCAATACTGGCACGCCAGGCGGCCCGCTTGGGCAGGATGTGCAGAATCAGCCCGGCGACGTTAGCTTTATTATTGATGAGATGCTAACTGCATCAGCAAGTGATGGGCGGCTTTTGGAGGGCGCTATCGACGCCACAAAAATTGCGGCGGGCGGCCACTCTAACGGAGCCATTACGACCTACGGACTAGTAGCGCACTCCTGCTGTCGCGATGCACGAGTGGGCGCTGCCATTATTCTCGCAGGTGTCGCATCGCCCTTTGCAGGCGGCGAGTACGATTTGTTGAACACACCGCCTATGCTGGTCGTTCACGGCATAAAGGATCCGTTGATCAACTATAACCAGTCGGTTCGAACGACCAATGAGCTCTTGCCGCCGCGAGGTTTTCTCTCGTTTCCTCAGGCGGATCACGGCTCGTTTTTGAGCTTGGAGGATGAGGCGTTTGCAGTACTTGCGCCGGCGGCCGCAGATTTTTTAGATGGCGCGCTACGTAGTTTAGCTTTTCGGTGGGAGCGTCTTACCCAATACACAACGCCAGAACTGTCGGCCATGTTCTGGGCGCCTGATGAAGCATCCAACGATCCAGTGCCTGAACTGCCTGAGCCTGAGACAAACCGCCAGGCGTTCGTTAGTGCCGATACTAACCTCACTGACGGCCAGGTGATTACTGTGTCTTGGCAAGGTTTTTTACCTGACGGGTCGGCCAATGTTCTCCAATGCACCGGCGATCTGAGCAGCGGCTCAGCCGGATGCGACATAGGCAGGGCCCGTTTGTTTCAACCAAGCCTGGATGGCATGGGAAGCGCTGAACTCACTGTTTACACCGGCGCAATTGGTAATGGTGTTTGCGATAGTGCGAACGCCTGTTTCGTAACCGTGAATGACGCGGGTTTAACTGAAGACGACGCAACACTTCGTATACCGATAACATTTGCCGAATGACATAAAACGCTCTGGGCTAGCAAGCCGATCATCGCCCGCCAATTGACGAATAGCTTGTTTGTTTACGAGTTAGTGCTCGAAAGTGTTCCGGTCAGCGACGCCCGTTGCGAAATTTCTAGCAGATTGCCATCTGGATCCATCACCATTGCCATCCGAGCAACTTTTCCCAGTGTGCGTGGTGCCGATGCCACTCGAGCGCCGAGTTTCTCTACGCGTGCCGTCTCTGCGTCGCAGTTGCGTACTTGAACTGTCAGGTAAAGCCAGCCGCGCTCTGCGTGGCCGTAGTTACTCGGAGCATCAGCGCGTTCTTCGAAAAGCAGAACTGTATCTCCGCAGCGTACCCGGTCATTCCCTTCCTCGCTAAAGCCCAGTACGTCGCGGTAATGCTCCATCGTTCGTCGCAAATTGCGCACAGCGATTCTTACGCCGACTTGAGTGATGCCCTGAGTGCCGCTGGGTACAAAGGTCATTAGATTTCCGTCCGGATCTTTCATCGATCTTGGTGTGGATAACTCAGCACGTGCGATTAAGAGCTCCTCAATCCCAGAACGCGTGTTTCCTTTTTGAGCCGGGCGAATGTTCACTTTAATGACTGAACCCCGTTCTTCAAAGCGATACTGGTCATGCCCTTTCATTACCGGTAATACATGATCAAATTGTAGCTCTGCTTCATCGCGCCAAAAATCTACAACCGCACGATTTGATGATAGCAGCCCTACGTCCAATTGCTGTTTTACTATTTCTATCATTGTAATCTCTGAGTCGACGACGTTGTTAGCGATACGTTAGTTATGGGCGCTGAGGTGGTAGTGGTAAAGGCGGAATAGTGTCCTCTAGAGCGGCTGGTGTATACCATTGCGCAGGTACAGCGTTCTGGCCAGTGTCAATGCAGCCGCGCCGTACGCCTGGCGTGGCTTCTGTGTTGTTGCGGCAGGCCAGGTTGTAACCGCTTAGACGGCCATCGTCGGTTGCCAGTGAAATATCATTCGGCTCTAGAAAGGTATTGCGCTCGGCGATTCCGTAACTTACCACTTCAGCAGAACTCGCTTGAGTGGGAGCCATGGTTAGCCGTGCACCAAATCCGAAATCATCGACGCTCCCCAGAATGTTATCGGCAATAACGGTATAGCGTGTCATTGGGCCCTCTTCGTCGTCGGTATTGTGTCGGTATACCGCAGTCTCTGGGTCGATTTCCGCAGCGCCACAGGCTCGAATAGTGATTTTCTGGCGCACGCCACTACCCGGAGGGTCGCGATGATGGTGGCCAGCCAGCACGTTGTGGCCGTGGAATGCGCGCCATGTCCCTTCTGATCGAAAGTTGTGTTCAATACTGTTGCGCGCCGTAGATTCCAGTACGGTAAGCCAGTTAATAATTGGGCAATTAAACGCGCCAATGTTTACGCCAAAGGGTGCTGCTATGGCTGAAACTTCAGCTTCGGATTGCGTGATATTTACTGCCGATAAGTAAGCCCCCACGGGGTAAGGAACGTTTTCGCAGGAAAGGCTCCCAGAGTTTAAGCATGCTCTAGTATTTTGTACCAGGCTAACAGCGCCACCGGTAGGTGAGTCTTCATGCAGCATGTCAATATCATGCAGTGACACGTGCGTGTACGACATACCAAAGGCCACGTAGGTCATGCGCAACCCAGTCAGCGTAATTTGGTTGGCCCATTGCTGTGGGTAACCGCTGCTGCCGTCAGTTGCACCGATCAGCAAGTCGTTGGGGATATGATCCAGGCATCGCCTGTCTACGCCGATGCCTGATATTCCCGTCACTTCCGGGCGGCCGTCACCCATAGCGCCAAACGGTTCCACCAAAACGTTTGCGGCAGAGTAATCGATACAGACAGGCTCAAAGGTCTCACCGCGTCTAAGAAGAATGCGTCTACCATCATAGCCAGTGGGTGTGGGTAGGGTGGAGACGTGCGCAGCACCCTCTGGGCAGCCAATGAAATTACCTTCGCCGGAGACGCACACTGTCGCTGTTGCGCTATAGCGCACAGATGCCGGCTCCACCGAGACATTGATGAACGCATCGTCGAACTCGCTCTCAGGATTTTGCGCGCGCACGCCCACAGAATAGGTGCAGCTAGTGCTTTGTGTACAAACAAAAGTGTGAGCGGCTAGCGGCCCACCTAACTGTTCGTTTCTGGGTAGGCCGGTGGTAGCGTGGCTTCCGCTGCCGGGGTCGTCGAAATTGAAGTGGTATCCAAGATCTTGCCAGCTATCCTCTGCGCTGCGGTTAGTATCAGTTGTATTCTCTGCAGAGAATACAACCGTGCAAGGAGACACGCAGGTTGTGCGCGATGCACTTATCGCTGCGATTACATTGCCGTTGTTGATGCCAGTTTCGAGAAAAACTGCTCGTAATGGCGGAGCTGTTGCGCCCCATGCTTCGCGTACAGTGGCCGCACCAATATAAAAGTTACAGTTGCCGGTTCGAGTGAGGCAGCCTTCCCAGTGCGAAAACGAGTAGCCGTCTCTTGGTTGCGCAGTGTAACTCTCAATATAGTTCCCCGCGATAATGTGGTTGCACGGCTGGGCCTCCAAAATGCAATCTCGTTCTCCGGTGAGCGAAATCACATCCCCCTCACCAGTGATTTCAATCGGGTGAGTGCAAGACATTACTAGCAGTGACAGTGACGCGCATGTTATCGCTCGTCTGAAAGAGCGAGGCAAACCGTTGGTTGTTCGAGCTATATTAGTGCTAGCCATACTAGTAACCCCGAAGGTGTTTCCACCAGAGTACTAGACTGCACAGCAACAGAGCATACTTTGAAACCGGCAGTATTTCGCAGCCCGCTCAGGGCGGTGAGCTTTTCTAGGGCTGCCTCTTTTAGTGCCAAGCTAGAACTTAGTCTAGAGCGGCCAATACAAGCCGATATCTGCGCCGCCGCTGTTGCGGTTTTGCAAAACGACTTCGCCACCGTGCAAATCCATTATTCGCTTAACGATTGCCAAGCCCAGACCAAAGCCATGGGTGACTCC